>NZ_MUKA01000129.1:0-7774 GCF_002150735.1 Streptomyces africanus
CAGCGTGGTGCGGTCCGAGGCCCGTGCGGTCTGGACCGGGGGACGCGCGGTGCGAGCCGAGGCCCGTGCGGTCTGGGCCGGGGGACGCGCGGTGCGAGCCGGGGGCCGCGCGGTCCGGATCGCGGGCCCCGGTCCGGATCGGTCGCCGCGCGAACCGACCGGCGATCCCGAGTCGCTGCCGAGCGGTGGCTGCGCGAACCCGACCGGTCGCCGCACGAACCGGACCCCTGCCGCGCGATCCCGAGCGCTGACCGGGGAATCCCCGACCGTGACCGCGGGATCTCCGAGCAACTGCCGCGCGCACCCGACCGGCTGCCAAGCGAAGCCGAGTGGTGGCCACGCGAACGAAACCGCCGCCACCCCAACCCGACCGGCTACCCGCGAACCCGAGCAGTGGCCATCCGAACCCGACCGGCCACCCGCGAACCCGAGCAGTGGCCATGCGAACCCGACCGGCTGCCGTGTGAAGCCGACGAGCCGCACCCGGCAGGGTCGGCTAGCTCGACTCGCGGTGCAGTACCGTCGCGCCGAGCACCTTGTGCGTCTCCGGCTCGGTACCGGGCTTGCGTACGGCGCGGTCGACCAGTTCGGCGAGTTCCCGGCCGGAGGGCAGTTCCAGGCGGACCGTGCTGAGCCGCGGCCGCAGCAGCCGGCCGAGCATCAGGTCGTCGGCGCCGATCACGGCCGTCTCCTCGGGGATGCGGATGCCCTCGTCCTGCAGGGCCCGCATGAGCAGCATCGCGTACTCGTCGTTGTAGGTGAACACCGCGTCCAGGCCGAGGCCCCGCCAGCGGGCGGCGAGGCGGGCGGCGGCCTCCTCGTCGTAGGCGAGGGGCAGTTCGGTCACGGTGGCGTCGGTGCCCCGCAGGGACGCGCGCACACCGGCGAGCCGGGGCGTGGAGAACGCCTCCAGGCCGGGTTCCTGCGGGACGACGACGCCGATACGGCGCCTGCCCCGGTCGTAGAGGTGAGAGCCCGCGCTGTGGCCGACCACGTCGTGGTCCATGAGCAGGGCGTGCGCGCCCTCGATGGTCTCGGGGCCGAGGGTGACCACGGCCCGCGCCCCCGAGCGCTTGAGCACCGCCACCCCGCGCGGGCCGAGCCCGGAACCGGGCATGAGCACCGCCACGGGCCGCAGTTCGGCCCAGGCGCGGGCGGCTTCGTCGCCGTGCGGGCCGCCGGTGCCGTACTGCACCACCGTGTAGTCCAGGCTGCCGAGCGCACCCTGGAGGTCGGCGAGGAACCGGCTGTAGAGCGGGCCGACGGGGAAGGTCGGCGCGGGGATCAGGACCATACGGCTGTGCCCGGCGCGCAGGCTGCGGGCCGCCGCGTGCGGGACGTACCCGAGTTCCTTCGCGGCCTCGTGGACCCGGCGGCGGGTGGGCTCGCTGATCCGTACGGCGCTGGTGTTGTTGAGGACGTAGGAGACGGTCGCGCGCGAGACGCCGGCCAGGCGGGCCACATCGGCGCTCGTGGGCACGGAGCGCAGCGGTGCGGGCGACGGGGGCGCGGGCGTTTTGGGTATCTGCACCATGACGTACGGCATCTTGGCAGAAGCCCCAATACGCCTGTCGGGCGGGGGAGTTGCGAGGAAGCCGTGAGCGGTCACGGGAGCCACGGGCGGGCGCTCAGCCGCCCGTGGCCGTGCCCGTCACCCGGTCGACGAGGTCGGCCCAGGCGTCCTCCAGGCGGGCCATGGGTATCCCGCACTGCCTGGTCAGGTGGTGGATCAGCGCCGGGTCGAGCTGGCCCATCAGCGTGTGGGAGAGCAGTTCGCAGTCCGCTTCCGGAACGGCCTGGCGCAGCAGCATGGCCACGTGGTGGCGCAGCACCCGGCGGGGCGGGGCGGTGAAGCGGCGGCTGGCGCCCGGCTCGGCCGCCAGCTGCAGCTCCAGTTCGTCGGCCGAGCGGCGCAGCATCGCGTGGCCGAACGCGCGCAGCCGCTCCACGGGCGGCGCTCCGGGGCCGAGCGGCGGCGGCCCGGCGAGGAAGGCGGCCTGGAACTTCTTCTCGGAGTGGTCGAGCAGCGCCGTCAGCAGGCCGGTGCGGTCGCCGAACCGGCGGAAGACCGTGCCCTTGCCCACGCGGGCCTCGGCGGCCACCGCCTCCATCGTGACGGCGTCCGCGCCGCGCTCCGCCACCAGCCGCGCGGCGGCCTCCAGCAGCCGGGCCCGGTTGCGCGCGGCGTCGGCTCGCAGGCACGGCTCGTCGGGCTCCAGGGCGGTGCCCAGCTGGAGCAGCTCAGGATGGCCGACGGACTCCTGGGGCGTCGGGAAGGGGGGTGGGACGGTGGCCATGAAGCCAGCGTAAAGCATCGGGAACAAAACTGGACCGCGGTCCGGTTAGGATGCTAGAACAATAAACGGACCCTGGTCCGGATCGTAACGGCAGTGTTTCGGAGCCGTCCTTCACTACGTGGGAGTCAGCATGTCTGTTCGTATCCTCGCCCTCGTCGGCAGCCTTCGCGCAGGTTCGCACAACCGCCAGCTCGCCGAGGCCGCCGTCAAGCTCGCCCCCGAGGGTGCGGAGGTGGAGCTGTTCGAGGGGCTGGCGGAGATCCCCTTCTACAACGAGGACATCGACGTCGAGGGCAACGTACCGGCTGCCGCCGCGAAGCTGCGTGAGGCCGCCAACGCCGCCGACGCCCTGATCCTGTTCACGCCCGAGTACAACGGCACCATCCCGGCCGTCCTGAAGAACGCCATCGACTGGCTGTCCCGCCCGTACGGTGCCGGCGCCCTCAACGGCAAGCCGGTGGCCGTGGTCGGCACCGCGTTCGGTCAGTACGGCGGTGTCTGGGCGCACGACGAGACCCGCAAGTCCGTGGGCGTGGCCGGCGGCAAGGTGCTGGAGGACGTCAAGCTGTCCATCCCCGGCTCGATGACCCGCTTCGCCGAGACGCACCCGGCCGACGACGCCGAGGTCGCCGCGCAGCTGACCGAGGTCATCGCCCGTCTGCACGGCCACGCCTCGGAGCCGGCCGCTGCCTGACCCGCTCGCGCGCGGTGCCATGGAGGGGCCGCGGCCGTCACCGGCCGCGGCCCCTTCGGCATGTCGTCGGCTCCGCAGTGTCCTCGGCTCCGCATCTCGTCGGCTCCGGCGTGCCGTCGGCGAGGGCACCGCTCAGACCGCTTGCGGCAGCGGCCCGGACGCCCGCTCGTCCCGGTGGATCGGGGTCTCCGCGCCGGTGAGCGGCCGTCCCGTGCCGCCGTGCCGCGCGGCGACGATCTCGGCCGCGATGGACAGCGCGGTCTCCTCGGGCGTACGGGCGCCCAGGTCGAGGCCGATGGGTGACCTGAGCCGGGCCAGCTCCCGCTCGCCGACGCCTGCCTCCCGTAGCCGCCGGTTGCGGTCCTGGTGGGTGCGGCGGGAGCCCATGGCGCCGACGTAGGCGACGGGCAGCCGCAGGGCCTCGGTCAGCAGGGGGATGTCGAACTTGGCGTCGTGGGTGAGCACGCACAGCACCGTCCGCGCGTCCGTGTCCGTGCTCGCCAGGTAGCGGTGGGGCCAGTCGACGACGATCTCGTCGGCCTCGGGGAAGCGGGTCCTGGTCGCGAAGACGGGGCGGGCGTCGCAGACCGTCACGTGGTAGCCGAGGAACTTGCCCGCGCGTACGAGGGCGGCAGCGAAGTCGATCGCACCGAAGACGATCATGCGGGGCGGTGGGACGGCCGACTCGACGAGCAGGGTGAGACCGCCCGGGCAGTGCGAGCCGTCCTCGGACACCTCGACCGTGCCGGTGCGGCCGGCCTCCAGCAGGGCGCGGGCCTCGGCGATCGCCGTGCGGTCCAGCTCGGTGTGGCCGCCGAGGCCGCCTGCGTGGGTGCCGTCGGGGCGTACGAGCACCGCCCGGCCGAGGAGGCCGGCCGGGCCGTGGACCACTCGGGCGAGAGCGACCGGCTCGCCCTGGGCGGCGGCCGACAGTGCGGCGGTCTGGGCCGCACCATCGGCGTCGTAGGGGGTGACCATGATGTCGATGACCCCACCGCAGGTCAGCCCGACCGCGAAGGCGTCCTCGTCGCTGTAGCCGAACCGCTCGATACGGGTCTCCCTGTCCTGGAGGGCCTGGAGGCACAGGTCGTACACCGCGCCCTCCACACAGCCGCCGGAGACCGAGCCGATGGCCGTACCGTCGGCACAGACGGCCAGGGCGGCGCCGGGAGGGCGCGGGGCGCTGCCGCCGACCGCCACGACGGTGGCGACGGCGAAGTCCCGGCCCTCCTCGGCCCATTCGTGCAGATGCCGGGCGAGGTCAAGCATCGCCGTCCGCCATCAGCACACGGTCGGGGCGGATGGGCAGGTGGCGGTGGCGGACGCCGGTCGCGTGCCACACGGCGTTGACGACCGCCGCGGCGGCGCCCACGATGCCGATCTCGCCGATGCCCTTGATGCCCACCGGGTCGTCCGGGTCGGGATCGTCGACCCAGTCGGCCTCGATGTGCGGGATGTCGGCGTGCGCGGCGACGTGGTAGCCCGCGAGGTCGGCGCCGTAGACACCGCCCGTGGCCCGGTCCCGGACGGCTTCCTCGTGCAGGGCCATCGAGATGCCCCAGATCATGCCGCCGACGAGCTGGTTGCGGGCGGTGAGCGGGTTGACGATCCGGCCGGCCGCGAAGATGCCCAGCATGCGGCGCACCCGGACCTCACCGGTGGCCGGGTCGACGGCGACCTCGGCGAACTGCGCCCCGAAGGAGTGCCGTTCCTTCTGGGCGAGGGCGCCGATGGCCTCGGCCGTGTTCGACCGTACGGTGATGCCCTCGGGCGGAATGTCGGCGCCCGGCGCGAGGCTCTGCCGCAGTTCCTCGGCGGCGGTCGTGACGGCCCACGCCCAGGAGCGGGTGCCCATCGAACCGCCGGCGATCATGGCCGGACCGAGGTCGCTGTCCCCGAGGCGCACCCGGACGCGGTCCGTCGGCACGCCCAGCGCGTCGGCGGCGACGAGGGTGAGCGCGGTCCGGGCGCCGGTGCCGATGTCCGCGGCGTTGACCCCCACCGTGAAGGTGCCGTCCGCCTCCGCGGTGACGGCCGCCGTGGAGGGCATGGCTCCCGAGGGGAAGGAGGCCGCCGCGGTGCCCGTGCCGAGCAGCCAGCGGCCGTCGCGGCGCACGCCGGGCCGCGGGTCCCGGTCGGCCCAGCCGAACCTGCGGGCGCCTTCCCGGAAGCAGGCGATCAGGTTGCGGCTGCTGAACGGCAGCCCCGACACCGGGCCGCGCTCGGGCTCGTTGCGCACGCGCAGCTCGATCGGGTCGATGCCGCACTGCTCCGCGAGCTCGTCCAGCGCCGACTCCAGCGCGAACGAGCCGGGCGCCTCCCCCGGGGCCCGCATCCAGGTCGGGGTGGGTACGTCGAGCCGCACGATCCGGCTGGCCGTGTGATGCGCGTCGGCGCCGTACATCGACCGGGAGGCCGCGGCGCTCGGCTCCACGAACTCGTGCACGGACGAGGTCATGTTCAGCGACTGGTGCTCCAGGGCGCGCAACCGCCCGTCCGCGTCGGCGCCGAGCCTGACCCGCTGGGCCGTGGGGCTGCGGTAGCCGGCGAGCGAGAACATCTGCCGGCGGGTCATGACGACCCGGACCGGGCGTTGCAGGACGGTCGCGGCCATCACGGCGGCCACCTGGTGCGCGCGGACGCCCTTGCTGCCGAAGCCGCCGCCGACGTGCTCGGAGCGCACCCGCACGGAGGCGGGGTCGAGGGAGAACAGGTTCGCGAGCTCGCCGGCGACCCAGATCGTGCCCTGGTTGGAGTCGACGACCTCCAGCCGGCCGCCCTCCCACAGGGCCGTCGCGGCGTGCGGCTCCATCGGGTTGTGGTACTCCTCCGGAGTGGTGTACTCCGCGTCCACCACGACGGCGGAGGAGCCCAGTTGGGCGTCCAGGTCGCCCTTCTCCACCACGGCCGGCGCATGGCTGTCGACCGGATACGCCTCGGTCTGGCGCTCGGCGGAGAACGCGACGTCGTGCGGCTCGTCGTCGTACGTCACGACGAGGGCCTCGGCGGCCTCCCTGGCCTGCTCGGACGTCTCGGCGACGACCAGCGCCACCGGCCAGCCCATGTGGGCCACCCGGTCGTGCTGGAAGAGGGCGACCGTCGGGTCAGGCCGGGCACCCAGCAGGCCGACGTAGTCGCTGTCGACGCGCGGGGCGTTGTGGTGGTGGAGCACGGTGAGGACACCGGGCATGGCGAGGACGGGTTCGGTGTCCACGGCGCGGATGCGGCCGCGGGCGACGGTGGACAGGACCAGCCAGCCGTGGGCGAGTTCGGCGAAGGGAATCTCGGCGGCGTAGCGGGCGGCGCCGGTGACTTTGTCGCGGCCTTCGACCCGGGTGTGGGAGGTGCCGACGGAGCCTCGGGTGGCGGTGGTCATCGGGTGGCCTCCTCGGCGAGTTCACTGAGCACGGCCACGACGAGGTTGCGCATCAGGGTCACCTTGTATCCGTTGTGGGGCAGCGGTTTCGCATCGGCCAGTTCGGCGTCCGCGGCGGCCGCGAAGTTCTCGGCGTCGGCTCGGGCCCCGATCAGGGCGCGTTCGGCCGCGCGGGCCCGCCAGGGGCGGGAGGCGACCGCTCCGAAGGCCAGGCGTACGTCCTGTACGAGACCGTCCTGGACGTCGAGGGCGGCGGCGATGGAGCCGATGGCGAAGGCGTACGAGGCACGCTCGCGCACCTTGCGGTAGCGGGAGCGGGCCGCGACCGGGGCGGGCGGCAGGGTGACGGCGGTGATCAGCGCGCCCGGCGGCAGGGCCGTCTCCAGATGCGGGGTCTCCCCCACGGGCAGGTAGAAGTCGGCGAGCGGCAACTCCCCCGGCCCGTCGGCCGTTTCGTAGGACACGACGGCGTCGAAGGCGGCGAGCGCCACGCCCATGTCGGAGGGGTGCGTGGCCACGCAGTGGCCGGAGGCGCCCAGGATGGCGTGATTGTGGTGCTCACCGGTGAGGGCGGGGCAGCCGCTGCCGGGGTTGCGCTTGTTGCAGGCGGAGGTGACGTCGGCGAAGTAGCCGCAGCGGGTGCGCTGGAGCAGGTTCCCGCCGACGGTGGCCATGTTGCGCAGCTGCCCGGAGGCCCCGGCCAGCACCGCCTGCGCCAACGCCGGGTAGCGGCGCCGGACTTCGGAGTGCGCGGCGAGGTCGCTGTTGGTGACCGTGGCACCGATGCGCAGTCCGCCGTCGCCGGTCGGCTCGATGCGGTCCAGGGGCAGTTCGCGGACGTCGACGAGCAGGGCGGGCCGCTCGACGCCGGTCTTCATCAGGTCGACGAGGTTGGTGCCGCCGCCCAGGAAACGGGCTTCCCCGTCGCCTTCGAGGAGCGCCACGGCGCCGGAGACGTCGTAGGCGCGCTGGTAGCCGAACTCCCTCATGCCGCCGCCCCCTTGGCCTCGGCGGCGCGGGCCACGGCCTGGACGATCGACACGTACGCGCCGCAACGGCACAGGTTGCCGCTCATCCGTTCCCGGATCTCCTCCGGCGTCAGCGGTGGCGGTCCCGCGTCGGGGCGTATGTCGTCGGTGGCGGCGCTGGGCCAGCCCGCCGCGTGCTCCTCGATCACCGCGATGGCCGAGCAGATCTGGCCCGGCGTGCAGTAACCGCACTGGTAACCGTCGAGGTCGAGGAACGCCTGCTGCACCGGGTGCAGTTGATCGCCGTCGGCCACGCCCTCGATGGTGGTGATCTCACGCCCCTCGGCCGCCACCGCGAGCTGCAGACAGGACACGGACCGGCGGCCGTCGACCAGGACCGTGCAGGCACCGCACTGGCCCTGGTCGCAGCCCTTCTTGG
>NZ_MUKA01000129.1:7780-8018 GCF_002150735.1 Streptomyces africanus
ACAGGGTGAGGTCGCTGGACGTCGATGGGGGCATGGAAGCCTTCTTTCTCACGTCTCGAGGTCAGGCGGCAGGGGGTGTGAGGTGGCGGGGCCGGTTCACAAAGGTGCAGGATGCGGGACAGGCCGGCCGCGGCACGGTCGTCCCGGGCTGTCGGGGCACGGCCGTCTCGCACTGTCGAACCGGACGTTCCGCCGATACGATGGAGCAAGCGGACACTTGTCCGTTACCCGGAAAACG
>NZ_MUKA01000666.1 GCF_002150735.1 Streptomyces africanus
AGGCGGCTGGTCAGCAGGGCGCGGTCGATCTCGTCCTGCATGTTGCTGCGCAGGTCCCAGGCCATCGCCTTCAGCCAGGAGACCGAGTCCACCGGGGTCCACTTCTGCGGCTTGTAGTCGTTGGTGAACCCGAGCGCCGCGTACTCCAGGGAGATGTCCTCGCCGTCCTTGCCCTGGAGGTAGGCGTTGACCCCCTCGGCGTAGGCCTGGAGGTACTTCTTCGTGGCGGCCGACAGCTTGGTGTCGTACTCCTGCTCGGCGACCCGCTCCCAGCCGAGGGTGCGCAGGAACTCGTCGTTGTCGACCTGGCTCTTGCCGAACATCTCCGACAGCCGGCCGGCCGCCATGTGGCGGCGTACGTCCATCTCGTAGAACCGGTCCTGCGCCTGGACGAAGCCCTGCGCCTTGAACAGGTCCGCGTCCGAGGAGGCGTAGATCTGCGGGATGCCGTAGCCGTCGCGCTTGACCTCGACGGGTCCCGAGAGGCCCTTGAGCGTGAGGGAGCCCTTGGTCTGCGGGAAGGAGGCCCGGACGGTGCTGATGGACCAGTACGCCCCGAAGGCGACGCCTCCGATCAGTGCCAGCACCAGGGCGATCACG
>NZ_MUKA01000130.1 GCF_002150735.1 Streptomyces africanus
GCACGGTGGCGACACCGGAGGCCACATCGACCAATTTCGAAGTGTCGGCGGGCTCGACGAAATGCCGATGGCCGAAATCGCCGTAGCAGAGGTGATAGCCCAGCTCCACCCCGGTGGGAACCGCATCACCGAGACGGGAGAGCCGCTCGATCACGCCGCCCAGCCGGGCTGGATAGTCGTCGCCGAACCAACACGGGAAGACACCTTCGAACAGCGCGAATTCGACCGGTGCGTCCCATTGGATCGCCAGATCCTCATGGGGAATCGCCGAGGTGATCTGATCCAATTCGGCCAGGATCGCTGCCTCGTAACGGATCTCCAGTTCCGCCTGGGGGCCCGCGACGAACGCGCCGATCACCGAGATCGGGGTCGGTAGACCCACCTGGAATCGGACGCCGGGCCGGAGCACGCCCTGCGCGCGGAGCTGTTCGAACACCCGCCATGACGCGCGAGCGGCCTGCGCATATCCGAGCGTGCCGAAATCGATTGTCGCCGCGTCGATACCGGGTGCCGGCTGCACCCGTTCGCTCGGTCCGTATTCCGGGCTCGGCGGCGGCACAGTGACGAGGCCGGGGTGCGCCTGCAGCCGGGGCAGCTGCCACACCACAAAGTTGTCGCGCTCGCCGGTCTCACCGTCGGGGACTCGGGTGATATGCCCACCCAGACGGGTAGCGACCTGCGCGAAGACCGCCGCGGCGTCGGGGAGCGGCACACTGCCGCACAGATGGACACCACGACCGGACATAGAACGAACCTCCACGCATCGTCGGATACCGCCGAAAGGAGTGTAGGAGCGCCGACGCGGTTGCGCGCGCGGAGCACTCGGCCCGCGCGACCCGCCGTACCGGACTTCGACGCGGGCGGTGTCGTAGTGTTCGGGAAAATCCCCCGGGAACGGAGAATGTTTTGACTCAGCCACCGGCAGGCCCGACCGGGCCGCAGCCGCCCGACGGCACTCGGCCCGGCCACCCCCGGCCGCCGCGGAAGCGCCGGACCGGCCTCATCGTGGGCGGGGTAGTGGCCGCGCTCGGGGTCGTCGCCGCCATCGCCGCCATGCTCGCCGGGATCAACGACCGGCCCGGGAGCCGGCGGGCCTCGGTCAAGCGGATCGGGGTGCCCGCGCTGGGCGGTGCCCTGGGCCTGGTGGCCGGGACGTACGCCGGGCAGCAGACCGGCGCGGTCGTGCTGACGGTGATCCTCACGTTCGTCGGGCTCGTCGCAGGGAGCATCAGCGCCATCGGGCCGGTCGCCTCCGCCGTCGGGACGCAGTTGCTCGTCGCGTCGGCGATCGGGGCCGGGATGCCCCTGCCCGAGCCGGGGTGGGAGCGTGCGCTCGCCTACGTCGCGGGCGCCGGGTGGCTGCTCGTGCTCCGGCTCGTGCTGCCCACGCCCGGCTCCCTCGCCGGTGACTTCCGGTTCGACGGGGAGCGGAAGGCCGTCGCCGGCGTGTACGAGGCCGTCGCCGACCTGCTCGACGCCGTCGGCGGGCCCGAGGCCATGCGCCGCCGGGCCGCGCTCACCGCCGCCCTCGACCACGCGCAGGACGCCCTCGCCGGGCCCCGGCTACGGCGGTACGCCTCGTCCTCCGCCGAGCGGCGGCTGCACGCGCAGTACGCCGCCGCCCTGCCCCTGGCCGAGGCCGCCACCGCCCTGGCGTGGGCCGGAGAGGCCGTCGCCGAGCGGGCCTCCGAAGGACCCCGGCGACTCGCCGCCGCCGTACGCGGCAACAACCACACCGGGCCGCTGCCCGCACCCTCCCGCTCGGCGCCCGCCCTGCGCGCCCTCGACGACGCCCTCCTGCACGCCGCCGAGGTGTTCGACCAGGGCAGGGGCGGCGATCTGCACACCCGGCCCCGCACGCCCAGGGACCGGCTGCGCGCCGCGTTCGGCAGCGCCGGGCGCGAGTACGGGCTGCGGGTCGCCCTCTGCTTCGGGGCCAGTTCGGCCGTCGCCCAGGCCCTGCACCAAGGCCAGTGGTACGGGCAGCACGAGCACTGGTACTGGCTGCCGGCCACCGCCGTCTTCCTCGTCAAGCCCGACCTGGGGCCGCTCGCCTCGCGGGTGCTGAACCGGGCCGCCGGGACCGTGCTCGGCGCCGTCGTCTTCGCCGGATTCGCCGCCGTCCTGCCCCGGCCCGAAGGGCTCATCGCGCTCGTCGCCCTCAGCGGAGCGCTCATCCCCGTCGCCACCCGGCACTTCGCCGCCCAGACCGCCGTCGTCACCGTCCTCGTCCTCGCCCTGGTCATGGTCGGCGGCGAGCCGCAGGCTTCCATGGGGCGGATCGGGGAGACGCTGCTGGCCTGCGCGATCGTGCTGATCACCGGGCACCTGCCGATGCCCGGACAGCGGGGCGGGGGAGTGCGCGCCCGGCTCGCCGCGGCGGGCGACGCCGCCTACGCCTATCTCACCCACGTCCTCGACGAGGCCGACGCCCCGCGCATCGGCACGCCCGGCACGCCTTCCGAGCGCCGCGGCACGCCCACCGAGCGCCCCATCACGCCCTCCGACCCCCGCGCCACCCGCTGGACCCTGCGTCGCGAGGCCTACCGCACGCTCGCCGAGGCCCGGACGGCCATCTCCCTGTCCGCGCACGAACTGCCCGCCCTCGCCCGGCACACCGAGGGCGCGGACGAGGTGGCCGACCTCCTCGAACGCCTCGTCGACACCACCACCGCCTGCGCCGTCCACCTCGACGACACGGGACGGCTCGGCCCCGAGCACACCGAGCGCCTCACCGCCCTCCTCGGTGAACTCGCCGGACAGGGAGGGCGAGTGGGGCTGCGGCTGCCCAGGACGCGCCGCGCCGGATGACCCCTCAGCCGAATCCGCAACCGGCCCCTCAGCCGACCCGTATCCACACCGGCGCGTGGTCCGACCCGGGCGCGCCCCGCCGCTCCGCCGGATCGGCGCCGACCGACGGCAGGGCGGGCGGGCCGTCGCCGGGCAGGCCCGTGCCCGCCGCCGTCACCCGGTGCACCAGGCGGTGGCTCACCAGTACGTGGTCGATCAGTTCGCGCCGCCCGGAGTTGACGCGGGAGTAGCGCTGCCCGGGCGGGATGAGCGGGGCCACGTCCCACAGCCGGGTCGCGTCGCCCTGGTCGGCCCGCTCATAGCCCGGCGTGCCGATCTCGGAGCCGGGCGGGCCGAGCAGGACCTGTGTGGTCGCGGCCTGCACCTCGTCGTTGAGGTCGCCCAGTACGGCCACGTCCCTGCCCTGCCCGTCGCCGTCCAGGAGCCCGTCCGCGAGGGCGCGCAGGGCCGTCGCCTCGGCGGCCCGCCGGTACAGGGCGTAGGCGCCGTAGCGGGCCCGTTCGCCCTCGTCGCGCGGCTGGAAGCGGCCGTCCGGGTACGACAACAGCTTCGACTTCAGATGACAGACGGCCACCCGCAGCGGCCCGTCCCCGACCTCGACGGCAAGGAAGCCCCGCCCCGCCCGCGTCACCCCGGAGTCGTCCACCTGCACGGGCCGCAGCTCCGCGGGGAAGGCGGTTGTGTCGGCCAGCACCGTCATGGCCGTACGGCTCAGGAACCCGACCCGTATGCCCCGGCTGTCCGGATGCCCCGACAGGGCGACATGCCAGTCGTCGCCGAGCATCCCGGCGAGGTCCCGCAGGGCCTCGGGGTCCCCGACCTCCTGCACGCCGAGCAGCGTCGGGTCGAGTTCCGTGATCACGGCGGCGAGCGCGGCGAGCTTGGTCTCGTACGCGGCCCCGTCCTTCGGGCCGAACGGGCCGCCGGGCCGGTAGAGGTTCTCCAGGTTCCAGGTGCCGAGGAGCATGCCGGGCTCCTTTCAGAAGCCGACAGGTCGTACGTTGGCGCGATGACGCTTTCCGCCGCGGACAGTCCCGCGGACCTCATCATCAGCGCATGTACCGTCCTCGTGCACGACGATCAAGAGCGCATCGGGTTCGAGGAGGACGCCGCGATCGTCGTGCGGAACGGAGTCGTCGAGGCCGTGACGAGCGCCGCCGCGGTCGCGGACCTGCCCGCCGCCGAGCGCCTCGACGCCCGCGGCCAGGTCGCCCTGCCCGGTCTGATCAACTGTCACACGCACGCGCCGATGGTCGCGCTGCGCGGTCTCGCCGAGGACCTGCCGACACAGGAGTGGTTCAACGACGTCGTCTGGCCCGTGGAGTCCAACCTCACGGAGAAGGACGTGGAGTTGGGGGCGCGGCTCGCCTGCGCCGAGATGATCCGCGCCGGCGTCACCTGCTTCGCCGACCACTACTTCGCCATGGACGCGGTGGCCCGAGTGGTCGCGGAATCCGGTATGCGGGCGCTGCTCGGCGAGGCGTTCTTCTCCTCGCAGGGCCCTGAAGGCCGGGAGCGGTCGCTGGAGTTCGCGCTCAGGCACCGGGGCGCGGCCGACGGCCGGATCACCACCGCGCTCGCGCCCCACGCCCCCTACACGGTCGACGACACCGACCTCGCCGCCACCGGCGAGCTCGCCCGCACGCACGGCCTGCCCGTGCACCTCCACGCCGCCGAGAACCGCGATCAGACCGAGGCCAGCCTGGCCCGGCACGGCGTCACCCCGATCGAGGTCCTGGAACGCACCGGCATCCTCCACACGGACCTGCTCCTCGCCCACGGCACCGGCATCGTCGACCGCGACCTTCCCGTGCTGGAGCGGGCGGACGGCCGTAAGGCCGTCGCCACCGCGCCCCGCGGTTACCTCAAGTTCGCCTGGCCCGACACCACACCGGTCCGCGCCCTGCGCGACATCGGCGTCGACGTCGGACTCGCCACCGACGGCGCCGCCTCGAACAACTCCCTCGACGTATGGGAGTCGATGGCCCTCACCTCCCTGGTCCAGAAGTCCGCCGAGGGCGACCCCCGCTGGCTGACCTCCCGCCAGGCCCTGCACCACGCCACCCTCCAGAGCGCGCGTGCCGTGGGGCTGGGAGACAGCGTCGGCAGCATCGCGCCCGGACGGCGGGCGGACATCGTCCTGGCCGACCTCACCGGACCGCACACCCAGCCGGTCCACGACCTCGCCGCCACCCTTGTGCACAGCGCCCGCTCCGCCGACGTCCGCACCACGATCGTCGACGGCCGGATCCTGATGCGCGACCGGACGCTCCTGACGATCGACGTGCCGGCGGTGGTACGGGAACTGGAGGAGCGCCTGCCCGCCCTCGTCGACCGCAGCCACGGCCGGCGCATCCAGGACTACGACACCTGACTTCCCACAGGGCCGTTCGATTTTTCTCCCCGGGCGGCGATGAGTTCCGTCCCTCCCGCCGGTCACCACGCGTTCTCTG
Organism: Streptomyces africanus; assembly: GCF_002150735.1. GTDB lineage: Bacteria > Actinomycetota > Actinomycetes > Streptomycetales > Streptomycetaceae > Streptomyces > Streptomyces africanus. The sequence continues at coordinate 5,265 of NZ_MUKA01000130.1, forward strand.
GACCAAGTAGGGCATCTCGCCCATCTCCACGCGCGTGGTACGTCGTTCGCGGCCGTGTCCTGCGGGACCGCGACCGGGTCTTCCGCACCTACTCGACATACGAGCGCGGCCTCGACGGCCTCGGAAGTGAGCGCGCTCGCTATCACGACGAGTACGACGACTGATACGGAAAGTGAAAAGATAGGCCAAGCGGCTGAGAGTTTGGTCACACTCGGTGGTGAACGAGTGTCAACTACGTCTCAGAACCGTCACTTCGCGAGCCGTTCACCCCATGGTTGGCGTTTAACTCTACGAGTACAGCGCTACATGGAGGTGCAGGGTGAGCGGGCGAACGGTGCTCGAGAGCTTTCCCGCCGGTGGGCCGCGTGGTTCCTGGCCGGCGGAGGAGTTCGCGCAGGCGCGGCGTCTGGAGGGCCTGCCTGCCGAGGTCGTCATGGATCTCGCCACGGACATGTTCCTGGTGATCGTGCGCAGCGGGGACGGCGCCGACGCCGCGGCCTGACGCGCCTCCCGGGGGCGGCGCGGCTCAGCCCGCCTTCGGAGCCGGCACGACCGGCCGGCCCGTCGTAGGCTGTGGGACCGTCGTGGGCTGCTGGGTCACCCTGGGTGGCGTGGCGAACTGATCCGCCTGGAGCGCGTACAGCTCGGCGTAGAGACCGCCGGTCGCCAGCAGCTCGTCCGGAGTCCCGGACTCCACGAGCCGACCCTGGTCCAGGACGTGCACCAGATCCGCGTGGCGTACGGACGCCAGCCGGTGCGTGATCAGGACGACCGTCTGGCCGCTGTCGGCCAGGGCGCGGATCCGCTCGAAGACCTCCAGTTCGGCCCGGGCGTCCAGGGCCGCCGTCGGCTCGTCCACGATCAGGATGCGGCCCCTGCGGTAGGCCGCCCGGGCGATGCCCAGCCGCTGCCACTGGCCGCCCGACAGCTCGTGCCCGCCGCTGAAGTTACGGGCGAGCAGGGTGTCCAGCCCGCGCGGCAGGTCCGCGATCACCGTCTCGGCCCCGGCCTCGGCGATCGACGCGGCCAGCCGCTGCTCGCACACCGGCGCCGACGTGCGCCCCAGGGCGACGTTCACCCGGGCCGTGAACGGCCATCGCTTGAAGTCCTGCGCCACCATCGCGATCCGCTCGGCCAGCCGGTGCCGGTCGGCGGTCGCCGCGTCCACGCCGTCCCACAGGATCCGCCCCTTCTGCGGGGTGTAGAGCCCGGCGAGCAGCTTGACCAGGGTCGTCTTGCCGGAGCCGTTCTCCCCGACCAGCGCCACGATCCGGCCCAGCGGGAGGGTGAGCGACACGTCGTCGAGGGCGGGGCGGGCGGAGTCGCCCGGGTAACGGAACGTGACGTTCTCGAAGCGGATCTCGCGTGGATCCTCCGGCAGCGGCGCGCCGCCCGCCGGGATCGCCCACTGGTCCGCCTCGGTGTACAGCCGGTGCAGATCGCCGACGAAGAGGGCCTCCTCGTGCAGCGCGTTGACCTCCACCACGAGCGTGTCGAGGCTCTGCGAGCCGGTCCGGATCGCGATCACGGCCGTACCCGCCACCGACAGGGCCATCGCGCCCGCCAGCAGCAGCCCGCCGAGCGTCGCGTACGTCGCCACCGTCGCCAGACCCGTCCACGCCGCCGCGATCAGGCCGGTCCGGGCGGCGAGCCGGGCCAGCCGGGCCTGCTCGGCCTCCGCCGTCTCCGACATCGCGCGGAAGTGCCGCAGCAGGAACGCGCCCACCCCGTGCACCCGGATCTCGGGGGCCGCCTCGGGCTCGATCAGGAGATTGCCGAGCAGCCGGCCCGCCCGGGCGTGCTGCACCCAGGCGTGGAAGGACTCGTAGCGCCGCCGGGCCACGGTCAGCGCGCTCCAGGCGCTCGGCAGGGTCATCGTGACCAGCAGCGGCAGCAGCGCCGGATGCAGCACGGTCAGCACGCCTGCCGCCGCGACCAGCGAGATCATCGCGTTGATCACGCGCGTTCCGTAGGAGATCATCCGGCGCGCGGACGCGGCGCCGTACTGCGCGGTGTCCAGCAGCTTGTGAAAGGCGTGGTCCTCGATCGCGGCCAGTTCGACGGCCGCGGCCCGCTCCAGGTACTGCTCGGTCGCCACCCGCTCCACCTTGGGCTCCAGCCGTCCGGTGGCATAGGTGCTCGCGGCCCGCAGCAGCGCGGCGAGCAGCATCACGACGGCCACGGTGACCAGCGCGGGGACGGCGCCGCGCAGCCGGTCCTCGATCACACCGCCGCCCATCAGCCGGGCCAGCACGCTGTTGACCGCGAGCAGCGCCACCGCCTGCGCCACGCCCCGGCCCGCCTCGGCGGCCAGCACGATCCGCGCGGCGCCCCGGTCGGCCTGCCGGGCGAGCCGCAGGCTGGACGCCAGCAGGGACGGCAGCCGGGTGATCATGGCGCGGAAATTCAGCTCCAGGAACGCGTCCGCGTGCTGGTTCCAGCCCATGTCGTAGCGCAGCGGCCCGCCGAAGAGCAGCCGCTCCGACTCGGACACCTCCGGCGCGGTCCGCTTCTTCGCCACCGTCGACCGACCTCCCCGCTCCTGCCCCGCTCGTGGACGAACGGTCACTATGGCGGCGGCGGAGCCCGCACGGGCAGGGCGCAGCCCGGGGCGCCGGAGGCGCACGGGCGCACGAATCGAGCGGGGGAGGCGTGAGGCGGCGCTCGACGAGTACTGCGGTCCCGCAGAGCCGTGTTCGAGGAGCCCTACGCGCTGACCGGCCGCGACCAGGCCGGCGCGGTCCCCGTCACCCGGCACAGGGCCAGATACAGCGGTATCGGCGGGGTGTACGGCAGCGTGCCGTCCGGGCGGTGGATCAGTGCGGGCAGCTCAGGGACGTCCGGGACGACCGCGCCGGTGGTGTAGTGCGCCGGGGCCGGCCATTCCAGGGCGTGGTCGGAGTCGGACGGCACCAGCCACCACCAGTACGTCTCGTCGGCGTAGACGCAGCCCACGCGGGGCAGGCGGGGCGTGACCAGCGGGCCGAGACGGGCGGGTACCGCGACCGCGTCGCAGCCGAGCGGGGCGGTCATGCCGTCGGGCACGGGCAGCCGCAGAGCCGGGCCCGTCGTCCGCAGCTCGCGCCGGAGCCGGGCCAGGGTGTCGAGGTTCAGGACGCGGCCACCGCGCCCGGGGCTCATGCCGGTCCCCGCTCTCGGCGTCGCTTCTGCGCGGGGACTTCCTGTACGGGGTCTTCCCGAGCGCCCTCCGCAGGGCGCGCCCGGTGTGCGCCGTCCTCGTCGTCCGAGTCGTCGGACGGCCCCGGCTTCGGACGGGCGCCCCAGCCCAGGTCGTTCCGGGGCTCCGCCGGGTCGCGGGGGGCGCCGGCCGTGCGCGGCAGCTCGGCCCAGACCAGCAGCCCGGGGCCGTGCTCATGGGCACCCCAGGCCGCGCAGAGGGCGTCGACGAGGAGCAGTCCCCTCCCGTGCTCCTCCTCGGGCCGGGTGCGGCCGGCCGCGTGGGGCTGGCCCGGGGCGCAGCCCTCGTCACGCACGGCTATCCGCACCAGGTCGTCGCCGTCGTGCAGCTCGCACACGATGTGGGTGCTCGCTGTGTGCACGATGGCGTTGGTGACCAGCTCGGTCACCACCAGGGCCGCGCTGTCGCACGTGTCCTCGCACACCGACCAGCCGGTCAGCCGGGCCCGCGTCAGGCGTCTGGCCTGTGCGGGGGAACCCGGATGTGCGGCCAGCTCGAAACGGAACCGGCGCTCGGCAGCGGCCCCGGTGGGGCTTGCTTCCGGGCTGGCACCCAGGCCGTAAGGGCCTGCGGCGGCGTCTGTTCCTAAGGGCGCGGACGGAATCACGCTTGCCACTATCGCCCCGCCGTGAACACTTGGCAAGGGTCACTCTGAAAATTGCAGAGTGCTGTGTGACGGTCTGGAAGGCCGTGGCACACTGCTCGCAACAGCACCCCGCGCGGCGCCAGTTGCGATCGTCGAAGTTCTGTTCGAAACGCCTGTTCGGATAGTCAACTCTTCGAAAAGGGCTTCGAATGGCGCCGCCGGGCTGTCAGCGGCCTTCTGTGGCCGCCTCGTCAGAACTCTTGGTGGAGGTGGAGCGTGAGCGAACCGCGGTCCGCGCCGACGGTGGGCCAGGTCGTCCTCGGCCGGCGCCTGCTGGACCTGCGGGAACGCGCCGGGATGAAGCGCGAGGAAGCCGCCCGCATCCTCCGTGTCGCCCCTGCCACGGTCCGCCGTATGGAGATGGCCGAGGTCGCGCTCAAAATCCCCTATCTGCAACTGCTCCTGAAGGCCTACGGAATCTCGGAGGAGGAGGCCGACGCCTTCGTCCTGCTGGCCGAGGAAGCGAACAAGCCCGGTTGGTGGCAGCGTTTCCACGACATCCTGCCCGGCTGGTTCTCGATGTACGTGAGCCTGGAGGGCGCGGCCGGCGTCATCCGCAGTTATGAGCCCCATTTCGTCCCCGGGCTGTTGCAGACCGAGGACTACGCGCGCGGAGTGCTCCGGTCGGGCGCCGTCGGCCAGACGCGGCCCGACGACATCGAGCGGCATGTCGCCCTGCGGATGCAGCGCCAGGAACTGCTCACCCGCGAGGACGCCCCCCGGTTGTGGGTCGTGATGGACGAGACCGCGCTGCGGCGCCCGGTCGGCGGCCCGGAGGTGATGCGCGGCCAGATCGACCGGCTGCTCGAGGCCACGGAGCTGCCGCATGTGACGTTGCAGGTCGCCCAGTTCGCGACCGGACCGCACCCGGGCACGTACGGGCCGTTCGTGCTGTTCCGATTCGCCATGCCCGAACTGCCGGACATGGTCTACAGCGAGTACCTGACCGGCGCGGTCTACCTCGACGCGCGCGCCGAGGTGGCGACCCACCTCGAGGTCATGGACCGCATGGCGGCGCAGGCCGCTACGGCACATCGCACGAAGGAGATCCTCAGGGATCTCCGCAAGGAGCTGTGAATGGATCGCATCAAGCCGCGCAAACACGTCTACAACGGCATGCCCGCGCGCGACTTGGGCAGTGAAGGCTGGCACAAGCCGTGGAGCGGCGGGAACGGCGGGAACTGCCTGGAGGCGATGAAGCTCGCCGACGGCCGGATCGCCGTCCGGCAGTCCACCGATCCGGACGGTCCGGCGCTGATCTACACCACCGACGAGATGACGGCCTTCATCGAAGGGGCGAAGGCGGGGGAGGCGGACTTCCTGCTGTCCTGACGTGATTGCCTTTTCTGACGCTCGACTTACTGATTCTGGTGCTGAATTGACCACCCTTTGTGCCTTACGGAGTGCCTCATGACCGGGCAGGACCCCATACCCGCCGTCCAGATCGACACGACCAGACCCCACCCCGCGCGGATGTACGACTGGTACCTCGGCGGCAAGGACAACTACCCGGTGGACGAGGAGATGGGCCGGCAGATGCTCACCCTCGACCCGAGGGTGCCGGTCATGGCGCGGGTCAACCGCGCGTTCATGCACCGGGCCACCCGCTGGCTGGCCGCGAACGGCGTACGGCAGTTCCTGGACATCGGCACCGGCATCCCGACCGAGCCCAACCTCCACCAGATCGCCCAGGAGGCCGCCCCCGACGCCCGGGTCGTCTACTGCGACAACGACCCCATCGTGCTGGCCCACGCGGCGGCCCTGCTGCGCGGCACGGACGAGGGGGCGACCGAGTACCTCCAGGCCGACGTGCGCGACCCGGACGCCGTCCTGGAGGGCGCGCGGAAGGTCCTGGACTTCACCCGGCCCGTCGCGCTGTCGCTCATCGCGCTGCTGCACTTCGTCTCCGACGACGACGGCGCGCACGACCTGGTCCGCCGGCTGCTCGCCGAACTGCCCTCCGGCAGCTACCTGGTCATCACGCACGCCACGGCCGACTTCACGCCGGAGGAGTCGAAGGCGGCCACCGAGAAGCTCCGCGCCGCCGGTGTCACCCTCGCCCTGCGCTCCCGCGAGGAGTTCACCCGCTTCTTCGACGGCCTCGACCTCGTCGAGCCCGGCGTCGAGGTGCCCCACCACTGGCACCCCGAACTGGGCGAGCCCGTACCGGGGCAGGACGACGGGGTGATTCCGGGATACGGGGCGGTGGGGCGCAAGCCATAGCTTTCCGAGTGCTCATGACGGGTGCTCGTGTGAGTGCTAGACCACCATGGGCCGGTCGTACGGTCCGATCGGCGACGGGAGCCTCGAACTGCCCGTCAGATGACGGTCCACGGCCGCCGCCACGGCCCGCCCCTCGGCGATGGCCCAGACGATGAGCGACTGGCCGCGGGCGGCGTCTCCGGCGGCGAACACGCCCGGCACGTTCGTGGCGAAACCGGCGTCACGCGCGATCGTGCCGCGGGGCTCCATGTCCAGCCCGAGCTGGTCGACGAGCCCGTCCCTCCGGTCGGGCCCCGAGAAGCCGAGGGCGAGCAGTACGAGGTCGGCGGGGAGCGTCCGTCCGGTGCCCTCCACCGGGCGGCGCCGCGCGTCCACCTCGACCAGGTGCAGCGACCGCACACGGCCGTCCGCGTCACCGTCGAAGCGCAGCGTGGACGCCGCGAACAGTCGCGCGTCCGCGTCGGCCACCGGGGCCGTCCGCAGGTCACGGGCCTCCTCGTGCGCGGCGGACAGCCGGTAGAGCCGGACCGGATAGGTCGGCCAGGGCTCGCTGTCCTCGTCGCGCTCGGTGTCCGGCAGCGCGTAGATGTCCAGCTGCGTCACGGACGCGGCGCCCTCCCGGACGGCCGTGCCCAGACAGTCGGCCCCGGTGTCGCCGCCGCCGACGATGATGACGTGCTTCCCGGCGGCCGACAGCGGGGACGTCTCCAGATCGCCCTCGCGCACCCGGTTGGACAGCGGGAGGTACTCCATCGCCTGGTGAACGCCCGCCAGTTCCCGCCCCGGCACGTCGAGTTCGCGCCAGGCGGTCGCCCCCGTGGCGAGCACCACGGCGTCGTAGCGAGTCCGCAGGTCGTCGGCCCCGATGTCCCGTCCGACCGCCGTCGACGTACGGAACTTCGTCCCCTCGGCCCGCATCTGCTCCAGCCGCCGCTCCAGATGATGCTTCTCCATCTTGAACGCGGGGATGCCGTACCGCATCAGCCCGCCGGGCCGGTCGTCCCGCTCGTACACGGCGACCGTGTGCCCCGCCCGGGTCAGCTGCTGGGCCGCCGCCAGCCCGGTGGGCCCGGAACCGATCACCGCGACCGTCTTGCCGGACAGCCGCTCCGGCGGCCTCGCCGGCGTGAAGCCCTCCTCCCACGCCCGGTCGGCGATCGCGCACTCGACGTTCTTGATGGTGACGGCCGGCTGGTTGATCGCCAGCACACACCCCGCCTCGCACGGTGCCGGGCACAACCGGCCGGTGAACTCCGGGAAGTTGTTCGTGGCGTGCAGCCGGTCGGCGGCCGCTCGCCAGTCCTCCCTCGACACGAGGTCGTTCCACTCGGGGATCAGGTTGCCCAGCGGGCAGGCCTCGTGGCAGAAGGGGATGCCGCAGTCCATGCAGCGGTCGGCCTGCTTGCTGATGATCGGCAGCAGCGCCCCGGGGACGTACACCTCGTCCCAGTCCCGGACCCGCTCCTCGACGGGCCTGCGCGGCCAGTCCTGGCGGGGGGTGGTCATGAAACCCTTGGGATCGGCCATGGCCGTCTTCCTTGCGTGCGCGTGTGACGGGCCGTGCGTCGTCGGGCGGCGCTCCTTCCGCAACGATACGTCCGCGGCGGCCCACCCGCAGGGGGCGGTCACGCTCGCAAGGGCGGCACAGTGTCAGCCGACCCGCTCAGGTGAGTGCCAGCACGTACGCCACCGCCGCCCCGGCCGAGGCGGCCGTACGGACGTGGTTCCACATCGTCCACTCGCGCACATACACCGGCCAGTACGAGGCCGCCTCCGAGCTGCCCGGCTCCAGCTTCAGCAGCGCGTCGTTGCGCGGCACGTTCGCGACCATGGTGACCCCGAAGGAGCCGAACAGGTACAGCGCGCTGCCCACCAGCAGCTCCACCGTCCCCTCCTGCGGCCACAGCACGAACGTCACCACGGCGATCACCGCGCACAGCACCGCCGACCCGAGGAACACGGCCATGAAGGGCGGGGTCAGCGCGGCCACGTTGATCGCGTTCATCGCGGCGACCCCCTGCCCGGGCGGCAGCGCGGCGAGGCCCCGCATGACGAAGGTCGAGAAGCCGCAGAACACCCCGGCCACCAGGCCGGTCCCGAGCACACCCAGCACCGTCAGCACGAAGTACGGTCCGTCGATCATGTCAGCCTCTCCCGCCCGTCGCCACGGGATCCTGCCCCGGCGCCCTTCCTCACCACAAGTGAAATCCCGTACGAGATCAGTGACCATGGCCGAGCGGCGCGGGGCCATACGCGTACGTCCACGGCCCACCGGCTGACCGGATCCGGGTTCGGGTTCGGGTTCGGGTTCGGCGAGCGTCACCGCACGACTGACCGGCCCACCGACCGGCCCACCGACCGGCCCGGCTCACCCGGCGGAACCGAGCCGTGCCTCGGTCCACCCCCTCAGCACCGTCTCCACCGCCACCGCGATCCGCCGCCGCGCCTCGTGCCGCGGCACCCCGCTCATCAGCAGCCGGTCGTACGGCGTGTCCAGATGCCGCACGGACGCCACGACCGCCGAGGTCACCGCCCCCTCCGTCAGCGCCCGCCCGGCCGCGCTGCGGCCCACCCGCCCGCTGCCCCGCTCCGAGGCGTGCGCGGCGATGGCCCGCGCACGATCGGCCGGACAGCCGGGAAACAGCCGCCGTATCTCTGCCGCGAACGCCTCAGCGAACTGGGCGTCCCGTGCCGCTCGCCGCCGCGCGTCCCGGACCCGGCGTCGCCGACGCGCCTCGGCGTCCGCCAGACACCGCTGCTCGGCCCTCGCGAGCGCCGCCTCCTCGACCAGAACGCCCTGCCGCTCGTAACGGCTCTTGCGCCGGTTGAACCGCACGACCACCGCCGACAGCGCGCTCTCCTCCCGCGATCGGCGCGTCAGCGCGGTGTCGCCGCGCGGCAGGAACACCAGGTGTCCGAGGTCGGCACAGTCGAGGCAGCGCGGGGCGGCGTCCTCCAGGACGAGCAGCGGCAGCGGCCCTCGCCGGCACTCGGCGCAGTGCCGCCGCTTGAGGGGCTGGAAGACGAGAAGTCCGGTGGGGGTGTGGGGCGGGAGCGTCGCGCGCGGTGCCATACGGCGGTCGGGGACCATAGGGGGTTCATTCCCGCCGACGGGGGCCCGGCACGTCCTGCCGCGGTCTGACGCATCATGGGCCGTGTGCGACTGGAAGCGATCACCTGGGACCGGCTCGGCGACACGCTCGCCGAGCGTCTGCTCGACCTGAAGCCCGCCGACGGCAGTCCCTGGCCGCGCATCGCCTTCGACGGCGCCCCGGCCGCCCGCCCGGGAGAGCTCGCCCGGCGGGTCTCCGAGGCGCTGCGCATACGCGGCCGCTCCTCGCTCGTCGTGGGCACGGAGGGCTTTCTGCGCCCCGCCTCCGTGCGACTGGAGTACGGCCACCGGGACGTGGAGTCCTACTACAGCGGCTGGTACGACACCAGCGCCATGTGGCGCGAGGTGTTCGGCCCCCTCGAAGCCGGTGGCGACGGCCGCGTCCTGCCGGATCTGTGGGACCCGGACGCCGACCGGGCCACCCGCAGCCCCTACGTCCCACTCCCGCCCGGCGGCGTGCTGTTGCTGCACGGTCCCTTCCTCCTTCGGCACTGGTTCCCCTTCGATCTGAGCGTCCACATCCTGCTCTCCCCGGGCGCCCTGCGCCGTCGCACGCCCGAGGACGAGCACTGGACCCTGCCGGCCTTCGAGCGCTACGAGCAGGAGACCGACCCGGCGGGCACGGCCGATGTCCTGGTGCGGGCCGACGATCCGCGCCATCCGGCGTGGGGCGGCTGAGCCGCTGTCCTGTCTGCTCGGGGAGGGGGCGCTGTTTCCGTGTGCGGGCGCCATGTGACGCGCGCTGTTTCCGTGTGCGGGCGCCAGGTGGCGCGGCGAGAATGAAGGACGCCGGGACTCGCGGTGCCTCCCGCGCCGCGCCGGCCGTCCGGCACCGGGAGGTACTCCATGACCACCGCCGGAGACATCATGCACCGCGGCGTCCAGTGGATCCCCGCTCACGAAACCCTCGACCGCGCGGCCCAGCTCATGCGCGAACTGAACGTCGGCGCCCTGCCCATCAGCGACGAGAACGAGCGGCTCTGCGGCATTCTCACCGACCGCGACATCGTCGTCGGCTGCGTCGCCACGGGCCACGACCCCGCCGAGGTCACCGCGGGTGAGATGGCCAAGGGCACGCCTCGCTGGATCGACGCGGACGCCGACGTCGGCGAGGTGCTCCACGAGATGCGGGAGCACCAGATCCGCCGGCTGCCCGTCATCCAGAACAAGCGCCTGGTCGGCATGATCAGCGAGGCCGACCTGGCCCGGCACCTGGCGGGCGACCAGATCGCCTCCTGGGCCGAGAGCGTCTACGCCAGGACCACCCCGCGCTGACCGCGCCTCACCCCACCACGACCCCGCAGGTCACGGCCCTCGTCAGAGCCAGCCGCTGCGCCGGAACCCCCGGTACAGCGCCAGGCACGCGACCGATATGACGCCGATGACCATGCCGTAGCCGTAGCGCCAGTGCAGCTCCGGCATGTGGTCGAAGTTCATGCCGTACACCCCGCAGACCATCGTCGGCACGGCGACGATCGCCGCCCACGCGGTGATCTTCCGCATGTCCTCGTTCTGCGCGACCGTGACCTGCGCGAGGTGCGCCTGGAGGATGGAGTTGAGCAGCTCGTCGAAGGAGGCGATCTGCTCCTTCGCCCGCAGCAGGTGGTCCGAGACGTCGCGGAAGTACGCCTGTATCTCCGGGTCGACCGCCCGGATCGGCCGGGTGGCGAGATCCTCCAGCGGCCGGCTGAGCGGCACCACCGCCCGCTTCAGCTCCAGCAGTTCACGCTTGAGCTGGTAGATGCGCCCCGGGTCGGCCCGCGCGCCGGTCTCCGCGAACACGTCCGTCTCGACCTGGTCGATGTCCTCCTGCACCGAGTCCGTGACGGTCAGGTAGGCGTCCACCACGTGGTCCGCGATCGCGTGCAGCACCGCGGACGGGCCCTTGGCCAGCTGGCCGGGGTCGGACTCCAGCTCCTCGCGCAGCGGGCCCAGCGAGCCGTGCCTGCCGTGCCGCACCGTGATCACGAAGTCCTTGCCGACGAACACCATGATCTCGCCGGTGTTCACCACCTCGCTGGTGGCCGTGAGTTCCTCGTGCTCGACGTAGCAGACCGTTTTGAACACCGCGAAGAGCGTCTCGCCGTAGCGCTCCAGCTTGGGGCGCTGGTGGGCCTCGACGGCGTCCTCCACGGCCAGGGGATGCAGGTCGAAGAGCTCGGCGATGCCCGCGAACTCCTGGTCGGTCGGCTCGTGCAGGCCGAGCCAGACGAAGCCCTCGCCCTTCTTGCGCACCCACTCCACGGCGTCCACCAGATCGCCGCGGGCGTCGGTGCGGGCACCGTCCCGGTACGTCACGCAGTTCACCACCGAGGAGCCCAGCGGGGAGCGGGCCGGGTGACTCAGGTCGACGCGCGGGCGCCGCCGGGCCAGCCGAGCCACCTTGCGGAGGCCGCCGACCCCGCCGAGGCTCGTGACCTTCCGCAGATTCCCTGCCATGGACATCTGCATCTCCTTGCGTGGAGCTCGTCGCGCCGTTCCCGCGCCTTGGCGGCAGTCTGCCAGGCCGACGTGAGCTGCGGGTAAGCCTGTGGAAACGGCTCGTTCCGCTTTGTTCCCGGCTGTGGATGAACGACTCCGGGTGCCCTCGTCCCCGAGACTTCGACGCGTATCGGACGCCGTGCGGTTCTCCGCACCGGAGCGTCAACCACAACGAACAAGTCGGATAAATGGGATGATCGCGGCATGACGCGAACCGACGGGTACCTCCTCGACCACCGGCAGACCGAGGCGGCAGAGCACTTCAACGCCTTCGCCGCTCTCTTCGACCCCACGACGTTCCGGCATCTCGAAGCGCTCGGCATCGGGTCCGGCTGGCGGTGCTGGGAGGTCGGAGCCGGCGGCACCTCCGTGGTGTCCTGGCTGGCGAAGAAGGTCGGCCCGACCGGACGCGTCGTCGCGACCGGCACCGACACCTCACGGCTCGTCCCCGCTGCCCGGCCGCCCGTGGAGGTGCGCGTGCACGACCTCGGCGCCGAGGAGCCGCCGGGGGAGGGCTTCGACCTGGTGCACGCCCGTCTCGCCCTCGTCCACGTGGCCGACCGGGCACGGGCCATGCGGTCCATGGTCGAGGCGCTGCGCCCCGGCGGGCGCGTCCTCGTCGAGGACGCCGACCCCGCCCTCCAGCCGCTGCTCTGTCCCGACGAGTACGGCCCCGAGCAGCAGCTCGCGAACCGGCTGCGGCACGGTTTTCGCAAACTGCTCGCCGACCGCGGGACCGAACTGCCCTGCGGCCGCGTCCTGCCGCGGCTGCTCCGGGAGGCAGGCGTGACCCGGGTGCACGCCGACGCCTACTTTCCCGTCGCCTCGCCGGCCTGCGCCGCCCTGGAGTCGGTGACGATCCGCCAGATCCGCGACCAGCTCGTCACCGCGGGCCTCGCCACGGACCAGGACATCGACCGGCATCTCGCGAACGTCACGTCCGGTGCCCTCGATCTGACGACGGCTCCGATGATTTCGGCGTGGGGGCGCAAGCAGTAGTCAGAGGCGGTGCGGGCGCCGGGCGTCAGCCGGGCAGGGGCGGTCTGCCGCCCACCCGTTCCACCGCCTTCGCACCCGCCCGGCAGCCCTCTTCCGCCGCCTCCTCGGGCCCGGCACCCGTGAGCAGGGCGGCGAGGAACGCGCCGGTGAAGGCGTCACCGGCGCCCGTGGTGTCCCGGGGCGCCGCCGGTACGGCGGGGACGCGGGCGCGCACCTTCCCCGAGCGGGCGACGAGCGCCCCCTCGTGCCCTCGCTTGGCCACCACCAGCGGCACCCGCAGGCTCAGCTCGGCCGCCGCGTCGGCCGCGTCGGTCAGCCCCGTCAGCAGACACGCCTCGTCCCGGCTGGGCAGCAGCACATCCACGCCCTCGACGAGCGCGAGGAACCGCCCGGCGCCCAGTTCTCCGAGGAAACCGGCCGACGCGGGGTCCAGACTCACCGGCACGCCACGCGCGCGGGCGGCCTGCAGAGCCACCGTCACCAGGGCGCGACTCGGCTCGGAGAACAGCAGGTAGCCCGACAGGTGAAGCCGGGCCACGCCGTCGAGCAGCGCGTCCGACCAGTCGGCGGGTTCCAGCCGCAACGACGCGCCGCTGTCGGTGAGGAACGTCCGCTCCGCCGAAGCGCCCCCGTCCACCAGGCAGATCACCGTGCCGGTCGGCGCCAGCGGGTCGACGACGAGCCGCGGGCGCACGCCGTGGGCCGCCAGCTCACGCTCGTGCCAGGCAGCGGCCTCCGCCCCCACGCGCCCGAGCAGCCGCACCTCCGCCGCGCCCCGGGCCGCGGCCCAGCACGCCACGTTGGCGCCCGCCCCGCCCGGCACCGTCCGGATCGAGGCAGCCGTGTCCGTACCGGCGGCGAGCGGCCCCGCATGCCGCGCGACGACGTCCGTGATGACGTCCCCGACGACCAGCAGCGCCCCGCCCGCCGCCGAGGTCCCCGCCGAGTCGGGTCCGCCTGCAGCACCGCGGCCGGCCCCGGTCATCCCCGCGCCCAGGCCGCCGCGATCCGCGCCGCCAGGCGTACGTTGCCGCGGACCGCCGCCAGGTTGGCACTGAGGGATGCGCCGTCGGTGTGCCGCACGAGGTAGTCGAGCAGGAACGGCGTGACCGCCTGGCCGGTGATCCCCTCCTCCTCGCACGCGTGCAGCGCGTCCGCGAGCACGCGCGCGTGCAGCTCCGGATCCAGCTGCTCCTCCTCGGGGACGGGATTGGCGACGATCAGCGCCGATTCCGGCCCGGCGAGCGCGTCCTGGGCGCGCATGACACCGGCCACCTGCTCCGGCGTCCGCAGCGTCCAGTCCACCGGATGTCCCGAGTCGGACAGATAGAAGCCGGGGAACCGGCCGGTACCGTAACCGGCCACCGCCACACCCAGCGTCTCCAGCCGCTGCAAGGTCGCCGGCACGTCCAGGATCGACTTCACCCCGGCACACACCACGGTGATCCGCGTGCGCGCCAGCAGCCCCAGGTCGGCCGACTCGTCCTGCGTCACCGTCCACTCCCGGTGCACCCCGCCGAGCCCACCCGTCGCGAACACACGCACGCCCGCCAGCGCCGCCAGCAGCGCCGTCGCCGACACCGTGGTCGCCCCGCTCACCCCGGAGGACACCGCGAGCGGCAGGTCGCGGTGGCCCAGCTTGCGGATGCCGTCCTCGTTCGCGACCCGCTCCAGCTGCTCCTTGTCCAGCCCGACGTGGGGCCGCCCGTCCAGCACGGCGATCGTCGCGGGCACCGCCCCCTCCTGCCGCACCACCGTCTCCAGCTCCAGCGCCACCTGGAGGTTGCGCGGCCGCGGCAGCCCGTGGGCGATGATCGTGGACTCCAGGGCCACCACCGGCCGACGCGCGTCGAGCGCCTCCCGCACCTCTTCTGACACCACCAGCACCACGCGCCTGCCTCCTGTCGGTCGGTCTTCCCTCATCTCTGGCGGGCGGCGCGCCGGGCCAAACCCTTGCGGGCCGTCGGCGACGTCACGAGCCTGGGTGCATGACGGACAACACACCGCGACTCGACCACGTCGTCCTCTGGGTGCGCGACCCGCTCGCCGCCGCGGACTTCTACGAGAAGGCCGTCGGCCTGGAGACGCTCCGGCTCACCGAGTTCGCCGCCGGTGAGGCACCGTTCCCCTCCGTACGCGTCAACGGCGAGACCATCCTCGACCTCATGCCGCTGACCTTCGCGGAACGCATGACGATGCTGCCCGGCGCCGCCGGCAGTGCGGGGCACCCCGTCAACCACGTCTGCCTCTCACTGTCCCGGGGCGACTTCGACGCCCTTCTCAGCCGCCTGGCGGAACGCTCCGTACCGGTGTCGGACCTCTCGTACGACTCCTTCGGGGCCCGGGGCAAGGCCACGCGCAGCTTCTACTTCCGCGACCCGGACGGCAACATCTTCGAGGCACGGCACTACGACTGACCGGGCCCGGCCTCAGAACAGCGGCTCGGGAAGCACCCCTTCGAGGGCCAGCAGCCGCCGCTTGGTCTCCAGACCGCCCCCGAAGCCCCCGATGCCCCCGC
>NZ_MUKA01000131.1:0-2706 GCF_002150735.1 Streptomyces africanus
CCGGCCCTGGTAGCTTGCTGCGGGTTCCGGGAAGGGCCGGCGGGCCGCGCCGGGGCCGGCCGGACGGCTACAGCTTGGGGGCTTGCAGTGAACTCGGTGATCTTCTCGCGTCGCCCGGGAGGGAGTCGGCGGACGCCGCTGCGGGTCGCAGCGGCGTCCGCCGACTCCCTCCCGGGCGACGCGAGAAGATCACCGAGTTCACTGCAAGCCCCCAAGCTGTAGCCGTCCGGCCGGCCCCGGCGCGGCCCGCCGGCCCTTCCCGGAACCCGCAGCAAGCTACCAGGGCCGGTCAAGAGACCCCGGGGCGAACCCCCGAGGGCCTCCTACCGGCCGGCCGGTAGCCGGGCCCCGGCGCCGGCCAGCCCCGTCTCACCAGGACGACTTGCGCACCCCCGGCAGATACCCCGCATGCGCCTGCTCGCGCAGACTCACCCGGGACAGCCCGAACGCCCGGAAGTACCCGCGCGGACGCCCGTCCACCTGGTCCCGGTTGCGCACCCGCGTAGGGCTCGCGTCGCGCGGCTGCCTGCGCAGTTCCGCCTGCGCGGCGAGCCGTTCGGTGTCCGTGGAGGACGGCCGCCGGATGATCTCCTTCAGTTCGGCCCGCCGGGCGGCGTACCGCGCGACGACCTCCTGCCGCTTGTCGTTCTTCGCGATCTTGCTCTTCTTCGCCATCAGACCTTCACTCCCCGGGCGCGGATCCGGGCGACGGCCGCCTCGACCCCGATCGTGTCGACGGTCTTGATCGCCCTGGCGCTCAGCCGCAGGCGTACGTACCGGCCCTCGCTCGGCAGCCAGTAGCGCTTGGACTGGATGTTGGGGTCGAACCGGCGTGACGTGCGCCGGTGGGAGTGCGAGATGCGGTTGCCGAAGCCGGGCTGGGTGCCGGTCAGCATGCAGTGCGCGGACATGTGGTGACGTACCTCTCTGGCTCACGTGATGTAAATGGAATTCATTTTCAGTAGCATAGCGGCATGGCACGCAATGAACTCCGGCCGGTCATCAAGCTCCGGTCCACGGCCGGGACCGGCTACACCTACGTGACCCGCAAGAACCGTCGCAACGACCCGGACCGACTGACCCTGCGCAAGTTCGATCCGGTCGTCGGCCGCCACGTCGACTTCCGAGAGGAGCGCTGACCATGCGCGAGGGAATCCACCCGGACTACGGGCCCGTCGTCTTCCGCGACCGTGCCGCGAACTACGCCTTCCTCACCCACTCGACCATGACGAGCGAGAAGACGATCGAGTGGGAGGACGGCAACACCTACCCGGTCGTGGACGTCGAGATCTCCGACGTCAGCCACCCCTTCTACACCGGCACCGCCCGCGTCCTGGACACCGCGGGACGCGTCGAGCGCTTCGAGCGCCGGTACGGAAAGAAGGGCTGACCACCGTGGCTGTCCCTTCCGGTCTCTCCGTCGTGATCGTCGGCGGGCTGCACGCCGACGCCCGCAGGGCGGCCGTGGCCCGGCTGCTCGCCGATGTGCCCGGCAGCGTCGCCCTCCACCACGACCTGGCGACGGCCGCGGCCGGCACGGTCGTACGGACCGTCCGGGACGCCACCGGCGTCCTGGACGCGGGGGAGGCGCCGCTCGTCAACGACTGTGCGTGCTGCGCCCTGCGCGAGGACCTGGTCCCGGAGCTGGAGCGCCTCGCGGACGCGGGGCGGACGCCGCTCGCCGTCGTCGAGCTGTGGGACTCCGTCGAGCCCAAGGCCATGGCCGAGGTCGTCACGGCCGGCGGGCTCACCGTCACCGGCGTGATCACCGCCGTCGACCCGGCCCTGGTCCTGCCGTACCTGGGCAACGGCGACGATCTGGCCGACGGCGGTCTCGCCGCCGCCGCAACCGACCAGCGCACGGTCGCCGACACCTTCGCCCGCCAGCTGGAGTACGCCCCCGTCCTGGCGATCGCCGAGTCCCCCGAGGCCGACGACGAGGACCGCGAGCTGCTCGCGCAGCTGCACCCGACGGCCCGCCAGGTCCCGATCGGCCACGGCGACCCGGCGGGCGCACCCGCGCCCGGCGCCTTCGCACGGGACGAGGCCGACGGTCTGACCGTGCCGGCCCCGCGGCGCCGCCCGCTTCCGCCGCTGGCCGAGGCCGCCCTGGCCGGCTTCGACGTGGAGTCGGCGGCGGCCGCCCAGCACCCGGCCTGCGCCCTGCTCCCCGCCGAGGCCGACGCGCACGGCGTCTCCACTCTGGTCTGGCAGCAGCGCCGCCCCTTCCACCCGGAGCGGCTCTACGCCGCCCTGGAGGACCTGACCTGCGCGGCCGCCCGCAGCCGGGGCCGGTTCTGGCTCGCCGACAAGCCCGACACGCTGTTCCACTGGGACGCGGCGGGCGGGGCCCTCTGCGTGGAGAGCGCGGGTCCCTGGCTCGCCTCCCTGCCGGACGCGGCCTGGGAGATGGTCCCGCCGGTGCGCCGCGCCGCCGCCGCGCTGGACTGGCACCCCGAGCACGGCGACCGCGGCCAGCACCTGGTCTTCACCTCGCCCGGCCTCGACCGGGACGNNNGCGGTTGCCGCACGCCTTCGACTCCCTCCTGGAGGTCTGACCCGATGCCCCGCACGACCGACCGCAAGCCCGTCAAGAACCGCCCCAATCCCCTGGACCAGGCCGGGATCGAGTACATCGACTACAAGGACACCGACCTGCTGCGGAAGTTCATCTCCGACCGCGGGAAGATCCGCAGCCGCCGGGTC
>NZ_MUKA01000131.1:2736-2914 GCF_002150735.1 Streptomyces africanus
GCACGCCGGGCGGTCCGTCAGGGCCGGGCGGCCGAGCGCCTGTCCGGCGATGATGCGACCCCGGCACCGGCCCCGAGGAGGACGGCACGGTCCTCCGCGCGGCCCATTTCCTCCTGCTCCCGCAGGCGGCGGTCGTCTTCCGCATGGAGGCCGTACGGTCCCGCCCCAGGCCCCGGAC
>NZ_MUKA01000667.1:0-520 GCF_002150735.1 Streptomyces africanus
TCTGAGGCCGGGGCCGGCACGGGCTTTCGGACCGGCCGACCGGCGCCGGTCCAGGTGCTGTCGCAGGGGACGAGGCAGGCTCGGGCGGCGTGAGGCGCCGACCGCGCCGGCTGCGGCCCACGGACTGATCCCCGCCCGGGCCCCCGGTCGTGGCGTGCCGGCNNGACGTGCGGGTCGGCGAGATAGCGGCGCCAGTGATCCACGACGCCGAGCTCCGGCCAGGCGACCCGCCGTAGGCCATGCTCGCCGACTTCGACGATGTCCGCGCCAGGCAGCGCAGTCAGCAAGGGAGAGTGCGTGGCGCAGATGACCTGACCGCCGGCCTTGGCCAACCGGTCGATGTGCCCGATCAGTTCGAGGCACGAGGAGAAGGAGAGAGCCGCCTCCGGCTCGTCGAGAACGTAGAGCCCGGCCTGGAGGAACTTCCCGCGGAACGCCGCGAGAAAGCCCTCACCATGGCTGACCGATTCCGGCGAGAACCCCTCTCTGCCCAGAGCGTCCAGCGCGGTCTCGGCCCGCA
>NZ_MUKA01000667.1:528-979 GCF_002150735.1 Streptomyces africanus
CTTGCCACGCGGGGAGGCGTAGCGCCAGTCGTGGGAGCCGCCGTAGGAGTCCAGACCGAACCCCTCCGCCAGCGCCTCGACCAGGGTCGACTTCCCCGAGCCGTTCTCACCGACCAGAAAGGTCACCGGTGCCGTGAAGCGCAGCCCTTCGTCGAGCAGTTGCCGGACGCAGGGCACCGACCAGGGCCAGACATCCTCGTCGTACGAGGAGAGATGGGCATACGCGCGTTCGACAATCACTCGACCAGTGTCGCCCAGGGCTCGGAAAACGTACGTTCCCCCAGTGAGTCCCCCGTCCTGGGGAGGTTTCGGTTGTTCGACCGGGCGAGCTGGGCGGGTGTCTGGCCGTACTCCGCGAAGACCGGCCCCCGCGGTTCTGACCGCTCGCACTCCCCGGGCTCGCCGCCGCTGACCCGCACGCGGACATCAGTCCAGAGGCATGGTGCGCGCG
>NZ_MUKA01000014.1 GCF_002150735.1 Streptomyces africanus
GTGCGGGCCGGTGGGGGCTGGTCGCGCCCCGCGGCGGAGCCGCATATTGAACACAGCCCCGCGCCCCTGAAGGCACACCCTCACCGGCGCCAAGAGGCCCGGGCCACCTTGTGCATCAGTCTGCGGTGGCGCCAGCCCTTGAGGTGGTCCGCGTAGATGCGGCCCTCCGTGTGGTCGTACTCGTGCTGGAGGCAGCGGGCGAAGAAGCCCGTGCCGTGCACCGTGATCGGGTCGCCGGTCACCGTGAAGCCCTCGACCACCGCGTGGTCGTAACGCTCCGTGCCCGCTTCCAGGCCCGGTAGGGACAGGCAGCCCTCCGGGCCCCGGATCACCACTCCGTCCGCCTCGACCAGGCGCGGGTTGACCACGTGGCCCAGGTGCCGGACGTCCTCGTCGTCGGGGCAGTCGTAGACGAAGACCCGCAGCGGCTCGCCGATCTGGTTGGCGGCGAGGCCGACGCCCTGGGCGGCGTACATGGTCGCGAACAAGTCCTCGACGAGGCGGGCCAGTTCAGGGCCGAAGTCGGTGACCTCCGCACAGGGTGTGTGCAGCAGCGGGTCGCCGTGCAGGGTGAGGGGTCTCACGTGGCCGCGGGCGCCGGGGATGGAGCTGTTTCGCATGGCGGCAAGAGTAAGGTCCCTTCCATTCCGCGCCTCCCACACGAGTTCACCACAGTGCCGCGGTTCGGGAGTGCTAATGGATCTCGATAGGCTGAGGTCCACACCACGTGGCCGTCAGGCTTGAAGGCGCGGCGCGTACGCAAGGAGGATCGAGAACTGATGGCAGGCAACTCGGACCCGCTCTCGCCGCGGGCCAAGCTGGCCGTGACCGCGGGCAAGGCGGTCGCGGCGGCATCGCGCGCCGCGGGGCGCGGCAGCGGTTCGGTGATCGGCGGCCGGGTGGCGCTCAAGCTCGACCCCGACCTCCTCGCCCGGCTCGCCCAGAACCTGGACGTGATCCTGGTCTCCGCGACGAACGGCAAGACCACGACCACCCGGCTCATCGCCGAGGCCCTGCGCGCCGCGGGACCGGTCGTCTCCAACGCGCTCGGCGCCAACATGCCGGCCGGTATCACCTCGGCGCTCGCGGGCAGCTCGGACGCCCGGTACGGCGTGATCGAGGTCGACGAGAAGTACCTCGCCGGCGTCGCCCGGGACACCGCGCCGAAGTGCATCGCGCTGCTCAACCTCTCCCGCGACCAGCTCGACCGCGCCGCCGAGACCCGCATGCTCGCCGAGAACTGGCGCGAGGGGCTCGCCGGTTCCAAGGCCGTGGTGGTGGCCAACTGCGACGACCCGCTGGTGGTGTGGGCGGCGTCCTCCTCCCCCAATGTGATCTGGGTCGCCGCCGGGCAGATGTGGAAGGACGACGCCTGGTCCTGCCCGTCGTGCGGTGGCGTGATGCAGCGCCCCGGCGACGACTGGTACTGCGGTGAGTGCGGCTTCCGCCGTCCGACGCCGAGCTGGGCGCTCTCCGGCGACCACGTCCTGGACCCGCACGGCTCCGCCTGGCCGATCCACCTCCAGCTGCCCGGCCGCGCCAACAAGGCCAACGCCGCCTCCTCGGCCGCCGTCGCCGCCGTGTTCGGCGTACCGCCGCAGGTCGCGCTGGAGCGCATGTACCAGGTGCAGGCGGTGGCCGGCCGGTACGACGTCGTCCAGTTCCAGGGCCGTGACCTCAGGCTGCTCCTCGCGAAGAACCCGGCCGGCTGGCTGGAGACGTTCTCCCTGATCGACCCGCCGCCCGCCCCGGTCATCCTGTCCGTGAACGCGCGCTCCGCCGACGGCACCGACACCTCCTGGCTGTGGGACGTCGACTACACGCGCCTGACCGGCCACCCGATCTGCGTGGTCGGTGACCGGCGGCTGGACCTCGCGGTGCGCCTGGAGGTCGCCGACCAGCACTTCCAGGTCTACGAGAACCTCGACCAGGCCGTGGCGGCGTGCCCGCCGGGCCGGATCGAGGTCATCGCCAACTACACGGCGTTCCAGGACCTGCGCCGCCGGGTCGGCAACTGAGCACGAGACGTCAGGGGACTTTTGTGAGCGACAACCAACTGCGGGTCGTCTGGATCTATCCCGACCTGCTCAGCACCTACGGCGACCAGGGCAACGTCCTCGTCGTGGAGCGCCGGGCGCGGCAGCGCGGCCTGGACGTGGCGCGGCTGGACGTGCGCAGCGACCAGGCGATCCCGACCTCCGGCGACATCTACCTGATCGGCGGCGGCGAGGACCGTCCGCAGCGGCTCGCGGCCGAGCGGCTGCGCCGGGACGGCGGGCTGACCCGGGCGGTGGAGAACGGCGCCATCGTGTTCTCCGTGTGCGCCGGTTACCAGATCCTCGGCCACGAGTTCATCAACGACCTCGGGCAGCGCGAGCCCGGCCTCGGCCTGCTGGACGTGGTGTCCGTACGCGGCGAGGGCGAGCGGTGCGTCGGTGACGTGCTGGGCGACATCGACCCGCGCCTCGGCCTGCCCCCGCTGACGGGCTTCGAGAACCACCAGGGCGTCACCCACCTCGGCCCCACCGCCCGCCCGCTCGCCCGGGTGCGGTTCGGCAACGGCAACGGCACGGGCGACGGCACGGAGGGCGCCTTCAACGACACCGTCTTCGGCACGTACATGCACGGCCCGGTGCTGGCGCGCAACCCGCTGATCGCGGACCTGCTGCTGAAGCTGGCCCTCGACGTCAACGCGCTGCCGCCGACGGACGACCGCTGGTACGAGGCACTGCGCAACGAGCGCATCGCGGCTGCTCAGCAGCCTGCGTGAGCGCTGCGCGGCAGCGTACGGCCATGACGCGTCAACCTGCTGGTCAACAGCCCGTCTGACGGCGCATCCGCACAGGTGAGCGGGGCCGTCCAGCAGGCGGACGCGTGCTTCGGTCCGGCCCTTCGATGCCGCTAGGGTGGCGGGCATTCGAGCCGGACAACGTGGTCCGGTCCCGGCCCACGTGGAGAAGGTTTTCGGGCTATGCGCATTGGTGTCCTCACGTCCGGCGGCGACTGCCCCGGCCTGAACGCCGTCATCCGGTCCGTCGTGCACCGCGCCGTCGTCGACCACGGCGACGAGGTCATCGGCTTCCGGGACGGCTGGAAAGGCCTTCTGGAGTGCGACTACCTCAAGCTCGACCTCGACGCGGTGGGTGGCATCCTCGCCCGCGGCGGCACGATTCTGGGGTCCTCCCGCGTCCAGCCCTCCCATCTGCGGGACGGTGTGGAGCGGGCCAAGGGCCATGTCGAGGAGCTCGGCCTCGACGCGATCATCCCCATCGGCGGCGAGGGCACGCTGAAGGCCGCGCGGCTGATGTCGGACAGCGGTCTGCCCGTCGTGGGTGTGCCGAAGACCATCGACAACGACATCGCGGTCACGGACGTCACGTTCGGCTTCGACACGGCCGTCGGGGTGGCGACCGAGGCCCTGGACCGGCTGAAGACCACCGCCGAGTCCCACCAGCGGGTTCTGGTGGTCGAGGTCATGGGCCGGCACACCGGCTGGATCGCGCTGCACTCCGGCATGGCGGCCGGCGCGCACGCCATCGTCGTCCCCGAGCGGCCCTTCGACGTCGACGAGCTGACCCGCAAGGTGGGCGAGCGGTTCGAGGCGGGCAAGCGCTTCGCGATCGTCGTGGCGGCGGAGGGCGCGAAGCCCAAGCCCGGGACCATGGAGTTCGACGAGGGCGGCAAGGACATCTACGGGCACGAGCGGTTCGCCGGGATCGCCCGTCAGCTGTCGGTCGAGCTGGAGGGGCGGCTGGGGAAGGAAGCCCGGCCGGTGATCCTCGGGCATGTGCAGCGCGGTGGGACGCCCACCGCCTACGACCGGGTGCTGGCCACGCGGTTCGGGTGGCACGCGGTGGAGGCGGTGCACCGGGGCGAGTTCGGGCAGATGACCGCGCTGCGGGGCACCGACATCGTGATGGTGTCGCTGGCCGAGGCCGTGGAGACGCTGAAGACGGTGCCGGAGGACCGGTACGCCGAGGCGGAGTGCGTTCTCTGAGGCCCCCGCGTCCCTGAGCACGTCTTACCGCCCCCGGTCACCTGTGTGGCCGGGGGCGGTTCTACTCTTGGGGCGGACAGATTGCTGCACACCCCCACGAAACAGGAGCCGGCGGTATGGATCACAGCGGGCACGGCATGACCATGGATCTGCCGCCGTTCACGCTGGGACGAGGTCTGGAGTGGTCGGCGGACCCGTTCTTCCTCGTCGCCTGCCTGGCCGGGCTGGCGCTGTACGGGTGGGGTGTCGTGCGGCTCGTGCGGCGCGGGGACAAGTGGCCGGTGGGGCGGAGCGTCGCCTTCGTCATCGGCGTGCTGAGCATCGTGCTCATGATGTGCACCCGGCTGAACGACTACGGCATGGTCATGTTCAGCGTGCACATGGTGCAGCACATGGTGATCAGCATGGTGTCGCCGATCCTGATCCTGCTAGGGGCGCCGATCACGCTCGCGCTGCGGGCGCTGCCGACGGCGGGGCGGGGCCGCAAGGGGCCGCGTGAGCTGCTGCTGATGTTCCTGCACAGCCGGTACATGCGGATCATCACGCACCCGGCGTTCACGATCCCGCTGTTCATCGCGAGCCTGTACGGCCTGTACTTCACGCCGCTGTTCGACACCCTGATGGGCTCCAAGGCGGGGCACATCGGGATGATGGTGCACTTCCTCGCCGTGGGCCTGGTGTTCTTCTGGCCGATCATGGGCGTGGACCCGGGCCCGCACCGGCCGGGCTATCTGATGCGGATGCTGGAGCTGTTCGCGGGCATGCCGTTCCACGCGTTCTTCGGGATCGCGCTGATGATGGCGTCCGAGCCGATGGTCGAGACGTTCAAGAACCCGCCCGCCTCGCTCGGCATCGAGGCGCTCTCCGACCAGAACGCGGCGGGCGGCATCGCCTGGGCGTTCAGCGAGATCCCGTCCGTGCTGGTGCTGGTCGCGCTGCTGTTCCAGTGGTACGCCTCGGACCAGCGTCAGGCCAGGCGCGAGGACCGGGCCGCGGACCGCGACGGGGACAAGGAACTCGAGGCGTACAACGCCTATTTGAGCTCGCTGCACGCACGCGGGAACTGACGTCTCCCACGTCCTGGATCGCCCACGCCCCGCCTCGCGCGGCGCGCACGGGCCGCTCGGCGAGCGACGTAGGTCGCGTACGGCGTTCGCCGACACCGCCACCATGCAGAAGCGTGACGGCGCTCGGATTCACCCGACTGGCCGCCGCTGTGACGCTCGCCCGGACCAGCGACGGCCCCTGGAAATCCGGTACTCATGTCGTCGTCTGCACCGTCAGGAGGCAGAACGGGGCACCATGGTGGGAAAAGAACCATGAGGAGGGTGTTGCGATGCCCGGTTCCACGAACGGTTCGAACGCGACGAAGACCATGGGAGCCATCACCGTCGGCGGCCTCGTCCTGGTGACGGCCTACACGGTGGCGCTCGGCAGCAACGGCTGGCTGTGGTTCGGCTGGGTCGTCCTGGGCCTGATCACCCTCGGGATGGTGGTCACCACGAAGAGCACCTGAGGTCACTCCCGGGTCAGCCGTCCGGCCGAATGCACACCCGGCTGGTACTTGGGAAGCCGGACGGTGATCTTCATGCCCGCACCCGTGGCGGTCTCGATGACGAGGCCGTGGTCGTCGCCGTAGACCTGGCGGAGCCGGTCGTCGACGTTGGAGAGCCCTATGCCGCCCGAGGGGCTGACCTCGCGGGCGAGAATGCGGCGGAGCAGGCCGGGGTCCATGCCCGCGCCGTCGTCCTCGATGACGACCAGGGCCTCGGCGCCCGCGTCCTGGGCGGTGATCTGGATGTGGCACTTGTCGGCCTTGCCCTCCAGGCCGTGCTTGACGGCGTTCTCGACGAGCGGCTGGAGGCACAGGAAGGGCAGGGCTACGGGCAGCACCTCCGGGGCGATCTGGAGGGTGACGGAGAGGCGGTCGCCGAAGCGTGCCCGCACCAGCGCCAGGTAGTGGTCGATGGCGTGGAGTTCGTCGGCGAGGGTGGTGAAGTCGCCGTGCCGGCGGAACGAGTAGCGGGTGAAGTCGGCGAATTCCAGGAGCAGTTCGCGGGCGCGCTCGGGGTCGGTGCGGACGAACGAGGCGATCACCGCGAGCGAGTTGAAGATGAAGTGCGGGGATATCTGGGCCCGCAGCGCCTTGATCTCGGCCTCGATGAGGCGGGTGCGGGACTGGTCCAGATCCGCCAGCTCCAGCTGCACGGACACCCAGCGGGCCACCTCGCCGGCCGCCCGGACGAGGACCGCGGACTCGCGGGGCGCGCAGGCGACGAGGGCGCCGTGCACCCGGTCGTCGACGGTGAGCGGGGCGACGACCGCCCAGCGCACCGGGCAGTCGAGGAGGTCGCAGGTCAGCTGGAAGGCCTCGCCGCGGCCGGTCTCCAGGGGCCCGGCGAGGCGTTCCATGATCTCGGTGCGGTGGTGGGCGCCGTCGCCGTCCCAGACCAGGACCTGTTCGGTGTCGGTCAGGCACAGGGCGTCCGTGCCGAGCAGGGAGCGCAGTTTGCGGGCGGACTTGCGGGCGGTCTCCTCCGTCAGGCCGGCCCGCAGCGGGGGCGCGGCGAGGGAGGCGGTGTGCAGGGTCTCGAAGGTGGCGTGCTCCACGGGCGTGCCCAGGCCGCCGAGGCTCTTGGGGCGTGCCGTGCGCCGGCCGAGCCAGACTCCCACGGCCAGGACCGGGAGCACGGCGACGCACAGGCCCGCCAGGAATCCGCTCATGCCGTCACCTCCGTGCGCAGCTCCTCGGGCAGGTGGAAGCGGGCCAAGACCGCCGCCGTGCCCGGCGGCACCCGGCCGGGGGTGGCCAGCGACACCAGGATCATGGTGAGGAAGCCCAGCGGCACCGACCAGAGCGCGGGCCAGGCGAGCAGGGCGTGCAGCGCGCCCTCGCCCGGGTAGCCCGCCATGGTCGCGGTGACGGCGAGCAGGGCCGAGCCGCCGCCGACCAGCATGCCGGCGGCCGCGCCGGGCGGGGTGAGCCGCCGCCACCAGATGCCGAGGACGAGCAGCGGGCAGAACGACGACGCGGACACGGCGAAGGCGAGCCCCACCGCGTCGGCCACCGGGAGCCCGCCGACCAGGACGCTCGCCGCGAGGGGCATGGCCATCGCGAGCACGGTCCCGAGCCGGAAGTGCCGTACGCCGCGTGCGGGCAGGACGTCCTGGGTGAGCACGCCCGCGACCGCCATGGTGAGCCCCGAGGCCGTGGACAGGAACGCGGCGAAGGCGCCGCCCGCCACCAGCGCGCCCAGCAGATCGCCGCCCACTCCCCCGATGATGCGGTCGGGCAGCAGGAGGACCGCGGCGTCCGTGTCGCCGGTGAGGGTGAGTTCGGGGGCGTAGAGGCGGCCGAGTGCGCCGTAGACGGGCGGCAGGAGGTAGAAGGCGCCGATCAGGCCGAGGACCGCGACGGTGGTGCGGCGGGCGGCGACGCCGTGCGGGCTGGTGTAGAAGCGGACCACGACGTGCGGCAGGCCCATGGTGCCGAAGAACGTGGCGAGGATCAGCCCGTACGTGGCGTACAGCGGGCGTTCCTCGCGGCTCTCGGCCTGGGCCGGCGACAGGTCGCCGCCGCCGCTGCGCTGCGCCTCGGGGACGGCCGCTCCCTCGGCGAAGGTGAGCCGGGTGCCGCGTTCGACGCGGTGGGTGCCGGCGGGGAGTTCGAGGCGGGTGTCGGTGTGCGTACGGCCGTCCACGGTGCCGGTCACCGTGACGGCGAGGGGCCGGTCCAGTTTCAGGTCGATGCCGTCGCCGACGCGGACGACGCGCTGCTCGCGGAAGGTGGCCGGTTCGTCGAAGGCGTGGCGGGGGGCTCCGTCGCTCTGCCAGGCCAGGACCAGGAACAGGGCGGGGACGAGCAGGGCGGTGAGTTTCAGCCAGTACTGGAAGGCCTGGACGAAGGTGATGCTGCGCATGCCGCCGGCGGCGACGGTGGCGGTCACGACGACGGCGACGATCACTCCGCCGAGCCAGTCGGGCGCTCCGGTCAGCACCGTCAGGGTCAGTCCGGCCCCCTGCAGCTGGGGCAGCAGATACAGCCAGCCGACGCCGACGACGAAGGCTCCGGCCAGCCGCCGCACGGCCTGGGAGGCGAGGCGGGCCTCGGCGAAGTCGGGGAGCGTGTAGGCGCCGGAGCGGCGCAGCGGGGCGGCGACGAAAAGGAGCAGGACCAGGTAGCCGGCGGTGTAGCCGACCGGGTACCAGAGCATGTCGGGGCCCTGGACCAGGACCAGGCCCGCTATGCCCAGGAAGGAGGCGGCGGAGAGGTACTCGCCGCTGATGGCGGCGGCGTTGAGGCGGGGGCCGACGGTGCGGGAGGCGACGTAGAAGTCAGAGGTGGTGCGGGAGATGCGCAGGCCGAAGGCGCCGACCAGGACCGTCGCGACGACGACCAGGGCCACGGCGGGGACGGCGTAGTGGGAGTTCATCGGAGGCCAGTTCGCTCGTCGGTCATCGGTCGTTCAAGGCTGTTCGGCCGTCGGTCATCGGTCTTCGACGAGGCGTACGAAGTCGCGCTCGTTGCGCTCGGCGCGGCGGACGTACCAGAGGGCGAGGAGGACCAGGGGGAGGTAGAGGCCGAAGCCGAGGACGGTCCATTCCAGGCGGCGGGTGCCGGGCATCGCCGCGAAGAGCAGCGGGAGCGGGCCGATGAGCAGCCCGAGGATCGCGAACACGGTGAGGGCGGCGCGCAGTTGGATGCGCATCAGGGACCGGACGTAGGTGTGGCCGAGGGTGGTCTGCTCGTCGATCTCGGTGCGCGGCCGGTAGTAGCCAAAGGCCCTGCGCGTCTGGCGGGGCGGGCCGGTGACGACGACGCGGCGCTCGGTGTGGTCCTGGGGCACCGTCACGTCCTCCTCATGAGCAGGTCGCGCAGCTCGCGCGTGTGGCGCCGGCTGACCTGGAGCTCCTCGGAGCCGACCAGGACGCTGACGGTGCCCGCGTCGAGGCGGAGTTCGCCGATGTGACGCAGGGCGACGAGGTGGCGGCGGTGGATGCGGACGAAGCCGCGGGAGCGCCAGCGCTCCTCCAGGGTGGACAGCGGGATGCGGACCAGGTGGCTGCCCTTGTCGGTGTGCAGACGGGCGTAGTCGCCCTGGGCCTCGACGTGGGTGATGTCGTCGACGGCGACGAAGCGGGTCACGCCGCCGAGTTCGACGGGGATGTGGTCGGGGTCGGGCTCGCTCACGGGGATGCGGGGCGCGGCGCCGCGGAGCTCGGCGGCACGCCGTACGGCCTCGGCGAGCCGTTCCTTGCGGACGGGCTTGAGGACGTAGTCGACGGCCTTGAGGTCGAAGGCCTGGACGGCGAAGTCCTCGTGGGCGGTGACGAACACGACGAGCGGCGGCCGGGCGAACCCGGTGAGCAGCCTGGCCAGGTCGAGGCCGTCGAGGCCGGGCATCTGGATGTCGAGGAAGACGACGTCGATCGCCTCGGGCCCGCCCGGGCCGGACTCCAGGGCGCGGTTGATGCGGCGCAGCGCCTCGGTCGCGTCGCCGGCGCCCTCCGCGCTGCCGATGCGGGGGTCCGCGTGCAGCAGGTAGAGCAGTTCTTCCAGCGAGGGGCGTTCGTCGTCGACAGCCAGGGCGCGCAGCATGAACCCGGAGTGTAGGGGCGATCGATACGTCTGGACACGTGCCGGGGTGCCGGTGGATACAGTGCCCGCATGAACAGCAGGTCCACGCCGTTCGACGAACTCGACCGGAAGATCATCACCGCGTTGATGACGAACGCCCGGACGTCCTTCGCCGAGATCGGCACGGCGATCGGGCTGTCGGCCACGGCGGTCAAGCGCCGGGTCGACCGGCTGCGGGAGACCGGCGTGATCACCGGGTTCACGGCCACGGTGAAGCCGTCGGCGCTGGGCTGGCGGACCGAGGCATACGTCGAGGTGTACTGCGAGGGCGCGGCCCCGCCGCGGCGGCTCGCGGAGGTGGTGCGCAACCACTCGGAGATCACCGCGGCGATGACCGTGACGGGCGGTGCGGACGCGCTGCTGCACGTGCGGGCGCGGGACGTGGAGCACTTCGAGGAGGTGCTGGAGCGGATCCGCCAGGAGCCGTTCATCAGGAAGACGATCAGCGTGATGGTGCTGTCCCATCTCCTTCCGGAGAGTCCGGAGGCCGGGGCCGGCCATCCGGCACCCGAGGAGCCCCGGGGCGGCGCAGCGGACGTGCGCTGACCGGCCGCAAGACGCAGCGTTCCTGCGCGAGCACGCAACCATTGTTTCTTGTCGGCCCCTCGGCCAGTTCCTACCGTTGTGTCAACCCCCAGTCACACACCGTGAGGAAGCGGAGGGACCCCTCTGTGCCCGACTCCCGTGTGCCGCGCCGGCGGCGCTATCTCGTCTGCGAACCCAGACACTTCGCCGTGCAGTACGCGATCAACCCGTGGATGCGTCCCGGTGAACCCGTCGACGTCATCCGCGCCCTGGACCAGTGGCAGGCGCTTGTGGACACATACCGTGCCCACGGCCATACCGTGGACACTGTGAAACCGGTTCCCGGTCTGCCCGACATGGTCTTCGCCGCGAACGCGGCGGTCGTCGTCGACGGCCGCGTGTTCGGCTCGCTCTTCCACGCGCCCGAGCGCCGCCCCGAGTCCGTGCCGTACGAGGCGTGGTTCAAGGCGGAGGGCTACGAGGTCTACCACCCCGAGTCGGTGTGCGAGGGCGAGGGCGACCTGGTGCCGGCCGGCCGCTGGATCCTGGCCGGGACGGGCTTCCGTACGACCCGGGAGGCGCACCGCGAGGTGCAGGAGTACTTCGGGGTGCCGGTGATCAGCCTGACGCTGGTGGACCCGTACTTCTACCACCTCGACACGGCGCTGTTCGTCCTCGACGACGACACCATCGCCTACTACCCCGAGGCGTTCTCGCCGGGCAGCCGCGAGGTGCTGGCCCGGCTGTACCCGGACGCGGTGCTCGCCACCCGCGAGGACGCGATGGCGTTCGGGCTCAACTCCGTCTCCGACGGGCGGCACGTGTTCATCTCACCGGGGGCGACGGCCCTGGCCGGCCGGCTCGCCGACCGTGGCTACGTCCCCGTCCCCGTCGACCTGTCCGAGTTCCACAAGGCCGGTGGCGGCATCAAGTGCTGCACCCAGGAGATCCGGGAGATCCGCTCATGACCGCACCCGTCCGCACCGAGGACCCGCAGGAGAGCCGTGGCTCGCGGGAGACCCGTGGCTCGCAGGAGCTCATCCGCGCGGAGGGGCCGGTCCTCGCGCACAACTACCACCCGCTGCCCGTGGTCGTCGCCCGTGCCGAGGGCACCTGGGTGGAGGACGTGGAGGGGCGGCGCTACCTCGACATGCTGGCCGGCTACTCGGCGCTCAACTTCGGGCACCGGCACCCGGCGCTGGTCGAGGCGGCCCACCGCCAGCTCGACCGGCTGACTCTCACCTCCCGCGCCTTCCACAACGACCGGCTCGCCGAGTTCGCGGAGCGGCTGGCGGCGCTGACCGGGATGGACATGGTGCTGCCCATGAACACCGGTGCGGAGGCGGTGGAGAGCGGGGTGAAGGTGGCCCGCAAGTGGGCGTACGACGTCAAGGGCGTCCCGGCCGACCGGGCGACGATCGTGGTCGCGGCGGACAACTTCCACGGCCGTACGACGACGATCGTCAGCTTCTCCACGGACGAGACGGCCCGGGCGGGCTTCGGGCCCTTCACGCCGGGCTTCCGGATCGTGCCGTACAACGACCTGGCCGCGCTGGAGGCGGCGGTCGACGAGACGACGGCGGCGGTGCTGATCGAGCCGATCCAGGGCGAGGCGGGCGTGATCATCCCGGACGACGGCTACCTGACGGGCGTGCGGGAGCTCACCCGCCGCAAGGGCTGCCTGTTCCTCGCGGACGAGATCCAGTCCGGGCTCGGCCGTACGGGCGGCACGCTGGCGGTCGAGCACGAGTCGGTCGTGCCGGACGTGGTGCTGCTGGGCAAGGCGCTGGGCGGCGGCATCGTGCCGGTGTCCGCGGTGGTTGCCCGCCGGGAGGTGCTCGGGGTGCTGCACCCCGGGGAGCACGGGTCGACCTTCGGCGGCAACCCGCTGGCGGCCGCGGTGGGCACGGCGGTGGTCGAGCTGCTGGAGACGGGCGAGTTCCAGCGCCGCGCGACCGAGCTGGGCGCGGTCCTGCGGGACGGTCTGACGGGCCTGGTCGGCAAGGGCGTGGTCGGCTTCCGCTCGCGGGGCCTGTGGGCGGGCGTCGACATCGACCCCGGGCTCGGCACGGGCCGCGAGATCAGCGAACGCCTCATGCGGGAGGGAATCCTGGTCAAGGACACCCACGGCTCCACGATCCGCCTGGCCCCACCCCTCACCATCACGCGCGCGGAGCTCGAAGGGGCGCTGGGAACGCTGGAGAAGGTGCTGCGATAGCGCGCCACGAACCGCTCCAACTGGCCCCGTACAACCCGCCCCCGCATGCCGGAAGGGTGAAGATTGAGGCAAGAGGTGGTAGACCACTCTCAGCGACAGAGAGGTCGGCCGTGGGCGCACACGAGGAGTACGGTCGGCGGCGGTTCGACGTGGCCGACGCCGTGCCCCTGTTGCTCGATCCGCAGGGCGTGGTGACGGGCTGGACCGGTGAGGCCCGGCGGCTGCTGGCGTACCCGGCCGCCGAGGCGGTCGGCAGGAAGCTGGCGGACCTGCTCACGGCCGAGGACGCGCAGCGCGTGCCGGACCTGGTCGAGCGGTGCCGCAGGGACGGCGGCTGGACGGGGCTGCTGACGGCCCGCCACCGGGACGGGCAGCCGGTGAGGGTCGCGGCCCGGATCACCTCGGCCGAGGAGGCGCACGGCGCCTCGCGCTGGCTGGTGCTGCTGTCGGAGCTGGCCGACGCGCCCGGCTGGGACATGAGCCGCACGGTGCTGGAGCGGATGGTGACCGACGCCCCGGTCGGCATCGCGATCGTGGACACGGACCTGCGCTTCGTGTGGTCGAACTCCGCCCTGGAGCAGTTCGGCGGCGGACCGCCGTCCCGGCGGCTCGGCCTGCGCTTCGCGGACGTCCAGCCGGGCCTGGACGCCCAGGCGGTCGAGGCGCAGATGCGGCACGTGCTGGCCACCGGCGAGGCCGTGGTCGGGTACGAGCACGTCGGCCACGTGGTGTCGGCGCCGCTGCGCGAGACCGCGCACATGCTGTCGTTCACCCGGCTCGAGGACGACCGGGGCCGCCCGATGGGCGTGTACTACACGGTCGTCGACATCACCGAGCGGCACCGCGCCCGGCAGCGGCTGGCGCTCCTCGACCGCGCCAACGAGACCATCGGCCGCAGCCTGGACCTCACGCGCACCGCGCAGGAGCTGGCCGACGTGGCCGTGCCGGGACTGGCCGACCTCGTCACCGTGGACCTGCTGGAGACGGTGCTGCGGGGCGCCGAGGTGACGCCCGGGCCG
Source organism: Streptomyces africanus (assembly GCF_002150735.1). Classification (GTDB taxonomy): domain Bacteria; phylum Actinomycetota; class Actinomycetes; order Streptomycetales; family Streptomycetaceae; genus Streptomyces; species Streptomyces africanus. The sequence goes on from NZ_MUKA01000014.1 coordinate 13,398, forward strand.
CTCGCGGACACCGATCCGGTGGCGCTGCGCCGGACGGGCCACCGCTCCTCGCAGGAGGGCGTCCCGCAGGCCGTCGTCGGGATCGGCGAGGTCGCGACGTACCCGGCCGGGTCGCCGCCGGTCCGCTGTCTGGCCACGGGCCGGACCTGGCACGCGGAGCGGCTCGAGCCACGGGAGCGGGTGTGGGGCAACACGGACGTCCCGGGCGGCCGGCGGTCCACGTTCTCGGAGCTGGGCCTGCACAGCGTGATGATCGTGCCGGTCCGGGCGCGCGGCATCACGCTGGGCATCACCACCTTCTTCCGGCGGCACGGCCGGGAGCCCTTCGACGAGGAGGACCTGCGGCTGGCCGAGGACCTCGTCTCCCGCGCGGCCGTCTGCGTCGACAACGCCCGGCGCTACACGCGTGAACGCGACGCCGCGCTCGTCCTGCAGCGCAGTCTGCTCCCCCACCGGCTGCCCGAGCAGGACGCGGTCGAGGTGGCCGCGTGCTACCGGCCGGCCGACGAGCTGACGGGTCTGGGCGGCGACTGGTACGACCTCATCCCGCTGTCCGGGGCGCGCGTCGCGCTCGTCGTGGGTGAGGTGCCCGGGCACGGCATCGACGCCGCCGCGGCGATGGGCCAGTTGCGGACGGCCGTACGGACGCTGGCCGCGCAGGATCTGCCGCCCGAGGAGGTGCTGGCGCACCTCGACGACCTGGTGGCGCGGTCGGCCCGGGAAGAGGGCGCCGAACCGGGCGCGGCGGGCTCCGCGGGCACGCAGTACGTGGGCTCCGGGTGTGTGTACGTCGTCTACGACCCGGTCGACGGCGGGTGCGCGATGGCCGCCGCGGGCCATCCGGTGCCGGCCGTGGTCCTGCCCGACGGCTCGGTCACGTTCGTGGAACTTCCGCAGGGGCCGCCGCTCGGTGTGGGCGGTCCGCCCTTCGAGGCGGTCGAGCTGTCCCTCGTGGAGGGCGCCACCCTCGCCCTGCACACGGACGGGCTGCTGGCCCGGGCGGAGACCTGGGCCGTCGACGCCGGCCGGGAACGGCTGCGCGGGGCGCTGGAAGGTGCGGGTCCGCTGGAGGCGCACTGCCGGAACGTCGTCGACGCGCTGGTCCCGGCGCGGCCGTACGACGACGTGGCCCTGCTGATGGCCCGGACGAAACGCCTGGGCACCGAGCAGGTCGCTGCCTGGGACCTGGATCCCGACCCGGCCCTCGTCGCCGAGGCCCGCCGCAGGGCCACCCGGCAGCTGGCCCGCTGGGGGCTGGAGGAGCTGGCGTTCACCACGGAACTGGTGGTGAGCGAGCTGGTCACCAACGCCATCCGGCACGCCCCCGGGCCCATCCGGCTCCGCCTGATCCGGGAGCGCGCCCTGGTCTGCGAGGTCTTCGACAGCGGCGCCACCGCGCCCCATCTGCGCCATCCCCGTACGACGGACGAGGGCGGGCGGGGTCTGCTGCTGGTCTCCCAGCTGACCCAGCGGTGGGGGACGCGGTTCGTCCAGGACGGGAAGATCATCTGGGCGGAGCAGTCCCTGACGGAGCTCGCCGAGCTGCCCGTGGCGGCGCTCGTGGAGTGAAGCCGAAGCCGGATTCGCCCATATCGTGGGAAACTGGTCTGACCCCGGCAGTGGTGAGGCGGCGGCCATGACGGATTCGGCGATCGACTACACGGCGGTGTTCCAGGCCCTGCCCGGCATGCTGGCGCTGCTGACGCCCGAGCTGGTGTACGCGGACGTCAACGAGGAGTTCGTCCGGGTGTCCGGCCGCTCCCGCGAGCAGCTCGTCGGGCACTACCTGTTCGACGTCTTCCCCGACAACCCCAACGACCCGGCCTCGACGGGCATGCGCAACCTGGAGGCCTCGCTGTACCGGGTCCTGGCGACCGGGGAACGTGACGCCATGGCTCTCCAGCGCTACGACGTCGAGGATGCCGAGCGGCCCGGGGAATGGCAGGAGCGCTACTGGAGTCCGGTGAACGCGCCGCTGCTCGGCCCCGACGGCAAGGTGGTGATGATCCTGCTCCGGGTCGAGGAGGTCACGGAGCTGATCCGGGCCCGGGGCCGCCCGGGCGGAGGCCGAGGCGGCCGGTCCCGGGGCCTGGAAGCCGAGCTGTACACCCGCGCCCGCGAGCTCCAGGAGCTCAACGAGCGGCTGCGGCAGGCGCACTCCCGGGAGCGGGAGGTGGCCATGGCCCTCCAGGAGGCGATGCTGCCCGACCGCCGTCAGGTCAGCCACCACCACCGGGCCGCCGTCCGGTACCGGCCCGCGGTAGGCGCGCTCAACGTGTGCGGGGACTGGTACGACCTGGTCGACCTGGTCGGCGGCAACCGGGTCGGCGTGTCCGTGGGTGACGTGGTCGGGCACGGGCTGGAGGCCGCCGGTGTGATGGGCCAGCTGCGCAGCGCGCTCAGCGCGGCGTCCCGGGTCGCCGAGGGCCCGGCCCAGGCCCTGGACGTGCTGGGCCGCTACGCCCATGTGGTCGAGGGAGCCGAGTCGGCGACCGCGGTGACGACCTTCATCGACTTCGACCGGCACACCATCACCTACAGCAGCGCCGGCCATCTCCCGCCCGTACTGCTCCACCCCGGCGGCTGCGCCGAGTTCCTCGACGGGGCCACGGACACCCCGCTCGACGCCCGCCCCGACCCGATCCCCAGACCTCAGACGGAGACGTCCTTCACGCCGGGTGCCACGCTGGTGCTCTACACCGACGGCCTCGTCGAGCGGCGCGGCGAGGACATCGACACCGGTCTGGCCCGTCTCGCCGACGCGCTGTACCGCAACCGGGAGCAGGATCCCGAGCGCCTCGCCGACACCGTCCTGCTGGAGCTGCTGCCGCCCGGCGGCGCCACCGACGACACCGCGCTGATCATCGTGCGGCTGTGAGCTGCGCTTCAGCGGCGGGTGTTGCCGTGGTCGAGCAGCCGGACGCGGTCCACGTTCTGCCGGTCCTCGGCGTCCGCGCTGGGCTCGCCGGCGAACCACGCGTCGAGGATCTCCTTCAGCAGCGGCTCGGAGGTGAGCCGCAGGCTGAGCGCGAGGACGTTGGCGTCGTTCCAGCGGCGGGCCCCGTCGGCCGTGTAGGCGTCCGTGCACAGGGCGGCCCGGACGCCCGGCACCTTGTTCGCGGCGATCGAGGCGCCCGTGCCGGTCCAGCAGCACACCACGGCCTGGTCGGCCGTCCCGTCGGCGACCTCACGGGCCGCCGCCTCGGAGCACACCGCCCACTGGGGGTCGTCGCCGGGGCGCAGTGCGCCGTGCGGGCGCACCTCGTGTCCTCGCTCGCGCAGCGCGGCCACGAGGGAGCGGGCGACGGGCTCGTCCATGTCCGAGGAAACAGAGATCCGCATGCTTCGCAGACTACTCGGCGGGGACGCAAGAACCAGCCGTTGGCCAGGCACCCCCTCGGATCCCGCCACGCCGCCCGTTCGGCTTGCCGGTCACCCGTGTGGCGCAGCACGCTGGTCCCGCGGTTCTCCCCAGCCGCAGGAGCACCACCGGACGCACCTTACTGACTGACCGTCAGTCAATCGGCAAAGGATCGGCGGGTCAGGTCGCACGAGGTGCCCTGTGGCCACGCCTGCACCTACACTGGCACCCCACGACATGCCGGTTGACCTGCTGGAACGCGGCGGTTGAGTCCACCGCAAGAGTCGAGGAGCGCCCGCTTTGTTCTACTACCTGCTGAAATACGTACTGCTGGGCCCGCTGCTGAGACTGGTTTTCCGGCCTCGGATAGAAGGCCTGGAGCACGTTCCTTCTCAGGGCGCCGCCATCATCGCCGGCAATCACCTGTCGTTCTCGGACCACTTCCTGATGCCCGCGGTCCTCAAGCGGCGCATCACCTTCCTCGCGAAGGCCGAGTACTTCACCGGCCCGGGCATCAAGGGCCGTCTGACCGCGTCGTTCTTCCGCAGCGCCGGGCAGATCCCCGTCGACCGCTCCGGCAAGGACGCCGGGCAGGCCGCGATCCGCGAGGGCCTCGGCGTACTGAGCAAGGACGAGTTGCTCGGCATCTACCCGGAGGGCACGCGCTCGCACGACGGCCGGCTCTACAAGGGCAAGGTGGGCGTCGCGGTCATGGCCCTCAAGGCCGGCGTCCCGGTCATCCCCTGCGCGATGATCGGCACCTTCGAGGCCCAGCCGCCGGGCAAGGTCATCCCCAACCTCCACCCCGTCGTGATCCGCTTCGGCAAGCCCCTCGACTTCTCGCGCTACGCGGGCATGGAGAACGAGAAGGCCATCCTGCGCGCCGTCACCGACGAGATCATGTACGCGATCCTCTCCCTGTCCGAGCAGGAGTACGTCGACCAGTACGCGGCCGTCGTGAAGGCCGAGGAGGCCGCCGCCGCCACGAAGGAACGGAAGTTCCCGCGCCTGCCCCTCACTTGAGGTGCCTGCTGCCGGCCGCTTGGGACATCTGCTGTCGGCAGAAGCCGTATCCGCGGCCGGCCTCGGCGATCTACGGTCGCGGCATGAGACGTGCTGTGGTGATCGGGGCCGGCGGGCAGACAGGACGGCCGGCCGTGCAGGCGCTGGCCCGGGACGGCTGGGAGGTGACGGCCGCGTCGCGCGGCGGGGCCCGGGACGAGAGCTGGCCCGGCGAGGTGCGGACGGTGCGGCTGGACCGCGAAGACGACGCGGCGCTGGGCGCGCTGATCGGCGACGGCTGCGATCTCGTGGTCGACATCGTCGCCTACGGGGCCCGGCACGCACGGCAGTTGACCGGGCTGGCCGACCGCATCGGCTCGGCCGTGGTCGTGTCGACGGTGTCGGTGTACGAGGACGGCACGGGCCGCGGCTTCGACACGATGAGCGAGCCGGGCGGATTCCCGCAGTACCCCGTGCCCGTACGCGAGGACCAGCCGACGGTCCCGCCGGGGGACGCCACGTACAGCACCGGCAAGGCCGCGCTGGAGAGGGAACTCATCGCGGCGGGCGACCGGTTGCCCACGACCCTGCTGCGCGCGGGCGCGATCCACGGTCCCCACAGCCCGCTCCCCCGCGAGCTGTACTTCGTGAAACGGAACCTCGACGGCCGGCGCAGGCGGGTGCTCGCCCACCGGGGCGAGAGCCGCTTCCACACCTCGGCCGCCCGCAACATCGCCGAACTGATCCGGCTGGCGGCCGCCCGGCCCGGCTCCCGGGTGCTCAACGCCTGTGATCCGCAGCCGCCGACGGTGGCGGAGATCGGGGCGGCGGTGGACGCGGTGATGGGAGTGGAGACGCAGACCGTCCTGGTGGACGGGGCGCCGCCCTCGCCGTCCGTGGGCCGCTCGCCCTGGGCGACGGAGCTGCCGGTGGTCTTCGACATGACCGCGGCGGAACGGGAGTTGGGCTACCGGCCGGTCGTGTCCTACGCCGAGAGCCTGCCGGAGACGGTCGACTGGCTCACCCGCCGGGTGTCCGGGCAGGACTGGCAGGAGGCGTTCCCGACCCTCGCGAGGATCTACCCGGATCTGTTCGACTACGCGGCGGAGGACGCCTGGTTCGGGGCCTGAGCGGAGGTCTACGACCGCACGAGTGACAGGCGTGCCTCGTCGAGCAGCCGTCGCAGCCGCAGCGCGTCCGGCGCCACGGCGGTCACCAGGGCGGCGGGACCGGCGAGCGGGACCACCGAGGCCCCTTCCCCGAGTGCCCGGGCCGGCACCGGCTCGGCGGCGAACTCCGGGTGGACGACGACCAGTTGCCCGACGGCACGATGACCGGCGAGCACCGCCGGCCCGTCCCAGCCGCCCGGCGCGCCGGGCCCGCAGGCCAGTTCCTGGTCGAGCACGACCTGCCCGGCGACCCGCACGGTCAGCCGGCTCGTCAGCCGCCCGGGTTCCTCACCGGAGCGGCCGAGCACCTGCTCCTCGCGCAGCACCAGCCGGGCCGTGGCGGCGAGCTCGGCGCGAGTCGTGACGTACAGGTCGCTGCCCTGGGCGGAGATCAACTGTTCGGGCAGCCAGTGCAGTTCGGCCTGGTCGGCGACGTCGAGCCGGACGTCGTAGCGGGCCTCTCCCTTGGCCTGCCCCGGCAGGGCGATGGTGGCGGCGGCCGAGCCGACGGACAGCCGGGCTCCCTCCTCCACCCTGGCCCGCACGGTGAAGTGGTCGCCGCCGAGCGGTCCGCTCATCGCTCCGACCAGCATGACCCGCGCCTCGGCGCCGCTGCCCCGGGTGCGCCGCAGCGCCAGCGGTCCGTCGCTCTCCAGCACGGGCAGGGCGGTCCCGCCCCGGCCGTCGTCGCGGGCGACGATGCTCGCTACGGAGCGCACCCCGGCGCTGTTCACGCCCGTGCCGTCCACGCGGCGAGCTGCGCACGCACCCAGGCGGCGACATCCGCCACCCCGGGCTCGCTGCGCAACGACTGGAAGACGACGGGCAGTTCGGCCCGCTGCGCCTTGGCGTCGGCCGCCATCCGCGCGAGGTCGGAGCCGACGTACGGTGCGAGGTCCGTCTTGTTGACGACGAGCAGGTCGGCGGTGGTCACGCCCGGCCCGCCCTTGCGCGGAATGTCGTCGCCCCCCGCCACGTCGATCACGAAGATCTGCGCGTCGACGAGCCCCTTGGAGAACGTCGCGGTGAGGTTGTCCCCACCGGACTCCACGAGGACCAGGTCCAGCGGTCCGACGGCGTCCTCCAGGTCCTCCACGGCTTCCAGGTTGGCGGAGATGTCGTCCCGGATCGCGGTGTGCGGGCAGGCTCCCGTCTCCACGGCGGTGATCCGCTCGGGCGGCAGGACGGCCTCCCGGAGCAGGAACTCGGCGTCCTCGCGGGTGTAGATGTCGTTGGTGACGACCGCGAGGGACAGCTCGTCCCGCAGCGCGCGGCACAGCGCGGCGACGGTGGCGGTCTTCCCGGACCCGACGGGCCCGCCGAGTCCGATGCGCAGGGCACGGCGGCTGCCGTCGGCACGGAGGGCGTCGGCGCTCACGGCGCCGGGGCCGTCGTGGCTGTGGTCGTGGTCGAGGTGCATGGGGCGGCTCCTGCGTTCTGGTCCGACTGATTCGAGTAAAGGGGTGATCTGCCTAGGAGGCGAACAGCCGCACGGGCCAGCCCGCGTGTATCTCCGCCCCGATCTCCAGCAACGGCGCCGACCCCGCCGGCAACGCGTCGACCCCCTCGTCGACCACCCTGCGAGCCGCCTCCACCGCCCGGTCCACGACGCGGTCCGTCTCCGGCGCCAGCCGGGCCAGCACTCCCGTCGCGTCGAAGGGGTCCAGACTCAGCAGCCGCACCGTCGCGGTGGCCGGCCCGCTGACGCTCTCGTATGCCGCGCAGTACGCCGCGTCGACCGGTCCCAGCCCGGCCGCCCGCGCCGTGAGCCCCAGCACCACCGGCTGATGGGCTCCCTTGGGGAACTGCCGTGCCAGCGCGTGCAGTTCGGCGGACGGCCAGGTCGCCCGGGCGGCCCGCATCAGCTGCCGTCCCAGCTTGCGCCCGGCGGCCCGCAGCGCGGGCGAGGGCGTACGGGCGTCCGCGGCTCGGTCCAGGGTGACGGGGTCGATTCCCAGCGCGGCGGCCGCCGCGAGGGCCGCCGCCACCGAACCGGCCGTGTGCAGCCGCCCCCGGCAGAACTCCGCCAGGCTCGCCGCCCCGCTGATCCGCCCGGCCTTGACCGCCGCCTCCGCCCCGCCGGAGTGGGCGTGACCGCCGGCGGGAAAGCGGCCGTCGGCCAGGACGAGAAGTGCCGCACGTGACATCAGGACGTCCTCAGAACAGGAAGTACCGCTGGGCCATGGGCAGTTCGGCCGCCGGTGTCGCCTCCACCAGCTCGCCGTCGATGTGCACGGCGAAGCTGTCGGGGTCGACGCGGACCTCGGGCCGGGCGTCGTTCTCCCGCATGTCGGCCTTGGTGACCCCGCGGGTCGACTCGATCGCCACGAACCGCTTGCCCAGGCCCAGCCGCTCCGGCAGCCCGTCCTCGACGGCCAGGGGCGCGACGAAGTTCACGGAGTTGGCGCCGGGTGCCCGCCCGATCGCTCCGAACATCGGGCGCGGCAGGACCGGCTGCGGTGTGGGGATCGAGGCGTTGGCGTCGCCCATCTGCGCGTAGGCGATCTGCCCGCTCTTGATGACGAGCTGCGGCTTGACGCCGAAGAAGGCCGGTTCCCACAGCACGAGGTCGGCCAGCTTGCCGGTCTCCACCGACCCGATCTCCCGGGCCAGGCCCTGGGCGAGCGCCGGGTTGATCGTGTACTTGGCGACATAGCGGCGTACCCGGTGATTGTCGGCTCGCCCGTCACCGGGCAGCGCGCCCCGGCGCCGCTTCATCACATGGGCGGTCTGCCAGGTCCGCATGACGACCTCGCCCACGCGCCCCATGGCCTGGGAGTCGGAGGAGATGATCGAGATCGCGCCCAGGTCGTGCAGCACGTCCTCGGCGCCGATGGTGGACGGCCGGATCCGGGACTCGGCGAAGGCCAGGTCCTCCGGCACGGCCGGGTTGAGGTGGTGGCACACCATCAGCATGTCGAGGTGTTCCTCGGCGGTGTTGACGGTGAACGGCCGGGTCGGATTCGTGGAGCTCGGCAGCACGTGCGGCTCCGAGACCACGGTCATGATGTCCGGCGCGTGCCCGCCGCCCGCACCCTCGGTGTGGTACGCGTGGATGCCCCGCCCGGCGATCGCGGCGAGCGTGTCGCCGACGAACCCGGCCTCGTTGAGCGTGTCCGTATGGATGGCGACCTGGACGCCGGTCTGCCCGGCGACGGTCAGGGAGGCGTCGATGACGGCCGGGGTCGAACCCCAGTCCTCGTGCAGCTTCAGGCCGAGTGCCCCGCCCCGGATCTGCGACAGCATCGCCTCGTGGGAGACGGTGTTGCCCTTGCCGAGCAGACCGATGTTGAGCGGGTAGGCCTCCATGGCCTCCAGCATGCGCGCGAGATGCCAGGGTCCGGGGGTCACGGTGGTGGCCTTGGAGCCCTCGGCGGGGCCCGTACCGCCGCCGACCAGGGTCGTGATGCCCGCGGACAGCGCCTCGTCGGCGATCTGCGGGCAGATGAAGTGCACGTGGGCGTCGATCGCGCCCGCCGTGAGGATCCGCCCGTTGCCCGCGATGATCTCGGTCTCGGGGCCGATGACCAGGTCCGGGTGCACACCGTCCATGGTGTCGGGGTTGCCGGCCTTGCCGATGCCGGTGATCCGCCCGTCGCGGATGCCGACGTCGGCCTTGACGATGCCCCAGTGGTCGATGATCACCGCGCCGGTGATGACGGTGTCCGGGGTGCCCTCCGCACGGGTGGCCCGCGCCTGGCCCATGGACTCGCGGATGACCTTGCCGCCGCCGAACACGGCCTCGTCACCGGCGCGCCCGGGCCCGCCGGAACGATCCTCCTCGATCTCGACGAGCAGATCGGTGTCGGCGAGCCGGATCCGGTCGCCGGTCGTCGGGCCGAACAGGTCGGCGTACGCGGCACGCGAGATCTCAGGCATCGAGGGCACCTCCGGTCTCCCCGCGCAGACCGGGCACGACACGGGCGCCGGTCAGCGGAACGAGTTCGACGTCGACGGGGATCCCGGGTTCGAAGCGCACGGCCGTGCCGGCGGCGACGTTCAGCCGCTTGCCGCGCGCGGCGGCACGGTCGAACTCCAGACCGGGGTTGGCCTCGGCGAAGTGGTAGTGGGAGCCGACCTGGACGGGCCTGTCGGCGGCGTTGAGGACGGTGAGCCGGGTGACCTCGCGGCCTTCGTTGTAGGCAATCGGTCCGTCGGCGAAAAGGGTCTCTCCGGGAATCACGGCGGCCTCCGGCGTCAGACGATCGGATCGTGAACGGTGACGAGCTTGGTGCCGTCCGGGAACGTCGCCTCCACCTGCACGTCGTGGATCATCTCCGGGATGCCCTCCATGACGTCGTCCCTGGTGAGCAGCTTGCGCCCGGAGGACATGAGCTCGGCGACGGTACGGCCGTCACGCGCGCCTTCGAGGATGTGCGACGTGATGAGCGCGACCGCCTCGGGGTGGTTGAGCTTCAGCCCGCGGGCCCGGCGCTTCTCGGCCACGTCGGCCGCCACGTGGATCAGCAGTCTCTCTTGCTCGTGCGGGGTCAGTTGCACGTCCCACCTCACAGTCCTCGCTCCGGACCGTGCGGGGCCCGGCTGCCGCAGCCCCGGGGGAAAAGCCCTGGTGGCGTGGCGGCAGGCTAGTGGGACCGGGTTTCAGGCACGTTAACCGGGCCGCGCGCGGGCGGGCTACGCCGGGTCGCTCCCCCGGTGCTCCGCCGCGATCCCGAACCGCCGGTGTTCGCGCGGAGCGGACGCGACCTCGCGGACCGTGGAGACCGCGCTGATCACCTGCTCCTCCGCGGGCTCCGCGAGCTCCTGGGTCTCGTCGAGTCGCCGCAGGTCATCGGCTGAGACGAGGGCGACGAGGGGCTTGCCGTGCCGGGTGACGACGACGCGTTCGCCGCCGTACACCACGCGGTTGATCAGGTCGGCGAGCTCAGCCCTGGCTTGCGTCACCGGAATCTCGTAGGCCATGTCCCCATCATAACGGCACGTACGTCCTGTACATTTTTTACAGAGACAGCTGTCGCCGGAGACGCTCTGCAGCGAGGAGGGGTTCACCATGACCCGACCGTCCGCCCGTTACGTGCTGCCCGAGTTCACCGAACGCACGTCGTCCGGGCAACGGACGATGGACCCGTACTCCAAGCTCCTGGAGGGGCGGATCGTCTTCCTCGGGGCGCCGGTGGACGAGACCTCGGCGAACGACGTGATGGCCCAGTTCATGCACCTCGAGCACCAGGCCCCCGACCGCGACATCTCGCTCTACATCAACTCCCCGGGCGGCACCTTCCACGCCATGACGGCCCTCTACGACACGATGCAGTACGTCGCCTGTGACGTGGAGACGATCTGCCTCGGCCAGGCCGGCGCGGCCGCCTCGGTGCTGCTGGCGGCGGGCACACCGGGCAAGCGATCCGTGCTGCCGGACGCGCGTCTGGTGCTCCATCAGCCCGCGCTGCCCGAGCCGGTCCGCGGGCAGGCGAGCGATCTGGCGATCCAGGCCGACGAGTTGACGCGCATGCGGACCCGCATGGAGGAGCTGCTCGCGCGGCACACGGGCCGCACCCGGGAGCAGGTGAGCGCGGACATCGAGCGCGACAAGATCCTCACCGCGCAGGAGGCGGTGGAGTACGGCCTGGTGGACCGCATCGTCCCCCGCCGGGGCGCCACCCTGGCCCCGCCGACCGGAGAGTGAGCCGCCGGTGCTCCCGCCCGAACTGCCGCCGCTGCCCGCACTGACCCGCGCCGAGGAGGAGTTGATCGACCGTTACCTGGAGGTCGTCGACCTGCTCGGCCGGATCAACCCGGCCCTGCCCGGTGACACCTACCGCGGACTGCGCGCCGCCCAGGCCCTGGTCGGCAAGGCGACGGCGCTGCGGGACGCGCTGACGCTGATGCACCAGCGGGGCGAGACGGAACTGCACGCCGGCACGCTCGGCCGGGCGCTGCGGGTGCTGGACGGCGAGCGGCGCACGGCGCGCGTCACCCTTCCCCCGGAGTCCGTCAGTTGACCGGTTTCGCCGGCCCGGACGCCCGCTTCGTCGGCGGTGCGTCCGGGCCTGAGTCGAAACGCGCCGAACGACGTACCCCTGTTCGGAGTAGGCGGGAGACCTTTTTTTGGACCCTCACGGTTGCGCAACGCGCGTAGCCGAGAGGCGGAATGGGACATTCCGTCGCTGGTCCGACGGTCCGTGGACCCATGGACCGTGGCTCGAACACAGACGTGTCCACCCGAACGGGTGAGTGGTGAGTAACAACACAAATCCCCGGTTCCGTTGGGATTTCGGGACAAGCATGAGCCAAGATCCGTGACTGACGACAAGCCCCCGCCACAGCGGCGGGGCGGTCCGGGCGGACGCCGAGTCCTGCCGCCGCCCGGATGACCGGTCGACAGGAGTGGATCGGCAGGAGTGGAGGACCCAAGCACGACGGGTCGCCGGGACGGTCACACCATGACCGGGCCCGAGCCGCCCTTGGGGTGAAGCCGCGTCAGCGGCCGGGCAACTTCGCCAGCCCGAATCCGACAGGTCATCCTTCACAGGCGGCTGACGAAGGGTTGCGCATGACTGCGCTCAATCGTGTCCCGTCGCTGATGGTCCGGGCCGGTACGGCCTCGGCCCTCACCATCGCCGCCGTGGGCGGCTCGATCGTGGCCCCCGGCTTCTCCTCCGAGGCATCGGCAGCCACACCGGCGACCAAGGCACTCCAGATAGCGGCCTCGAAGAAGGGATCGCCCTACAAGTACGGCGCCACCGGCCCGCACAGGTTCGACTGCTCGGGCCTCACGCTGTACTCGTTCAAGAAGGCGGGCAAGAAGCTCCCGCGCACGGCCGCCCAGCAGTACAACAAGACGCGCCACATCTCCTCCAAGAACCGCAAGGCGGGAGACCTGGTGTTCTTCCACTCGGGCAGCAGCGTGTACCACGTCGGTATCTACGCGGGTAAAAACAAGCTCTGGCACGCCCCGAAGAGCGGGGACGTGGTGCGGTTGCAGAAGATCTGGACCAAGAGCGTCTGGTACGGACGCGTGAAGTGATCCGCCCGGCGTGCGGCGGTGCCCCTGACGCGCCGCCGCACGCCGGAGCGTGACACGGCCTTACGTGGTTACCCGTCCCCCATGGCCGAGCACCGTCCCTGCACCGCACGCGGCGAGACCCCGCTCCAACGCGCCGACCGGAACTTCGTCGAGCTGCTCCAGGAGCTCCGGGTCACCCAGACGGGCGTGCAGATCCTGTTCGCGTTTCTGTTGTCGCTCGCGTTCACCTCGCGCTTCACGTCCCTCGACACGGTCCAGCGCGTCACGTACGTCATCACGCTGCTGCTGGCGGTCCTGGCCGCGGCGCTGTTCACGGCACCGGCCGCGCTGCACCGCTCGCTCTTCCAGCAGGGCGCCAAGCCGCGCATCGTGCAGGTCTCCTCGCGCCTGGCCACCACCGGCCTGGTCGTGCTGGTGTTCGCCTTCAGCGGTTCCGTGCTGCTGGTGGTGGATGTGACGACCGGTCGGGCCGGCGGCATCGCCGCGAGCGCGGCGACGTTCCTGGTCTGCGTCGGCCTGTGGGGGCTGCTCCCCCGGCTGGTGCGGCGGGCGGGGCTGCGCGACGAGACACAGGGCGGCCCCGGGCGACCGGAAGCCGCCGCCGAGGAGCCGGCCGCCCGGAGCGCCGTCCGGATTCCCACGCCGCTGCACGGCACCATCAGGCAGCCCTCAGGGGTTCGAGAAGGAGCAGTACACCGAGAAGCGTCAGCGCGGCGCCGGTGACCGTCTCGACGGCCCGCGCGGCACGCGGCTGCCGCAGCCACCGGCCGAGCCGGTCCACCAGCAGCGCCACGGCCGGGAACCACAGCAGCGCGAGGACCACCACGATCAGCGCCAGCACCAGCGTCCGGGGCAGCGCGGGACTGCCCGCGGGCACGAACTGCGGCAGCAGGCTGAGGAAGGTGATCGGCGCCTTCGGGTTCAGGGCGTTCGTGACGAAGCCCTGCCGCAGGGGACGCGCGGCGGACGCAGCGGTCGCGGTGGCTTCGGCGGCCGGGACGCGGGTCCGCCGCAGTGACCACAGCGTCCGCGCTCCCAGGTACAGCACATAGCCGCCGCCCAGCAGTTGGAGCGCGCGGAACAGCGCGGGCACGGCGGCCAGGACCGCGGCGACCCCTGCCACGGCCAGCAGCGTGTGCAGCAGCAGCCCGCCCGCGACACCGAGGGCGCAGGCGAGGCCGGCCCGGCGGGAGACCAGGGCGTTGCGCACGACGACGGTGAAGTCGGCGCCCGGCATGGCGACCATGCCCGCCGCCACCCCGGTGAAGGCGATGAGTTGTGCGTCCATACGGCCAGCCTGCCGGGCCGGGGCCTTCAGCGGGTACTTAGAATCTGCTGGATGAGCCTTAAGCATCCCTTTGGTCTTCGGAGGTCAGCGGCATGTACGACCCGACCCGGCTCGCGGCGCTGGTCGCCGTCGCGGAGGCCGGGTCCATCACCCGGGCCGCCGAGCGCCTCGGCTACACCCCGCCCGCGCTCTCCCAGCAACTGGCGAAGCTGGAGCGGGAGGCGGGCACCGCGCTGCTGGTCCGGCATCACCGCGGGGCGCGGCTGACGGGCGCGGGCGAGCTGCTGGTGGCGCGGGCCCGGCGCGTGCTCGACGAGCTGGAGCGGGCCCGTCACGAGCTGGCACGGCTGACCGGTCTGTCCGGCGGCCTGTTGAGGCTCGGCACGTTCCAGACGGCGGGCATCCATCTGCTGCCGCCGGTGCTCAGCGCGTTCCGCCGGGCTCACCCGGATGTGGAGCTGTCCGTCGCCGACTACGAGCCGCCGGCCGGTGTCACGGCCGTGGCCGCCGGTGAGATCGACCTGGCCCTGACGCACACGTACGAGCCCGCCGATGCCCTGGCGCTCCCGGCTTCCGTCCGCTTGGAGCCGGTGCTGGTCGAGGAACTGGTTCTGGTGACCGCCCCGGGGCATGCCCTCGCCGACGGCACGTCCAGGCTTCCCCTGGCGGAGCTGGCGGGTCAGCCGCTGATCAGCATGGCGCCGGAGCATCCGTCCCGGCAGGGGGTGGAGGCGGCGCTGGCGCGGGCCGGGGCCAGTCCGTCGGTCCTGGTCCCGACGCCCGGGTACGCGCTGGTGTGCGCGCTGGTCAGCGCGGGTCTCGGGGTGGGCGTCGTACCGGAGATGGTGGCGCGGACGACGGTCACGCCGGTCGGGGTGCGCCCGCTCGGGGCGGGCGAGCTGCGCCGTACGATCTCCGTCGCCTACCGGGGCGAGGAGGCGGCGCCTGCCGTGGAGGCCTTCCGGGCCTTGTTGCGCGGGGCGTTCGGCCGCGCGCGGCACACGTCACAGACGCGGTGAGCTCACGGTTCCTGCCGCCTGGCCGTCGGCACGGGCTGGGCCGGGACGGTCCACGGGAGTTCGATCGAGATGGTCTTGCCGCCCTCGCGGGTGGGGCGGATCCGGAGCCGGCCGCCGCATTCCGCGGTCAGCCAGCGGATGATGACGAGGCCGCGGCCGTTGTCCTGCTGGACGGCGGCGGGCAGGCGTCTGGGGAATCGCGGGTGGCTGTCCGTGACGGCGATGCGCAGGTGTTCGTCGCGGTCGAGTGCGACGTCCACCGTGAAGGTGGGCGACTGTCCGAAGGTGTGCTGGACGGCGTTGGTGGCGAGTTCGGAAATGATGAGCCGGACGGAGTCGGACACGTCCGTGTCAGCCGGCAGGCCCCACTCCGCCAGCGTGCCCACGACGTAGGCGCGCGCCGCGGAGACCGAGGCGGGATCGCTCGGCAGAGTGACGGATGCTTCCAAATGGTCTGCCATGGCGACGTCGTCCCTTTCCGATGGGACCGCAGTCCGACACGGAGCGGAAGGTTCGAGTACGGTCCCGGACTGGTGCTTCGTCGCCAGAGTGCCACCAGAACCCCCCTGAAGGGCGGCGATCCGCCAAGATATGCATATATCTGTCGCTCAATGCGGTGAACTCTGCGACGCGAGACCGTATGTGGGTGGCTCGGAAGGAGTAAGGAGTAGCCCATGCAGCACGGTCCCGCGGTGCGCCGCCGGAAACTGGGCGCCGAACTTCGCGCGCTGCGCACCTCGGCGGGGCTCACCAGTGGTGAGGCGGCCCGGTTGGTGGGCTGGCACCAGTCGAAGGTCAGCCGTATCGAGACGGGCACGAGCGGGGTGAAACCGGCCGATGTCCGGTTACTTCTCGACGCGTACGCCGTGGCGGACGGGCAACTCCGCGAGTTGCTCATGGTGTTGGCCGGGTCCGAGGACAGCGACGGACGGACGCACTGGTGGCACGCCTACCGCGGGGTGCTGCCGCCGACCTACCGGGACTTCATCAGCCTGGAGTCGCAGGCCGGCGCGATGCGCACGCTGGAGACCACCGTCGTCCCGGGGCTGCTCCAGACGCCCGAGTACGCGCGTGCGGTGACGAAGGCCGCGGTGGAGGGCTTGCCGGAGGACCGGCTCGACACGCTGGTCGAGGTGCGGCTGGCCCGGCAGGACGTGCTGCGCGCGGATCCGCCGCTGGAGCTGAGCGCCGTCCTGGACGAGGCGGTGCTGCGGCGGGAGGTGGGCGGGCCGGGGGTCATGGCCCGGCAGCTGGAGAGGCTGGTCGAGGCGGCGCGGCTGCCCCAAGTGCGGCTCCAGGTACTGCCGTTCGCCGCCGGGGCGCACATCGGCGTTACCGGCCCTTTCGTTATCTTCTCATTTTCGAGCACATCTGATCTGGATGTGGTTGTTCTCGACCACTTGACGAGTAGCCTCTACCTCGAACGGAAAGAAGACCTCCAGGCCTACACGGAGGCCTTCGACGCCCTTCAGATCCACGCCCTTTCGCCCGAGGACTCGTTGGATTTCATCGCCGGGACAGCCGCCGGCGCGTAAGGAGGCACCATGCGTGCACTGCCTCGTCATGTCCCCTCAAGCATCGAACTGCACGGTGTGCGGTGGTTGCGCAGCAGCTACAGCACCGGCGCGAACAACTGCGTCGAGACCGCGCGTCCGGACGTCCCGCCCTGGGCCGGACTGCTCGCCGTGCGGGACTCCAAGGACCCGGCCGGGCCCGCGCTGCTCTTCTCTCCGAGGAGCTGGGCGGAGTTCACGGCCGCGGTCGACCGCATCTGAGCCGCATCCCAACCGCGTCCGAACTACATCCGCACCACTTCTGATCAGTCAGTTCGTCGAGCGACGCACGGCCGTGTCACGCCGACTCATGGCCGCGTCTCGCCGATCAGTCGTACAGCGCGTTCGATCTGTTCCCCGGTCAGGTCCGCGCGGGCGGTCAGCCTGAGCCGTGAGATGCCGTCGGGTACGGAAGGAGGACGGAAGCAGCCCACGGCCAGGCCCGCCGCACGGCACTCGGCCGCCCAGCGCACGGCGTCCTCGGGGGAGGGCGCCCGCACCGAGACCACCGCGGCGTCCGGACGTACCGCTTCCAGATCCGCGGCGGTCAGGCGTGCGTACAACTCGCCCGCCACCGCGCGGGCCCGCGCCGCGCGCTCCGGCTCGCGGCGCAGCAGCCGCAGTGCCGACAGGGCCGCCCCCGCCGCCGCGGGGGCGAGACCCGTGTCGAAGATGAACGTCCGTGCCGCGTTGACCAGGTGGTCGATCACCCGGGCCGGGCCGAGGACGGCTCCGCCCTGGCTGCCGAGCGACTTGGACAGCGTGACCGTCACGACGACGTCGTCGGCGCCCGCGAGCCCCGCCGCGTGCGGGGCGCCGCGTCCGCCGTCGCCGAGGACGCCCAGGCCGTGGGCGTCGTCGACCACCAGTCCGGCGCCGTGCTCGCGGCACGCCTCGGCGAGCGCGGCGAGCGGGGCCGCGTCGCCGTCGACCGAGAAGACCGTGTCGGACACGGTGATCGCCGTGCCCTCGTGCGTGTGCAGCGCCTTGCGTACGGCGTCCGGCTCGGCGTGCGCCACCACCTGGGTCGTGCCGCGGGCCAGCCGGCAGCCGTCGATGAGCGAGGCGTGGTTGCCCGCGTCGGAGACGATGAGGGAGCCGTGCGGGGCCAGCACGGTGACCGCCGCGAGGTTGGCCGCGTAGCCGGAGGAGAAGACGAGGGCCGCCTCGGCACCGCAGAAATCGGCCAGTTCCCGTTCGAGTTCCGCGTGCAGTTCGGTGCTGCCGGTCACGAGCCGGGAGCCGGTCGAGCCGCCGCCCCAGAGCCGCGCGGCCCGGGCCGCACCCTCGGTGACCTCGGGGTGGTGGGCCAGTCCCAGGTAGTCGTTGCTCGCCAGGTCGAGGAGCGGCGAAACGGCCGGACGCGGGCGCAGAGTCCGTACGAGTCCGGCGCGGCGGCGCAGCCGCGCCTGCTCGTCGATCCAGCCGAACGCCATGGGGGATCCTCCGGGGAATTTGTAGGCAGTGCACAGACACTAGCGGGACCTCCAGCAGGTCACTGTGTGGCAATACCCACACCTCGAAGCGACTCTGTTGTACGAACTCTCCTTGGCCGCGGGCGGGTCCGTACGACAGGATCGGCTCCCATGGACCTGCTGAACACGCTGGTGGACAAGGGGCTTCGGCGCGAGCTGCCGACCCGCGAAGAGGCGCTGGCCGTCCTCGCGACGTCCGACGACGACCTGCTCGATGTGGTGGCCGCGGCCGGGAAGGTACGCCGGCACTGGTTCGGCCGACGGGTGAAACTCAACTATCTCGTCAACCTCAAGTCCGGGCTGTGTCCCGAGGACTGCTCGTACTGTTCGCAGCGGCTCGGCTCCGAGGCCGGCATCCTGAAGTACACCTGGCTCAAACCCGACCAGGCCTCCGACGCGGCGGCGGCCGGGGTGGCCGGGGGTGCCAAGCGGGTGTGTCTGGTGGCCAGCGGGCGCGGTCCGACCGACCGGGACGTGGACCGGGTCTCCGAGACGATCAGGGCGATCAAGGAGAACAACGAGGGCGTCGAGGTGTGCGCCTGTCTGGGGCTGCTCTCCGACGGTCAGGCCGAGCGGCTGCGCGAGGCCGGCGCCGACGCCTACAACCACAACCTCAACACGTCCGAGGCGACGTACGGGGAGATCACCACCACGCACACCTACGCCGACCGCGTGGACACCGTCGAGAAGGCCCACGCGGCGGGGCTGTCCGCCTGCTCGGGGCTGATCGCCGGCATGGGCGAGACGGACGAGGACCTGGTCGACGTCGTCTACTCGCTGCGCGAACTGGACCCGGACTCGGTGCCGGTCAACTTCCTGATCCCGGTCGAGGGCACCCCGCTCGCCAAGGAGTGGAACCTCACCCCGCAGCGCTGCCTGCGGATCCTGGCCATGGTGCGCTTCGTGTGCCCGGACGTCGAGGTGCGCATCGCGGGCGGCCGGGAGGTCCACCTGCGCTCGATGCAGCCGCTCGCCCTGCACCTGGCCAACTCGATCTTCCTCGGCGACTACCTCACCACCGAGGGCCAGGCGGGCAAGGCCGACCTGGAGATGATCGCGGACGCCGGGTTCGAGGTGGAGGGCGCCGACCAGGTGACACTGCCCGAACACCGCGCGGCCGGGGGCTGCCACGACGGTGGCGGGGGCTGCGGTTCCGAGGGTGGCGGAGTCTGCGGTTCCGCCGCTGCTCCGGAAGCCGCCGAGCCCCGCACGGCCGCGGAGCCCCGTACCGACCTGGTCGCCGTCCGCCGCCGGGGCGCCGGAACGGACCTCGCGCCCAATGCCTGAGCTGACGGTGCCCGAGCTGCTGGAGCTCGACCGGCGGCATGTGTGGCATCCGTACGGCCCGATGCCCGGCAGGCAAGAACCGCTCGTCGTGGAGTCGGCGAGCGGGGTCCGGCTGCGGCTCGCCGACGGCTCGGGAGAGCTGGTCGACGGCATGGCGTCCTGGTGGTCGGCGATCCACGGCTACAACCACCCGGTGCTGAACGAGGCGGCGCGCGGGCAACTGGAGCGGATGAGCCATGTGATGTTCGGCGGACTCACCCACGAGCCCGCCGTACGACTGGCGAAGCTCCTTGTCGACATGTCGCCCGAGGGCCTGGAGCATGTGTTCCTGGCCGACTCCGGGTCCGTGTCGGTCGAGGTCGCGGTCAAGATGTGCCTCCAGTACTGGCGCTCGCTGGGCCGCCCCCGCAAACAGCGGCTGCTGACCTGGCGCGGCGGCTACCACGGCGACACCTGGCAGCCGATGTCGGTGTGCGATCCCGAGGGCGGGATGCACGAGCTGTGGACCGGGGTGCTGCCGCGTCAGGTGTTCGTCGGTCCGCCTCCGCCCGCGTACGAGGAGTCGTACGCCGAGCAGTTGCGCGCGGCGATCGAGCGGCATGCCGACGAGCTGGCCGCGGTGATCGTGGAGCCGGTGGTGCAGGGCGCGGGCGGGATGCGGTTCCACTCCCCCGCCTATCTGCGGGTGCTGCGCGAGGCGTGCGACGCGCACGACGTCCTGCTGGTGTTCGACGAGATCGCGACCGGCTTCGGCCGTACGGGCGCGCTGTTCGCGGCGGAGCACGCGGCCGTGACGCCGGACGTGATGTGCGTGGGCAAGGCCCTGACCGGCGGGTATCTGACCATGGCGGCGACGCTGTGCACCCCGCGGGTGGCCGACGGCATCGCGCGCGGCGAGGTGCCGGTGCTCGCCCACGGGCCGACCTTCATGGGCAATCCCCTGGCGGCGGCCGTGGCCTGCGCCTCGATCGACCTGCTGCTCGGCCAGGACTGGCGCACGGAGGTCAAGCGGATCGAGACGGGACTGCGGGACGGGCTGTCGGCGGCCTCGGAGCTGCCGGGCGTGCGGGACGTGCGGGTCCTCGGCGCCATCGGGGTCGTCCAGCTCGACCACGAGGTGGACATGAAGGCGGCCACGGAGGCTGCCGTACGCGAGGGCGTGTGGCTGCGGCCGTTCCGCGATCTGATCTACACGATGCCGCCGTACGTCACGGGCGACGCGGACGTGGCGCGCATCGCGCGGGCGGTGTGCGCGGCGGCGCGGGAGGGATGACATGCCGGTACTGGTGATCACGGGCACGGGCACGGAGGTCGGCAAGACGGTCGTGACCGCCGCGGTGGCCGCGACGGCGCTGGCGGCCGGCCGTTCGGTGGCCGTGCTGAAGGCGGCCCAGACGGGCGTACGGCCGGACGAGCCCGGGGACGCCGCCGAGGTCGCGCGGCTCGCGGGTGCCGTGACGACGGCGGAACTCGCCCGCTATCCCGAACCGTTGGCGCCCGCCACGGCCGCCCGCCGGGCCGGTCGCGCCCCCGTGCACCCGCGGGAGGTCGCGGAGGCCGCCGCCAAGCTGGCCACCGAGCACGACCTGGTGCTGGTCGAGGGCGCGGGCGGACTGCTCGTACGGTTCGACCCGGCCGGCGGCACCCTCGCGGACGCGGCCCGGCTGCTGTCGGCGCCGGTGCTGGTCGTGGCGTCGGCGGGGCTCGGCACGCTGAACACGACGGAGCTGACGACGCGTGAACTGCGCACCCGGGGGCTGGACCCGGCGGGGATCGTGATCGGGAGCTGGCCCGGCGCGCCGGACCTCGCCTCGCGCTGCAATCTCGCGGACCTGCCGGACGTGGCCGGGGCGCCACTGCTGGGCTCCGTTCCCGCCGGGTCGGGGGCCCTTGCCCCCGCCGCCTTCCGGGCGGCCGCGCCGCACTGGCTGGCGCCGCGCCTGGACGGTACGTGGGACGCGGAGGCGTTCCAGGTGCGTCAGGCGCCCCCGGCGTTCTGAGCGGTGCGGCGGGCGCGCGGTGAAACCGGCGCGGACGTGATCGCGTGTTGGACTACGTACGTGATCACCTCCGAAGGGAACACCGTGCACACCACACACCCACGCCCGTCCCGCCGCACGGCCCTCGTGCTGGGCGCCGCCGCCGCTCTCTCGCTGGGCGGCGGCACGGCCCACGCCTTACCCGGCACGGGCGGCATCACCGCACGGCTGAGGGAACTGGAGCGGGAGCACACCGCCCGGCTGGGCGTGTACGCCCGCAATCTGCGCACCGGCCGGACGGTGGCGTACCGGGCCGACGAACTCTTCCCGATGGCCTCGGTGTTCAAGACGCTCGCCGCCGCGGCAGTCCTGCGCGACCTCGACCGCGACGGCGAGTTCCTGGCCCGGCGCGTCCACTACACACAGGAGTACGTGACGAAGTCGGGCTACTCCCCCATCACCGAGGACAACGTCGCGACCGGCATGACCGTCGGCGAACTGTGCGACGCCACCATCCGCTTCAGCGACAACGCCGCGGGCAACCTGCTGCTGAAGGAGCTGGGCGGACCGACCGCCATCACGCGCTTCGCCCGCTCGGTCGGTGACGCCGTCACTCGGCTCGACCGGTGGGAACCCGAGCTCAACTCCGCGGAGCCCTGGCGCGTGACCGACACGACGTCTCCGCGCGCCATCGGCCTGACCTACGCCCGTCTCGTGCTCGGCAACGCGCTGGAGCCCCGGGACCGGGCACGGCTCACGGACTGGCTGCTGCGGAACACCACGAGCGACGAGAGGTTCCGCAAGGGCCTGCCCGCCGACTGGCTCGTCGCCGACAAGACGGGCGGCGGACGGTACGGCGGCTCCAACGACGTGGGCCTCACCTGGCCGCCGGACGGCGCCCCGATCGTGCTGTCCGTTCTGACGACCCAGCCCGAGGAGGACGCCCCGGCCGACGACGCGCTGGTGGCGAAGACGGCCGCGGTGCTGGCGGCGGAACTCGGCTAGGCAGCTGCGGGTGAGGGGCGGACGGTCGTGGGACGCCTGGCCGTGCAGGAGCTGACGCCCGCGCGGCGGCCCGTGTTCGACAACGCCCTGAGCGCGGCAGGGGTGCGCCGGGCTCGTCCGGGGGACAATCCCGGTACGGCCCGCCTCGCCAGGGAGGTCTCCATGCCGCTCCGGTCCGCCCGCTCCGGCACGGTGTCACGGGATGCCGTGCACCATCCGCTGTTCGCCCGTTTCTACGCCCGGATCAGTGTCACCGCCGAGACGCGGATGGGCATGGGCGCAGTGCGCGAGAGGCTGCTCGGCGGGCTGTCCGGGCGGGTGATCGAGATCGGCGCGGGCAACGGGCTGAACTTCGCGCACTACCCGGGCACCGTCTCGGAGGTCGTGGCCATCGAGCCGGAGCGGCGGCTGCGGCAGCTGGCCGTGGAGGCCGCCCTGCGGGCGGAGGTGCCGGTGGACGTGGTGCCCGGTGCGGCCGAGGCGCTGCCGGTGAAGAGCGAGGGCTTCGACGCGGCGGTGGTGTCGCTGGTGCTGTGCAGTGTGCGGGACGTGCCCCGGGCGCTCGG
Organism: Streptomyces africanus; assembly: GCF_002150735.1. GTDB lineage: Bacteria > Actinomycetota > Actinomycetes > Streptomycetales > Streptomycetaceae > Streptomyces > Streptomyces africanus. The sequence continues at coordinate 36,090 of NZ_MUKA01000014.1, forward strand.
GGAGCTCCGGCGGGTGCTGCGGCCGGGCGGTGAGGTGCGGTTCTTCGAGCACGGCCGGGGCGGCGGCCGGGTGATGACCTTCAGCCAGCGCGCCCTGGACCGGACGGTGTGGCCGGTGCTGAACGGGGGCTGCCACCTGGCCCGGGAGCCCGTGCGGGCGCTGCGGGAGGCCGGGTTCGAGCTCGGCCCCTACCGGCAGGTGATGATGCCGGAGGAGGGGCCGACGCTGCCCACCTCGTTCTGCGTGCTGGGCACGGCGTGCCGCCCGGTCACCAGCTAGTTGTGCTGTTCGGAGAGGTTGG
>NZ_MUKA01000132.1 GCF_002150735.1 Streptomyces africanus
GCTCGTCTACTGCCGCGCCGATGTAGGACTCGGCGCGGCAGTAGACGAGCACCCCGGCGTTGATGCACTCGCCGCGCTCGACGCGCGGGACGACGCGCAGGACGGCGTACTCGTAGATCTGGCGGTCGCGCGGCCCGCCCTTGATGATGTGCCGGTCGCTCACGTGATCCCCTGGATGCGGTCGTGGATGACGGCAGCCCGTGCGAGCAGCGGCCGCGCGTAGGCCCGCCTCAGGTCGTCCGGCGTGTCGAAGCCGGGCTCGTCCGTCAGCCACGCGTCCGGGATCTGCGCGGTGACGTCGGCGAGCAGATCCTCGGTGACCCGGGGCGCCAACTCGGCCGCGGCGGCGGCGACATCAGGTGCGAAGGGCGCCAGGACATGGTCGGCGGCGTCGTAGGGGCGGGCCGCGGAGGCCTGCGCACTGGGCCAGTTGTGGTGCCAGATCATCGTCGCCCCGTGGTCGACGAGCCACAACTCGCCCCGCCACATCAGGAGGTTGGGGTTGCGCCAGGACCGGTCGACGTTGTGGACCAGCGCGTCGAACCAGACGATCCGCCCGGCCTCCCCGGAACCCACCGGGAAGGCGAGCGGGTCGAAACCGAGCGCGCCGGAGAGGAAGTCCATGCCGAGGTTGGTGCCGCCGCTGGACCTGAGCAGGCTCTGCACCTCCTGGTCGGGTTCGCCGAGCCCCAGTTCCGCGTCGAGCTCGACCGTGACCAGGCGTGGCACGCGCAGCCCCAGCCGGCGGGCGAGTTCCCCGCAGACCACTTCGGCGACGAGCGTCTTGCGCCCCTGTCCCGCGCCGGTGAACTTCAGGACGTACGTCCCGAAGTCGTCGGCCTCGACGAGCCCCGGCAGCGAACCGCCCTCACGCAGCGGCGTGATGTAGCGGGTCGCGGTGACCTCTTTCAGCATGTCCCTTGCTTTCGGCCTCCGGCATGAAGTGAGCATAGTAACCGAGGGTGATCGCGGACGAGGAGTGCCCGCGGTCGCTCTTGGACGGCGTCAGGAGGAGGCGTGGCGGGTGTCGGCCGGAACGACGACAACGGGCACGTGGGCGTGGTGCACGACCTCCGTGCTGGTCGATCCGAGCGTGAGGCGCCCCCAGGCGCCCGAACCGCGGGTGCCGACCACCAGCAGAGACGCGTCTTTGCTCGCGTCCAGCAGAACCTGTGACGGGCGGCCCGACGCGGCGATGACCTCCACCTCCACGTGGGGTCCGCCGAGTTGCCGCCCCAGTTCGTGGACCGTGTCGGTCACCGCCTGTCGGGCGACATCGTGGAGTTGTTCGTACAGGCCGCCGTCGTCCTCCGGCGCGGCCATCCATCCGTAGCCCGTGTATCGAGCAGAGGTGTAGTCGTAGGCACAGACCGCCCGCAGACCGGTGCCGCGCAGCTGTGCCTCGTGCAGAGCGAAGAGCACGGCGTGCCGGGCGTGCGGGGAGCCGTCCGTGCCGACCACGATCGGCCCGGCCGGGACGGGCGCGGGAGTGTCGGTCATCGGGAATCCTTCCGGAGAACTCACGTCGGCCGGCCGGGCGGCATTCCGATCAGGGCAGGAGGGACTCCAGGGGCACCTGTGGGTCGGTGAGCGCGTCCGCGTCGACCGGCCGGGTGGTGCGGACGAGGGCTTCGAGCTGGTCGTTGACGTCCCAGATGTTGACGTTCATGGCTGCGCGTACCCGGTTGCCGGCGAGCCAGAAGGCGATGAACTCGCGTCCGGCCACATCACCGCGGAAGACGACCTGGTCGTAGCCGCCCGGCTCGACGTACCCGGCGTACTCCATGCCCAGGTCGTACTGATCGGTGAAGAAGTACGGCACCCTGTCGTACACCGCGTCCTGCCGGCCGAGCATGGATTTGGCCGCGGTCTGCGGCTGGTGCAGCGCGTTGGCCCAGTGCTCGACGCGGATGTGCTTGCCCAGCAGCGGGTGGAAAGCGTTGGCGACGTCACCGGCGGCGTAGATGTCCGGGTAGGAGGTGCGCAGCCGTTCGTCGACGCGGATGCCGTCGTCGACCTCCAGGCCCGCCTCCCGGGCCGGCCCGGTGTTCGGCATGATACCGACCCCGACGATGACGACGTCGGCGTCGACGCGGGTGCCGTCGGACAGCCGCACCCCGTCCGCCGCGCCGCCGCTGCCGGTGATCTCGGCGACCCGCACACCGAACCGCAGATCCACGCCGTGGTCGCGGTGCAGGTCCGCGAAGACCTGAGCCACCTCGCGGCCGAGGACCCGCAGCAGCGGCAACTCGGCCATCTCCAGCACGGTGACCTCCGCACCGGCCGCGCGGGCGGCGGCAGTGGTCTCCAGACCGATCCATCCCGCACCGATGACCACGGCCCGTGTGGCGGACCGGAACGCCTGCTTGATCCGGTCGCTGTCCTCGACCCGCCGCAGGTACAGCACGCGCTCCAGGTCCGCACCCGGGACAGGCAGGCGGCGCGGGGAGGATCCGGTGGTCAGCAGCAGCTTGCCGTAGCCGACCCGGTCGCCGCCGGCGAGTGTCACCTCGCGCGCGGCCGGGTCGAGGGCGGTGACTGCCGTGCCGAGCCGCAGGTCCACGTTGTGTTCGGCGTACCACTGAGGCGGGTGCACGTAGATCTGCTCCCGCGCGTCCTTGTCCATCAGGTAGCCCTTGGACAGCGGTGGCCGCTCGTAGGGCCGTTCGCTCTCGTCCCCGATCAGGACCAGCGGTCCGTCGAAGCCTTCCTCGCGCAGGGCCTGAGCGGCCTTGGCCCCGGCCAGGGAAGCTCCGACGATCACACACGCGTCGTTCGCGGACATCGTCAGCTCCCTTCCCCGGCTGCGGGCCGGCGCCGCAGCGTTGCGGCGAGCTGCTCGGAGAGCTGTTCCCAACTGGCGTCGAACTTCGACACCCCCTCGTCCTCAAGGGTCTGCACGAGGTCGTCGTAGTCCACGCCGACGTCCCGCAGTGCGCCGAGAACCCGCTGAGCGTCGTCGTAGTGGGCGCGGATCGAGTCGGCCGGTACTCGGCCGTGGTCGGCGACCGCGCGCAAGGTGGCCTCGGGCATGGTGTTGACCACGCCGGGTGCGACGAGCTCGGTCACGTAACGGGTATCGGGGTAGGCGGGATCCTTGACGGAGGTCGAAGCCCACAGCGGACGCTGAGGGTGGGCCCCGGCCTTCTGAAGAGCATGCCAGCGGAGTGCGGAGAACACCCGCTCGTAGTGCTGGTAGGCCAGCCGTGCGTTGGCGATCGCCGCCCGGCCGCGCAGCTCGGCCGCCTGCGCGGTGCCGGTCTTGTCCAGGCGTGCGTCCGCCTCGGCGTCGACACGGGAGACGAAGAACGAAGCCACCGAGCCGATCCCGGACAGCTCCCGGCCCGCCTCGCGGGCCTGTTCCATCCCTTCGAGGAAGGCCGTCATGACCTCGTCGTAGCGGGTGAGGGAGAAGATCAGCGTGACGTTGATGCTGATGCCCTCGGCCAGGCACGCGGTGATCGCCGGCAGGCCCTGGCGGGCGGCCGGGATCTTCACGAACAGGTTGGGCCGGTCGACCAGCCACCACAGCGCCCGCGCCTCCGCGATCGTCGCCGCGGTGTCGTGCGCGAGCCGGGGATCGACCTCGATGGAGACCCGACCGTCGACGCCGTCCGTCGCCTCGTGGACGGGGCGCAGCACGTCGCAGGCCCACCGGACGTCGGTGGTGGTCAGCGCCCGCAGCGCCTCCCCGACCCCGACTCCGCGAGCCGTCAGGTCATGGATCTGTGCGTCGTACGCCTCGCCGCCCGTGATGGCCTTGGCGAAGATCGTCGGGTTGGTGGTCACCCCCACCACCCGGTCCCGCGCGACCAGGTCCGCCAGACTCCCGGACACCAGCCGCTCCCGGCTGAGATCGTCCAGCCAGATCGAGACTCCGGCATCGCTCAGTGTGTTCAAGGGATTCATGACGCTGCCCGCTCCTCCCGCGCGCCCGGCGGAGTGAACAGCTCAAGGCTTCTCGCTGCCCGCCCGCGGCCCGCACCAGAGCTTGCCTGTCGCTCCATCGTCGCCGGACGGCCGTCAGCCCGCAATCCGCACGCAGCGACGGGCCGGCGGTCCTGGTCTTCGTCCGGGAAGCGGTCCGGCGAAAGCCCTCACCGGCCCGCGTTGGCGCTCCTGTACATCGAGGGAGAAGCTGGAAAGGCGTAGCACGGACCAACCGGCCTGGAGGTGCCATGTACAGCAAGATCACCGTCACCGGCCATCCCGTTCACCCGATGCTCGTCGGCTTCCCCATCGCCAGCTACACCGGCACGCTGGTGGGCTTCGCCGTCTACGCGTCCAATGGGCAGCAGTTCTGGCTCAACCTGGCCATCGCCCTCAACATCGCCGGAGTCGGCACGGCACTGCTGGCGGCCTTGCCCGGCATCGCCGATCTGGCGTTCGGCATCCCCCGCCGGTCGGCGGCCAGGACCGTCGGAATCGCCCACGGCGGTCTCAATGTCGCTGCGCTGGGCCTCTTCGGCGCGAGCCTTGGCGTGTACGCCACCCATTGGGACGGCCCGGCGACCGGCGTCACTCCGGGACTCGCACTGTCGTCGGCCGGACTGGCCTGCACGCTCGCGGCCGGCTTCCTGGGCTGGACGCTGGTCCAGGACTACCACGTCGGTATCCGGCTCACGCCCCTCCAGGAAAGCGATGAACAGACGGTGCAGAGCGCCGAACTGATCCACCTGCATCGCGGGTCCCATGTGGCGTGAACGGCGTGGCCAGGCCCCGAAAGGGCGCCTCCGGGTGACACCACCTTCGCCGCCGTGCTTGCCGTGCTTGCCGTGCGGGGGACGATGCTGACGCTGCTCGCGGGTGGCGAACTCGGCCGTCCGCCGGTCCTCGAGCCCCTGCGCCGCGAGTTCGAGGCCACCCAAACGGGCACCCACACCTGGGACCAGCTAGCATCCCGCCCGGAGACCTGGCGGGTACGGATCGGAAAGGCGGCCGCCGATGCCTGATACCCCGTCTCCTGGTACCCCCGGGGCGATCGACGCGGACGTTGCCATGCCCTCCGCCGGGTCCGCTCCCGCACCGGCGCCGCGCCTGCTGTGCGACATCCATGCTCTCGCCCGGGCGGATCCGGCAACGGCGGGTGCCGTGTGGAAGCTCACCGAGTCCGGCCGTCAGCTCGACGCCAACCTCGTCCACCTGCCGGCCCACCAGCGCGTCGAGACCCACGCCGAGCCCGATCTCGACGTACTCCTGCTCGTCGTCGCCGGGCACGGCATCCTCGGCAGCGACGACCGGACCGAACCTCTCACAGGGGGCGCGCTGTTCTGGCTTCCTCACGGCTCGACCCGCCGCATCGCCGCAGGTGCGGACGGTCTGTCCTATCTCACCGTTCACCGCCGACGCCCCGGCATGCAGATCCGGTCCCGCTCCGCCGCGGACAGCTGATCACCGGCGTGTCTCCGCCGCCTTGATGTTCTGAACGAGGGCACCGACCGGCCGGGGCACCAGCGAGCCCGTCAGAACCCGACAGCGAACCGACAGCCCCGCTTTACCCACGCCGTTCCGCGTACCCGGCAGGATTTCGGCACTGTCTGAACAGCCGGTCCCCAGGGGCCGTACCTCTCGGCAGATCACGAATCCCCGGAAGGAACGTCAGCATGACCAGCGAATCAGTTCAGCCGAAGTCGGGACCGAGCCGCCGTGCCATCGTGGCGGCGGTGGGCGCGGCAGGGCTCACCGTGGGGCTGACGGCGTGCGGATCGGAGGACAAGGCGTCCGATGCGTCCACCGAACAGGGCGGCGCGGCGAACGAGGGAGCCGGCGGAGCGGCGCTCGCCAAGACCTCCGACATCCCCGAGGGCAGCGGCAAGATCTTCAAGGACGAGAAGGTCGTGGTCTCGCAGCCGACGGCGGGCGACTACAAGGCCTTCTCGACGATCTGCACCCACCGCGACTGCCCGATGGTGGACCTCAAGGACGACATCATCTCCTGCACCTGCCACGGCAGTAAGTTCTCCGTCCTCGACGGGAGCGTGAAGCACGGGCCGGCGGTCGAACCGCTGGAGGCGAAGAAGATCAGCGTGAACGGCGACTCCATCACGCTCGCCTGAGTCCCCGCGGGCGCTCCAGACACGCCAGCACCTCGTCCGTGGTCGCGACCGTGGCGACCAACGCGAGCGTGTGGCGGATCATCGCGGGGGTGTACTCGGACGGAACTCCCGCGATGGCGTCCGCCGGGACGACGGCGGTGTAGCCGCGGTTCACGGCGTCGAACACGGCGTTGGGAACGGCCACGTTGGCCGAGACCCCGGTGACGATCAGCGTGCGGCAGCCGAGGTTGCGCAGCAGCGGGTCGACATCGGTGCCCTGGAGGGGCGACAGCCCGTGCAGGCGCCGTACGACGAGGTCCTCCTCGGCGACCTCGATCGGGGCCGCGACCCGCACCGCCGGCGTGCCCGACACCTGCTGGACGGGCAGGCGTTCGGCGGCCCGGAACAGGCGGGCGTTGCGGCTGGCCCCGCGGCCGTCGGGGCGGCGCTCGGCGATGGCGTGCACGACCTGGACACCGCTCTCGTGGGCGGCGGCCACCAGTCGGGCGACGTTGGCGAGCACTCCGCCGGCGCGTGCCTGCTCGGCGAGTTCGGGCAGCGCGCTGTCCGCTCCGACGATGCCCTCCTGGCACTCGACGGTGAGCAGCACGCTGGTCCGCGGATCGAGGAGTTCGCTGAGCTCTGCGTACGCGGGCACGGTTCCCCCTGGGCGCCGGCGGCTGGGCGCGCGAGCGTAGCCACCATTGCGCACGGACGGAAGAGAATCCATTCTTTTCTGACGTGATGTCAGAGGATCTCTTCTGACACGACGTGAGAGAAGAAGGAAAGAGGGGGAGCATGACCGTCACTCAGCAGCGCCGGGGCCGGAAGATCATGATGACGCCTGGCGAGCTGGACGATTTCCTCACCACGCAACGCACCTGCCGGGTCGCCACGGTATCGGCCGACGGCGCCCCGCATGTGAGCACCCTGTGGTTCGCCTGGGACGGCACCTCGATGTGGCTGTACTCGGTCGTGCGCAGCAAACGGTGGACCGACCTGCGGCGCGATCCGCGGGTGGCGATCGTGGTCGACACCGGCGAGGAGTACGACGAGCTGCGCGGTGTCGAGCTGTCGGGCACCGTCGAGTTCGTGGGCGAGATCCCGCGCACCGGCGAGCTGCGGGCCGAACTCGACGTCCCGGAGATGTTGTTCGCCAGGAAGAACTTCCGTCTGGAGGAGATGCCGCACGACGGCCGGCACGCCTGGATACGTCTGACGCCGCAGAAGATCGTCTCCTGGGACTTCCGCAAGCTGGCGCCGCAGTAGAGCGGCGGCGCGGGCTCAGCCGAGGCTCTCCCCCGCCTCCTGGAGGGCCTGCACCGCGGCCCGGATCGACGGGCGGCGGTCGGCGTCCGCGCGCCAGACCACGTACACATGCCGCCGGACCCGCTGTCTGACGGGGACGGTCACGACCCCGGCGGGCACGGGACGGCGGCCGAGCAGCGGGGCGACGCACACGCCGAGGCCGGCGGAAACCAGCGCGAGCTGGGTGTGGGTCTCGGCGGCGCGGTGGCCGACGAGCGGCTCGATGCCCTTCGAGCGGAGCGTGAACATCAGCCATTCGTGGCAGAACTCCCCCTTGCCCCAGGTGATCCACTCGTCGTCGGCGAATTCTGCGAGGTCCACCTCGTCCCGCCCGGCGAGCCGGTGGGCCGCGGGCATGGCGACATCGGCGGGGTCGTCCATGATCGACGCCTTGACCAGGCCGTCGGGCAGCGCCATCGGCTTGTTGTACCAGTCGAGCACCACGGCGAGGTCGAGGTCGCCGCGCACCACCCCGGCGATGCCTGCCTCCGGTTCCAGCTCGCAGGAGCGCAGCCGGAGCGCGGGATGCCGCTCGCGCAGGGCGGGCAGCGCGAGCGGGAACAGGCCGCGTGCGGCCGTCGGGAACGCCGAGAGTCTCAGCTCGCCGACCACCTGTCCGCGCTGCGCCTCCAGGTCGGACTGGGCGAGTTCGACCTGGGACAGGATGCGCGCGGCGTGCTCGGCGAGCAGCCGGCCCGCGTCGGTGAGGCGCACCCCCCGGCCGTTCTTGGCGAGGAGCCGCTGGCCGACCTCCCGCTCCAGCTTGGACATCTGCTGGGAGACGGCGGACGTCGTGATGTGCAGCCCCTCGGCCGCGCCGCTGACCGAGCCGTGCCGGGCGAGGGCGTCGAGGGTACGCAGGCGCTCCAGGTTCAACATGTAAGCGATGCTACGCAATATGGGGTGCGAAATCTCGATTGTGCTACGAGGTTCTGCCCGGCATCGTGTCTTCCATGAGCACCGTCACCACCCCCGGCCGGGTCGCCACCTCTTCGGGCGACCGCCCCCGTCGCCGTCTCGACTGGCGTCTGCGCTTCACCGCCCTGTCCCTGATCTGGGGCTTCAGCTTCCTTCTCATCAAGGTGGGCACCGAAGGGTATGCGCCGTTCCAGGTCACGCTCGGCCGGCTGGTGTTCGGTACGGCGGTGCTGGCCGCCGCGATGGCGGTGCGCCGGGAGCGACTGCCGCGCGGGGCGCGCACATGGGGGCATCTGACGGTCGCCGCGTTCCTGCTCAACGCCCTGCCGTTCTCGCTGTTCGCGTACGCCGAGCTGACCATCCCGTCCACGCTCGCGGGCATCTGCAACGCGACCTCGCCGCTGTGGGGCATGGCACTGTCGCTGGTCGCCCTGTCGGAGGACCGCCCGACCCGGGTGCGGGTCGCCGGGCTCGGGCTCGGCTTCCTGGGCGTACTCACGGTGTTGGGCGCCTGGCAGGGCTTCCACGGCCTGGACGCCACCGGCACGGCGCTGGCCCTGCTGGCCTCCCTCAGTTACCCGATCGGCTGGATCTACGTCCGCCGCACCCTGGCCGGCACCGGCCACTCGCACCTGTCGATGACGGGCGCGCAGTTGCTGCTCGCGACGGTCCAACTGGCCGTCATCACGCCGCTGTTCACGACGCTGCCCACCAACCTGTCCGCCGGACCGCTGCTGGCGATCGCCGCCCTGGGCGCACTGGGCACGGGCCTCGCCGTCCTCCTCCAGTACGGCCTGGTCGCCGAGATCGGACCGACGACCGCCCAGATGGTCACGTACTTCATCCCGGTCATCGCCACGGCCGCGGGCGTCGCCCTCCTCGGCGAGTCGCTCACCTGGTCGACACCGGTCGGAGCGGTCATCGTCCTGATCGGCGCGGCACTTACACAGGTACGACCGAAGCCTCGGGGGTGAGGTCCGGGCGGGGCTTGGGATGCAGAGTCCCGGGCGCGAACTCGGGCGTGGAGGCGCGGGCGGGACTCCGCCGCTGACCTGGGCGAGACCCCGGACGGAGAGCCGCCGGGGCGGGCCGTGGGCGAGGCCGCCGGCCGCAGCTCGGCAGCCACTCGGGATCGCCGGTCGGTT
>NZ_MUKA01000668.1 GCF_002150735.1 Streptomyces africanus
GACGTCACCGGCCCGTACGCCGGGGAGCGGCGCCGGTCCCCTGTCCTGGGCGGCGCGCGCCGCACGGGTGGCGCTCAGCCGGGACAGCGCGTCGAGCAGCTCGCGTTCGCCCCGGCCGCGCAGCAGGAGCAGGACGAAGGGGTCGGCGTCGAGCAGCCGCGCGGTCTGGTAGCAGAGGGCGGCGGCGTGCTTGCAGGGGTGGCCCCGGTCGGGGCAGCTGCACCGCGGTTCCAGATCGCCCGGGCCCGGCAGCAGGGGCACGCCGCAGTCCGCGAGGGACTGGGGCATCTCCTTGTCGAGGAGTGCCGCGATGTGCCCGGGCCGGTCGGCGGCGGCGTCCAGGAACCGCTCCCAGTCGGCGTCGTCGAGCGTGCGCAGCCGCACTTGCACGCGGTACGGGCGCGGACGGCTGCCCCGCACGTACGCCAGCACCAGGCCGGGCGTCACGGTGATGGCGTCGACATGCCCCTGCCCGGCGTAACCCCGCCCGCGCTCCAGCCGCTTGGCGTCCAGCGCGCCCTGCTCCAGCGCGGCGACCCACGCGTTTCCCCACCAGCTCTCGGCGAAGCCCTTGCCGTCCGGGTCCCGGGGCGGGAAGGCGGGGAAGGTACGGCGGAGCTCGGTGTCGCGGTCGGGGGCCGCCATGGAGTGCGGGATCCGGGGAGTCTCGGGCCGGGTGGTGGAAGGAG
>NZ_MUKA01000669.1:0-260 GCF_002150735.1 Streptomyces africanus
CCTCGCGGGGCAGCATCTCCTCGACGACGACGGCGATGGAGTGCGGGAGCTCGTCGCGGACGCCCTCCAGCGCGGCCTCGCGGATCAGCTCGGCGATCATGACCTGCTCGGGCTCGTCGGTGAGGTCGCCCTCGGGGTAGAGCGCCGGGCCCTGCGGCAGGAGCGGGACGAGCAGGTCGGCCAGCAGGTCCACCTGCTTGTCGCCGACCGCCGACACCGGGACGATCTCCGCCCACTCGAAGCCCAGCTCCTTGCCGAGC
>NZ_MUKA01000669.1:277-813 GCF_002150735.1 Streptomyces africanus
GCTGGGCGTCCGGGCGGTGCACGATGCCCCGCACGGTGTGCCGCGTCGTCTGCGGCTGGTTCGCCGTGATCGCCACCTTCTGGCCGACCAGAGCATTCGTGAGGGTGGACTTGCCCGCGTTGGGACGGCCCACGAAGCAGGCGAAGCCGGCCCTGTGGACAGCCTCGGCCGGCTCTTCGGATGACTGGGTACGAACGCTCATGGCGCCCATTCTCCCTGATCCACAGAGCCCCGCCGCACAGGCGCCCGAACGCCGCCCGCGCCGTGAGGTTCACGAAACCCGCAAGCAACGAAACGTCACGGAAACACACCCGTACGCAACCGGAAACGCGGGCCGGTGAACCTCTGACGAGCCCCCGGAGCCCCACCTCGTTGGAGACACCGTGCCTCTGGCCGCCGCAAGCGCCGACACCGGCGACACCGCCTGGCTGCTCGCCGCCACCGCCCTCGTCCTGCTGATGACCCCGGGCCTGGCCCTGTTCTACGGCGGCATGGTCCGCACGAAGAGCGTGCTCAACATGCTGATGATGAGCTTC
>NZ_MUKA01000670.1 GCF_002150735.1 Streptomyces africanus
GCCCGCGTAGTACTCGACGTTGGTGTGGAGTTCGCGGCCGGGCTTCAGCTCCGTCAGGATCGCCTCGACGTGCCGTTCGACCTCCGCGGCGAAGTCCACCCGCGGACCGCCGAACCCCTGTGCGACCTCGCGCAGCATCCGTGACCTGGGGTCCTCCGTGCGGTAGATCGCGTGCCCGAAGCCCATGATCCGCTCACCGGCGAGCACCCGCTGCCGCACCCAGGAGTCGATACGGTCCGGAGTGCCGATCGCGTCCAGGGTGTCCAGCGCGCGACTGGGCGCACCGCCGTGCAACGGCCCCGACAGCGCCGCCACCGCACCGGCGAGGCACGCCGCCACATCCGCACCCGTCGACGCGATGACCCGAGCCGTGAAGGTTGATGCATTGAATCCGTGATCAATGGTTGAGATCAGGTATTGCTCGATCGCCCGTGCGTGCTGCTCGGTCGGCACCGAGCCGGTCAACATGTACAGATAGTTGGCCGCGTACGACAGGTCCTCGCGCGG
>NZ_MUKA01000133.1 GCF_002150735.1 Streptomyces africanus
GGCCGCCCCGACGGCGCCGTCTGGGGCCCGGACAGCGCCGTCGGGGCGGCCGCGGGGGCCTGGGCGCCGGGGTCGGCCTGCGCGGCGGCCCGGGCGGCGGCGGCCTTCCCGGCAGCGAAGCCGGGGCGGTTCGGGGCGTCACCGGGGGCGGCCGTGCCGCCCTGCGCGCCGAGCGCGGGCCCCGCCGGGCTGCCACCCGGACCGGCCTGGGCCCTGAAACCGGACCCCGCCGGGCCCGCTGCCGCTCCCTGCGGGCCGAAACCGGGCCCTGCCGGGTTACCGCCGGATCCGCCCGGGCCGCCCGGGCCTCCCGGCGCGCCGAATCCGGACCCCGCCGGGCCACTGCCCGAACCGCCCGAGCCCGCGGAACCCGCCGGGCCCTGACGCGGCGGCACCGCACGGAACGTCATCGTGCCCTCGTCGGGGACCTCGGCGGAGGGCGCTCCTCCCCCGGCCTTGCCCGTCGGGCGGCGGAAAACGAAGGTGCTGCCGGCGGCCGCGGCGTTCGCCTCCCGGTCGCCGGGTGACGGTGGTTCGCCCTGTGGGGCGGACTCGTCGGCCGGCTGCCGGTCGGCGTGCGCCACCCTCGGGTCGGCACCCTGCTGAGGCGCTCCTTGCCGAGGCGCTTCCTGCGCTCCCTGTGGTGCGCCCCACGAGACACGGCGGTCCTGGTCGCCGCCGAAGCCGGACTGGCGGGAGCGGTCGGCGCCCCAGGCGGACGCGGGTTCGGGACGGCTGCCGTGCTGGGCGTCGGCGGGGGACGGCTCGTCGGCCGGGTCCTCGTCGAAGAAGTGCGGACCGGTCTCCTCGACCGAGCCGGAGGCCGGGGCGGAAGCGGAGCCGGAGGCGCCGGACTGCTCCGCGCCGGGCGGCGGCGCGAGCGTCTCGCCGTCCTTGGGTGCGGGACGGCTGGTGCCCGGTACCCAGGAGGCACCGTTCCAGTACCGGACGTATCCAGGAATGGACGGGTCCGGGTAATAACCTTCGCGGGGCCTGTCGTCACCGGGGGCCGGGGTTGGGGCGCTCATCTCCGTCGTCCCGTATCTGCTCGAGGGCCAAATGGGGGCCTCCACATCTATCAGACGCGCGCAACCCCCACCGCCGCTCCCACCGGACCCACCCCTTTCGAGCACCGATGTGCTACGCATCGCGCGGCCCGGCGCCTCCCCCTGCGCAAAACGTCAGAAGAGCTTGCCCGGGTTGAGGATGTTCAGCGGGTCGAAGGCCCGCTTGACGGCCCGCTGCATCTCCATCCCGACGGGGCCGATCTCGCGCGCCAGCCACTCCTTCTTCAGCACGCCGACGCCGTGCTCGCCGGTGATGGTGCCGCCGAGTTCCAGGCCGAGGGCCATGATCTCGTCGAACGATTCGCGGGCGCGCCGGGACTCGTCGGGGTCGGCCGGGTCGAAACACACCGTCGGGTGGGTGTTGCCGTCCCCCGCATGGGCGACGACCCCGATGGTGAGCTGGTACTTCTCGGCGATCCGGTCGACCCCTTCCAGCATCTCGGCGAGCCGGGAGCGGGGCACGCAGACGTCGTCGATCATCGTCACGCCCTTGACCGCCTCCAGCGCGGTGAGCGACAGCCGGCGCGCCTGGAGGAGCAGTTCGGACTCGGCCGCGTCGTCGGCCGGGACGACCTGGGTGGCGCCGGCGGCCTCGCACAGGGCACCGACGGCGGTGAGGTCGGCGGCCGGGTCGGTGGTGTCGAAGGCGGCGAGCAGCAGGGCCTCGGTGCTCTCCGGGAGGCCCATCTGAGCCAGGTCGTTGACGGCCTTGACCGTCGTACGGTCCATGAGTTCGAGGAGTGACGGGACGTGGCCGCCCTCCATGATGCGGCACACGGCGTCGCAGGCGGCGGCCCCGGAGGCGAACTCGGCGGCCAGCACGAGCTGCTCGGGCGGCTTGGGACGCAAGCCCAGCACGGCCCGTACGACGATGCCGAGCGAGCCCTCGGAGCCGACGAACAGCCGGGTCAGGTCGTACCCGGCGACGCCCTTGGCGGTGCGGCGGCCGGTGGACATGAGCCGCCCGTCGGCCAGCACCACGTCCAGTCCGAGGACGTACTCGGCGGTGACCCCGTACTTCACGCAGCACAGGCCGCCCGAGGCCGTGCCGATGTTGCCGCCGATGGTGCACATCTCCCAGCTGGAGGGGTCCGGCGGGTAGTACAGGCCGTGTTCGCCGACGGCCCGGGAGAGGGCGGCGTTGATCACGCCGGGCTCGACGACGGCGACGCGGTCGACCGGGTTGATCTCCAGGATCCGGTCCATCTTGGTCAGGGAGAGCACGATGCAGCCGTCGGAGGCGTTCGCGGCGCCGGACAGTCCGGTGCGGGCGCCCTGCGGGACGACCGGGACGCGCAGGGCGGTGGCGGTGCGCATCACGTGCTGGACCTGTTCGGCCGTGCGGGGCAGGACGACCACGGCCGGGGCGCCGGCCGGGCAGAAGCTGGCCATGTCGTGGGCGTAGGAGGCCGTTACGTCGGGGTCGGTGAGGACCGCCTCGGCGGGCAGGCCGCTGCGCAGCAGGTCCAGAAGGTTGCCGGTCGTTTCGTCGCTGGGCGCTTCGATACGGCTCATGATCACAGGTTCGCACCCGGGGCCATCGGTGTGAACCCGTCGGCGGCACCCTTCGGCTGCCCGGGTGTGGTCGTCGTACTGACGCACAGTGAGCGCCATGGAGAACCAGCAGAAGCCCCCTGAGGGCCGCTTCCGCACCCGGCGGGTGGTGCTCGCCTCCGTCGCGGGCTGTGCCGTGCTCGTCGGGGTGCTGGTGCTGCTGCCGTCGGGGCGGCCGGCCGAGCCCGCCCCGCCGTCGCCGGGGGCGGTGGCCATGGCGGCGGTCACCGCCGGGGTGCCGGCCGCGCTGCCCGACATGGCGGAGCTGATCGACGAGCGGGAGAAGCGGCTGCGGGCCCGTCCGCGGGACGCGCGGTCCTGGGCGGTGCTCGGGGCGGCCTACGTGGAGCAGGGGCGGCGGCTGGCGGACCCGGCGTACTACCCGCGCGCGGAGAAGGCGTTGCGTACGTCGCTGAAGGTGCGGCCGAAGGGGAACACGCGGGCCCTGGCCGGGCTGGCCGCGCTGGCCACCGCGCGGCGGGACTTCCCCGCCGCACGCCGCTGGGGCGAGGCGGCGCTGACGCTGGAGCCCCGGCGGTGGACGACGTATCCACTGCTCATCGACGCCTACACCGGGCTCGGCGAGCACGCGGCGGCCGAGCGGACGCTGGACCGGCTGACGGAGTTGCGCTCGGGGCCCGCCGTGCTGGCGCGGGCCGCGGCCGTCTACCGGGACCGCGGCCGGCGGGAGGACGCGGCGGCCTCGCTGGCGGACGCGGCGGCGGGCGCGCGGACACCGCCCGAGCGGGCGGCCTATCTGGAGCGGGCCGGGCAGTTGGCCTGGGAACGCGGGGACCTCCAGGACGCGCTGCGGCACTTCCAGGAGGCGGTGCGCCTCGACCCCGACCAGCGGGCGGCGCAGGCCGGGCAAGGCCGGACGCTTGCGGCCCTGGGCCGCACGGCTCAGGCGCTGAACGCGTACCGGGCGGCCCTCACCAAGCAGCCCTGTCCCCGGTACGCCCTGGAGCTGGGCGAGTTGTACGAGTCCCTGGGCATGCCGGAGGCCGCCCTGGTGCAGTACGACCTGCTGCGGGCACGGGTCCGGGCCGCCGCGGCGGGCGGGGCCGACGAGGAGCTGGTGCTGGGCCAGTTCGAGGCGGACCACGGCGACCCGCGGGAGGCGGTACGGCGATTGCGTGCGGAGTGGCACCGCCAGCCGGGGACCGAGGTCGCCGACGCGCTGGGCTGGGCACTGCACCGGGCCGGGGAGCCCCAGAAGGCGCTGCGCTTCGCGGCGCGGGCGACGGACGCCGAGCACGGGGGCGGGGTGCGCAGCGCGGTGTACATGTATCACCGCGGCATGATCGAACGGGAGCTGGACCAGTACGGCGCCGCACGACGCCACCTGGCGGAGGCACTGCGGATCAACCCGCACTTCTCGCCCCTGCATGCGCCCGCGGCGCGGACGGCGCTGGAGGCGCTGGGTGAGCCGCCGGACGACGCGCTGCCGGAGACGGCCGGGGAGTGAGGTCGTGCGGGTGCCCCGTGACACCCGCACGAGCTCAAAGGGGTGGCCGGGTCACAGGTTGCCGCGGCGGGCCTGCTCTCGTTCGATCGCCTCGAACAGGGCCTTGAAGTTGCCCTTGCCGAAGCCCATCGAGCCGTGGCGTTCGATGATCTCGAAGAAGACGGTCGGGCGGTCCTGGACCGGCTTGGTGAAGATCTGCAGCAGGTAGCCGTCCTCGTCGCGGTCGGCGAGGATCTTCAGTTCGCGCAGGGTGTCGATCGGGACCCGGGTCTCGCCGACCCACTCCCCCAGCGTGTCGTAGTACGAGTCGGGCGTGTTGAGGAACTCCACGCCGGCCGCGCGCATGGTGCGGACCGTCTGGACGATGTCGTTGGTGTTGAGCGCGATGTGCTGGACGCCCGCGCCGCCGTAGAACTCCAGATACTCGTCGATCTGGGACTTCTTCTTCGCGACGGCCGGTTCGTTGATCGGGAACTTGACCTTGAGCGTGCCGTCGGCGACGACCTTCGACATCAGCGCGCTGTACTCGGTGGCGATGTCGTCGCCCACGAACTCCTTCATGTTCGTGAAGCCCATCACCTTGTTGTAGAAGCCGACCCACTCGTTCATCCGGCCGAGCTCGACGTTGCCGACGCAGTGGTCGATCGCCTGGAAGGTGCGCTGGGCGGGCGGCTCGACCATCGGCTGGGCCGCCACGAACCCGGGCAGGTACGGGCCGTCGTAGCCGGAGCGCTCGACCAGGGTGTGGCGGGTCTCGCCGTAGGTGGCGATGGCGGCCAGGACGACCGTGCCGTGCTCGTCCTTCAGCTCGTAGGGCTCGGCCACCGAGCGGGCGCCGTGTTCCAGGGCGTACGCATAGGCGGCGCGCGCGTCCGGGACCTCGATGGCGAGGTCGACGACGCCGTCGCCGTGCTCGGCCACGTGCCGGGCGAGGAAGCGGCCCCAGTCGCCGGCCGGCTTGATGACCGAGGTGAGGACGAAGCGGGCGGAGCCGTTCTCCAGGACGTAGGCAGCGGTCTCGCGGCTGCCGTTCTCCGGTCCGGAGTAGGCGACCAGCTTCATGCCGAAGGCCGTGGAGTAGTAGTGCGCCGCCTGCTTGGCGTTGCCCACGGCGAAGACGACCGCGTCCATTCCCTTGACCGGGAAGGGGTCGGCCTGCCGGGCGGTGTCGGGAGTGTGGTGTGTGGTCTGCGTCATAGCCGCAGGGTCTCCCCGACCGGCAAGGTGCGCAATAGTTTGCGATTCCACTGGGCAACCTGTTCAGCAATACGGCCGTATCGGCGGCCTTTCTGTACAGGATGACCATGCCGGGAGGCTGCTGTGGCGATCGATCATCTGGACGGCCGGATCATCCTGCTGCTGGCCCGGGAGCCGCGGATCGGGGTGCTGGAGATGTCCCGCCGGCTCGGCGTGGCCCGGGGCACCGTGCAGGCGCGGCTCGACCGGCTTCAGTCGAACGGAGTCATCCGCGGCTTCGGTCCGCAGGTGGACCCGGCCGCGCTCGGCTACCCGGTGACGGCGTTCGCGACGCTCCAGATCCGGCAGGGCCAAGGCGCCGACGTACGGGCCCACTTGGCGAGCGTGCCCGAGGTGCTGGAGCTGCACACCACCACCGGCAGCGGGGACATGCTGTGCCGACTGGTGGCCCGCTCCAACGCCGATCTCCAGCGTGTGATCGACCGGGTCGTCGGTTTTGATGGCATCGTCCGGGCCTCCACGGCGATCGTCATGGAGAACCCCGTTCCGCTGCGGATCATCCCGCTGGTGGAGCAGGCCGCGGAGGAGACCTGAAGTCTAGGGGTGAGCGCGTGTGAACTTCTGGGAGTACGTGGCGGGCCGACACCAGCAACTGCTCACGGACGCCTACCAGCACGCCGGCGCCGTCTTCCAGTGCATGGTCGTCGCGACCGTGCTCGGCGTCCTGATCGCTGTCGCCACCTACCGCAGCGAGTGGGCCGGGAACCTCGCCACGACGACCACCGCCACCGTCCTGACCGTGCCGGCGCTCGCCCTGATCGGTCTGCTCATCCCGGTCGTGGGCCTGGGCGTACCGCCGACCGTGATCGCGCTGACGCTGTACGGGCTGCTGCCGGTCGTGCGCAACGCGATCGTCGGGCTGCGCGGGGTCGACCCGGCGCTGGTGGACGCGGCCACGGGCATCGGCATGTCCCGCCCGGCCCGGCTGCTGCGGATCGAGCTGCCGCTGGCCTGGCCGCCGATCCTGACCGGCATCCGGGTCGCGACCCAGATGCTGATGGGCATCGCGGCCATCGCGGCGTACGCCTCGGGCCCCGGCCTCGGCAACGTCATCTTCCGCGGCCTCGCCTCACTCGGCAGCGCCAACGCGCTCAACCAGGTCCTCGCGGGCACGCTCGGCACCATCGTCCTGGCGCTGCTGTTCGACGCCGGCTACGTCCTGATCGGGCGGCTGACCATCCCCGGGGGGATCCGTGCCTGAGACCGGCGGCCACGGGGCCTCCATCGAGCTGGAGAGCCTGACGAAGCGGTACCCGGGGGTTGCGCAGCCGGCCGTGGACAACGTGAGCATGGAGATCAAGGCGGGCGAGGTCGTCGTCCTCGTCGGCCCCTCGGGCTGCGGCAAGTCGACCCTGCTCAAGATGATCAACAGGTTGATCGAGCCGACCGGCGGCCGTATCCGCATGGGCGGTGAGGACGTCACCGACATCGATCCGGTCGGGCTGCGCCGCAAGATCGGTTACGCGATCCAGTCCGCCGGGCTCTTCCCGCACATGACGGTCGCGCAGAACATCGCGCTCGTACCGAGGATGATCGGCTGGCCGAAGTCCCGGATCGGGGCGCGGACCGAGGAACTGCTCGACCTCGTCGGCCTGGACCCCGGCGAGTTCCACGGCCGCTACCCGCGCCAGCTCTCCGGCGGCCAGCAGCAGCGCGTGGGCGTGGCCCGGGCCCTCGCCGCCGATCCCCCGGTGCTGCTGATGGACGAGCCGTTCGGGGCGGTGGACCCGATCACCCGCGACCATCTCCAGGACGAGCTGATCCGGCTCCAGCACGAGCTGCACAAGACGATCGTCTTCGTCACGCACGACTTCGACGAGGCGATCAAGATCGGCGACCGGATCGCCGTCCTGCGCGAACGCTCCCACATCGCGCAGTTCGACACCCCGGAGGCGATCCTCGCCAACCCGGCGGACGACTTCGTGTCCGGGTTCGTCGGCGCCGGAGCGGCGCTGAAGCGGCTGAACCTGACCCGGGTACGGGACGTGGAGATCACCGACTATCCGACGGTGATGATCGACGACCCGTTGCAGCAGATCGTCAACCGGCTGCGGGCCGGCGGCACCAACGAGGTCCTGCTGCTCGACCGGCACGGCCGCCCCTGCAAGTGGCTCAGGCGCGGCGATCTGATGCGGGCCCGCGGCTCGCTGGCCCGCGCCGGGACGCCGGTGCACGACACGGTCACCCGGGACGCGACCCTGCGGGACGCGCTGGAGGCGGTGCTCACCGACAACACCGGGCGGGTGGCGGTCACGGGACGGAACGGTGAGTACACCGGCGTCGTCGACATGGAGACGCTCCTCAACTCCGTGCACGGCATGCTGGAGGCCGACCGGCTGGACGCGCTGGAGAACCAGCACGAGCTGGAGGAACTGCGCGCGGCGCAGACGCACGTGGAGCAGGAGGGCGACCGGGGCGTCACGGGCGTGGGCGGCTTCGGAGGGACGCGGTGACCGCTCCCGGGCCGGTGCGAACCGCCCCCGGGCCGGCGGCGGACGAGGAGGAGGCCGAGGCGCCCCGGACGGCACCCGGCCCGCCGCCCCGGCGGATCGGCCGGCAGAAGCTGACCGTGCTGCCCGCCGTCCTGGTGGCCGTCCTGCTCGCCACCTGGCTCTGGTTCCGGCAGGCCGACCTGGACGCGCTGACCCGCAACGCCCTGTCCGGCGGCCAGGTCTCCAAGGCCCTGTGGCAGCACATCCAACTGACCGCGATCTCCACGTTCTTCGTGCTGATCATCGCGATCCCGCTGGGGATCCTGCTGACCCGCGGGGCGTTCCGCAGGGCCGCCCCGGTGGCGATGGCGTTCGCCAACACGGGCCAGGCGACGCCTGCGATCGGCCTGCTGGCGCTCCTCGTCATCTGGCTGGGCATCGGCCGCAGGGCCGCCCTGATCGGCATCATCGCCTACGCCGTGCTGCCCGTGCTGTCGAACACGATCGCCGGCCTGAAGGCGAACGACCCGACGCTGCTGGAGGCGGCCCGGGGCATCGGCATGTCATCGGCGGAAGTGCTGACCCGGGTCGAACTGCCGCTGGCGGTCCCGCTGATCCTGGCGGGTGTCCGCACGGCCCTCGTCCTGAACGTCGGCACGGCGACCCTGGCGGTCTTCGGCGGGGGCGGCGGACTGGGCGTGCTGATCACGACCGGGATCACCAACCAGCGGATGCCGGTGCTGGTGCTGGGCTCGGTCCTCATGGTGGTCCTGGCGCTGCTGGTGGACTGGCTGGCCTCGCTGGCGGAAGTGCTCCTGCGGCCGCGGGGGCTCCAGTCATGAGACGGCGGTTGTTCCTGGCGCCGGCTGCGGGATTGTTGGTCGCGGGGTGCGGTCTGACCAGCGGCTCCCCCATGGCGGACGACGTGCGGCCCGGGTCGGCCGGGCGGGGCGAGCCGCTGAAGGGCGCGAGCCTGACGGTGACGTCCAAGTCGTTCACCGAGGGCCTGATCCTCGGCGCGATCATGGGCATCGCCCTGGAGGCAGCCGGGGCGGAGGTACTCGACCGCACGGGCATCCAGGGTTCCCTCGGCAGCCGCGAGGCCGTCCGCAAGGGCGACGCCGACGCCGGGTACGAGTACACGGGCACGGCCTGGATCACGTACCTGGGGAACAGCGAGCCGGTCACCGATCCGCGCGCGCAGTGGGAGGCGGTGAAGAAGGCCGACGTGGCGAACGGGCTGGCCTGGCTGCGGCCGTCGGCCCTGAACAACACGTACGCGCTGGCGATGAACCAGGAGAACGCGAAGAGGTACGGCACGAAGACCCTGTCGGACGTGGCGAAGCTGGCGAAGTCCGACCCCGGGGCGGTGAAGCTGTGCGTGGAGGTCGAGTTCGCGAACCGGGCGGACGGGTTGCCGGGCATGCAGCGGGCGTACGGGATGGAGCTGCCGGCGCGGAGCGTCACGCAGATGGACACGGGGATCATCTACACCCAGACGTCGAAGGGGAGTTGCCCGTACGGGGAGGTGTTCACCACCGACGGGCGCATCGACTCCATGAACCTCGCGGTCATGGCGGACGACAGGAAGTTCTTCCCCAACTACAACGCCGCGCCGATGATCAACGCGAGGACCCTGAAGCGGTGGCCGGCGATCGCGGATGTCCTGGACCCGGTGACGGCGAGGCTGGACAACACGGTGGCGCGGCGGCTGAACGCGAAGGTGGATGTGGAGGGGCAGGATCCGCATCAGGTGGCGCTGGAGTGGATGGTGGAGGAGGGGTTGGTCAGGGAGGGGTGACTTACAAAGGAGCCGTTGCAAAGGACTCTTTGCAACGCTACCTTTGCATGCATGCCCGAAGAACCGGCTCCCCGGCTGCTCGACGCCCGATCCCTCCGCGGCCTGGCCCATCCCCTGCGAATGCAGCTACTGGTCGCGCTGCGGCGCGGCGGTCCCGCGACCGCCTCCCAACTGGCCGAGAAGCTGGGCGAGTCGAGCGGCGCGACCAGTTACCACCTACGGCAGCTCGCGGCGCACGGCTTCGTCGCGGACGACCCGGAGCGCGGCAAGGGACGGGAGCGCTGGTGGAAGGCGATGGACCAGGGCGTCCAAATCGACGAGACCCTGATCAAGGACCCGGATCCGGCCGTGCGCGGAGCCGTCGCCATGTTCCGCTACGAGATCGCGAACGTGCACACCCGAGAGGTCGCGACCTGGCTCGGCACCGCGAGCGACTGGGCCGAGGACTGGGACGGCGCCACCGATCTGAGCGACTTCACCGTGCACCTCACTCCCGAACTCGCCCGTGAGCTGATCGGCAAGATACACGACCTCGTCCAGAGCTACCGCCCTCTGCCCGAGGGCACCCCGGACGCGGAAACGGTGCGCGTCCACACGCACGTCTTCCCCATCCAGATGAAGCTGTGAGAGGCCATCACTCATGCACCCCGACATCCACCTCGCCCTGCACCACGCCCGCGCCGCCGAACTCCGTGCCGAAGTCGGTGTCCCGCGCCCCACTGCCCGGAACGGACACGGTCTCCGTACCCGCCTCGGCTGGACCGTCGTAGAGGTCGGATTAAGGCTCGCCACCCGGCCGGGGACGGTCGCGGCCGCCCACTAACAGCTGGGCACGGACCCCTTGCCGCTCTCCAGGGCCGCCAGGGAACTCACCGTGCTCTTCAGCGTGGTCACCGGAATCAGCCGAAGGCCCTTCGGCAGTTCGGCCCGCGCGTCCGCGCACTCCGCCTTCGGGACGAGGAACACCGTCGCCCCGTCCCGCTTGGCGGCCTGCGTCTTGAGGGCGACGCCCCCCACCGCCCCGACCGTGCCGTCGGCGGCGATCGTGCCGGTGCCGGCGATGACACGGCCCCCCGTGAGATCACCACCGGTGCCGTCGCCGTCGAGCTTGTCGACGATCCCCAGGGAGAACAGCAGCCCGGCACTGGGCCCGCCCACGTCCGCGAGCCGCAGGCCGACCTTGACGTCCTTGTCGTCGAGGCCGAGATAGTTCAGCGCGGCCTGCGTCGCCGCGTCCTGGGACTCCTTCATCTGCTTCTCGTTGTGCCGCTCGATCTCCTGGACGGTGTCGCCGCTCGGGTAGATCGCGTCGCGCGGCATGACCGCCCGGTCCGTGCGGAACCAGCTGTCGATGACGTCCGGGAGCGAGACCCGGGTGTCCGGTGAGGTCGCCACGATGGTGGTCATGCGCAGCTGGCCAGGCGTGTCCCGGGTCGGCGCACCCTTGATGGTGATCACCGGGGCGCCCTTGTTCTTCCCGAGCACGTTCGTCGTCTGCCCGGGCTGCGCCACCGAGAACGGCAGCGGCGCGAACACCGCCGTGGCGAGCAGAGCCACGACGGGCAGGGCGCAGACGGCGATGGCCTGGGGACGCGTGAGGCGAGAGAACACGGGATCAATCTAACTCGGGCGTGGAATCCGGCCGGGCCCAGGTCACCCGGGGCCGGGCAGGAGGGCTCCGCACACGTCAGCGCAGCGCGTCCGCGACCTCTCGTGCCGCCTCGACGACCCTGTCCCCCACCCGCTCCGGCACCACGTCCGCCAGCATCACCACACCCACGCTGCCCTCGACGCCCGTCACGCCCAGCAGCGGGGCCGCCGCCCCGCACGCGCCCGCCTCCAGCTCCCCGTGGGTCAGGGTGAAGCCCGGGTCCGTCATCGGGTGCTGCCGGGCCGCGAGGATCGCCTTGCCCGCGGCGCCACGGTCCAGAGGGTGGCGGAAACCGGCCCGGTAGGCGACGTGGTAGTCCGTCCAGGTCGGCTCGACCACGGCCACGGCGAGCGCGTCCGCCCCGTCCACCAGGGTCAGGTGCGCCGTCGCGCCGATGTCCTCGGCCAGCGACCGCAGCGCCGGCATCGCGGCCTCGCGTACCAGGGGATGGACCTGCCGGCCCAGACGCAGCACGCCGAGTCCGACCCGGGCACGTCCGCCCAGGTCACGGCGTATGAGCGCATGCTGTTCCAGCGTGGCGAGCAACCGGTACACCACGGTCCGGTTGACGCCCAGTTTGAGGGAGAGCTCGGTCACGGTCAGCCCGTGGTCCGTGTCGGCGAGCAGCTTGAGGACCCGTAGTCCCCTGTCGAGCGTCTGGGAGGTCTCCGCGGTCACGACGCCCACTCCTTAGTGGTGAGGTCGGCGGCCCCCTGGTCGGCGGTTGCGTCACCGAGTCCCGTCGGCGACGCGCTTCAGAGGCCGCCGATCGGCCGGCGGCCCGGCCTGTCCGGACCGCGTCGCTTCACGGCTGCGCTCCGCGGCGGCGCTGCCACGGGGCGTGTGCGTAGCCGGACAGTAGCGAAGGGAGTTCGCTGAGCGGAAGGCTCCGTCCAGAATCCGGGCACCGCATCGGACCGACTGGCGCCCTTTGCCCGCATACGTACGACACACGCGTCACTTCATGCGCGTAGCCCACTCCTGCACCTTGGCGATCCGCTGCCGTAGCTGCCCCGCCGTCGCCTCCGCCGCCGGAGGCCCCCCGCACACGCGCCGCAGCTCCGTGTGGATCACGCCGTGCGGCTTGCCGCTCTGGTGGACGTACGCGCCGACCATCGTGTTGAGCTGCCGCCGCAGCTCCATCATCTCCTTGTGCGAGACGACCGGCCGCCGCTCGGCGGGCACTTCGAGCAGGTCGGCCTCCTCGTCCGGCTTCTTGCGGCTGTGCGCGATCTGCCGGGCCTGCCGCTTCTGGAGCAGCAGCTGGACCTGGTCGGGCTCCAGCAGCCCCGGGATGCCGAGGTAGTCCTGCTCCTCCTCGCTGCCCGGGTGGGCCTGCATGCCGAACTCGGCGCCGTTGTACATGACCCGGTCGAAGACCGCGTCGGACTCCAGCGCCTCGAAGGGCAGCATGTCCTGTTCGCCGGTGTCCTCGTCCTGCTCCTTGTTCGCCTCCTCCATCTCCTTCTCGGATTCGGCGTACGGGTCCTCCTCGCCCTCCTTCTTGGGCTTGTCGAGGACGTGGTCGCGCTCGCGCTCCATCTCGTTGGCGAAGGAGAGCAGGTCCGGCACGGTCGGCAGGAACACGGAGGCCGTCTCGCCGCGCCGCCGGGACCGTACGAAACGTCCGACGGCCTGCGCGAAGAAGAGCGGAGTGGAAATGGTGGTGGCGTACACGCCGACCGCGAGCCGGGGCACGTCGACGCCCTCGGACACCATCCGCACGGCGACCATCCACCGGTCGTTGTTCGCGCTGAACTCGTCGATCCGCTCGGAGGCGCCGGCGTCGTCGGACAGCACGAGGGTCGCCTTGCTGCCCGTGATCTCGCGGATCAGCTTGGCGTACGCGCGCGCCGAGTCCTGGTCGGAGGCGATGACGAGCGCACCGGCGTCCGGGATGGCCTTGCGCACCTCGGTCAGCCGCTGGTCGGCGGCGCGCAGCACGGCGGGCATCCACTCACCGCGCGGATCGAGGGCGGTGCGCCAGGCCTGGCTGACGGCGTCCTTGGTCATGGGCTCGCCGAGCCGCGCGGCGACCTCGTCACCGGCCTTGGTGCGCCAGCGCATGTTGCCGCTGTAGGAGAGGAAGATGACGGGCCGGACGACGTTGTCGGCGAGCGCGTTGCCGTATCCGTAGGTGTAGTCGGCTGCGGACCGCCGGATCCCGTCGTTGCCCTCCTCGTACGTCACGAAGGGGATGGGGTTGGTGTCGGACCGGAAGGGCGTACCGGTCAGGGCCAGCCGGCGGGTGGCGGGCTCGAAGGCCTCCAGACAGGCCTCGCCCCAGGACTTGCTGTCACCGGCGTGGTGGATCTCGTCGAGGATGACCAGCGTCTTGCGCTGCTCGACCCGGTTGCGGTGGAGCATCGGCCGCACGCCGACACCCGCGTACGTCACGGCGACGCCGTGGTACTCCCGGCCGAGCGGCCCGGCGCTGTACTCCGGGTCGAGCTTGATGCCTATACGGGCCGCGGCCTCGGCCCACTGCTTCTTCAGATGCTCGGTCGGGGCGACCACGGTGACCTGCTGCACGACATGGTGGTGCAGCAGCCAGGACGCCAGCGTCAGCGCGAAGGTCGTCTTGCCGGCGCCGGGGGTGGCGACCGCCAGGAAGTCCCGCGGCTGCTCCTGGATGTACTTCTCCATCGCGCCCTGCTGCCAGGCGCGCAGCTTGCTGGCGGTACCCCAGGGGGCGCGGCCGGGGAACGCCGGGGACAGGTGGTGCGAGGCAGAGCTGGTGCCGGCGGTGGTAGTCACGGTCTCCGTTGGGGGTCGGGCGGCTCGTTCGAGGGAGCCTGACGGCTCGGCTACGTATGACAACCGGGCCACCCTACCGGCGCCCTGCCACTGCTCATGCGCGGACAAGCCCCGGTCATGCCAGGGTGGGATCCACGTCACAGCCCGGCAGGGCTCCTCACCGCTCCCGCAGCCGCGTGGTCACCCAGGCCCCCACCAGCGCGACCACCGCCATCGGCAGGAACACGGCGGTGAAGGCTGCCGGGTGGGAGGCGGTGGTGCCTGCGGTGGTGTGGGTGACCGTGCCGCCGCCGAGGGCGGCGAAGGCGGCGCCGCCGGCGGAGAGCAGGACGACGTTGGAGAGACCGTCGGAGATCTGCAGGGCGGCGGAGTTGGTGCCGGCCTCCTCGGGGGCGGAGAGCTTGAGCAGGAGCACGCTCGTGGAGGAGATGACGAGGCCCATGCCGAAGCAGCCGAACGCCCAGGCGACGGCCAGGGTCCAGACGGGCACGGAGTCCAGCAGCACACTCGGCGCGGTGGTGATGGCCGCCGCCACCAGCAGCATCCCGGCGGTCGTCAACCGCTCCCGATAGGGCTCGAACCGCGACCGCGACTGCACCCACGAGCCCAGCGCCCACGTCCCGCCGCCCGCGGCGAGCGAGAATCCGGCCAGCGTCGGACTGAGCCCGCGCTGCGTCACCAGCATCAGCGGTACGAAGGATTCCGCGGCGACGAAGGACCCCGCGGCCACGCCGCGCAGCAGCACGACGGAGGGCAGCCCGCGAGCGGCCCGGTAGGTGCCGCGCGGGAGCAGCCCGAGCACGGCGGGCACCAGCAGGGCCAGTCCGGCCGCGCCCGGCAGGAGCGAGAGCGGGCGCAGGTCCTGGGCGGCGTACTGGAGGAGGCCGGCGCCGAGGGAGATGGCCAGGGCCAGGCGGATGCGGCGGCGGTTGAGGGAGGGGGGCCGGCCGGAGGGATCCGAGTCCGGCGTCGGCACCGGGCCGGACGCGCGGCGGCGTATCTGCGGCAGTGCGAGCGCGAGCGGGAAGACGACGAGCACGGGTATCCCGATGAACACCCACCGCCACCCGAGGTGCTCGGTCACCGTGCCGGCGGCGAGCGGGCCGACGATCGACGGCAGGATCCAGCCCGCGGCGAACGCGGCCATGATGGCCGGCCGCAGCCGCTCCGGATACGCCCGCCCGACGACGACGTACAGCGCGACGATCACCAGCCCGCCGCCGAGCCCCTGCACGGCCCGCCCCAGGATGAACACCCACATCGCCCCGGCCGTCCCCGACAGCAACAGCCCGGCCCCGAAGGAGGCGATGCCCGTCGTCAACGGCCCGAGGGGTCCGCGCCGGTCCGACCACTGGCCGGACAGCACCATCCCGAACAGACTCGTCGTGAAGTACCCGGAGAACGCGAACGCGTACAGCGGCACCCCGTCCAACTCCCGTGCCGCGACGGGCATCGCCGTACCGACCGCCGTCGCCTCGAAGGCGATGAGCAGCACCACGGAGACGATCCCGAAGCTCAGCGCCCGGTACGTCCGCCCGAGCACGGTCTCGTCCGCTGCGGGGACGGAGGTCAGGCCATCGGCTTCCACGACATCTGCGTCACGCGGCTTCGGAACGGTCATGACCGCCAGAGTAAGGGCCACGCGGCACTTTGACCCCTGTCGCGAGACGGTCCCCTCGTGGGACCTTGGTCGTACGCCCCTCCTCGCGGCCACCCCCTTCATGAACGGCGTATGGCAGTCGCGTTGCAGCCCGCCCGATGCCCTTGAACCCTCCCTCCGCCCCGGCCTACGGTCACTGCACCGAGTTCAGACACGGTCGTGTGCCCGAGTGGTTCAGGGGCTCGCCTGCGCTGCATCCATCAGCGAGCTCCGCTCGCGGGGAGTCACGCGGGTTCGAATCCCGCCACGGCAGTCGAGTCCGTCTCGGTCCCGGCCGTGTGCCCGAGTGGTTCAGGGGCTCGCCTGCAAAGCGAGTTACGCGGGTTCGAATCCCGCCACGGCCTCCACAGGCGTCAGCCGGCATCGGGAAGTGCCGCCGGGTCGGTGTCCTCGTCGGCCTTTCGCCGCGCCCGGCGCGCGTTCTCCGCACGTACGGCGTCCAGCCACCGCCAGAGGCCGACCTCCTCGATCCTCAGCCCCGGGCAGGCGATGCGATGCGGTACGCGGCACACCGCACCGGGCGCGGGTTCGTCCGCGCGGCTGTTCCAGGCCGTCCCG
The DNA here is from genome assembly GCF_002150735.1 of Streptomyces africanus. Taxonomy (GTDB): domain Bacteria; phylum Actinomycetota; class Actinomycetes; order Streptomycetales; family Streptomycetaceae; genus Streptomyces; species Streptomyces africanus. Next base: position 16,206 of record NZ_MUKA01000133.1, read on the forward strand.
TTCACGTCCACGTACCAGCGGTGCCAGGCGGGCACCATGTGTGCGGGCACCGGCATGTCCGGTTCCAGGAGGACGTGCCGGCCGTAGTAGGTGACACGCCGATCACCGACGAGCCCGCAGTTGGGGCAGACGGGCGGAGCGGGCGGCTCGGGCCCGGTGGCGCCTTCCATCGCGGCCTGCGCCCGGTCGGTCTTCTCCCACGGCCGCGGGGCGTCCGGTGGCCGCTGCCGGTGTCCGTCGGGGTCGGGTAACGGGATGATGCTCGGCTCGTCTGTGTCCCCCATGACCCGAGCATGTGCGCGGGGTTGGGGACCGGGAAAGGGGCGCGTTCAGGGCGCAACGGGGCAATCCGCCGGGCGTGGAGGGGCTCGGTGCACAGCTCAGGGCGGGGCTTCGTGAAGTCGTGCACAACCCACGGCGCCTCTCACGTGTCCAGGACATGACCGGTAGCTGACGTTCCGGTCGTCCCGCCCACTGTTTCGACGAGGAGAACCACCGTGCACCTCCGCCCCTCGGCAGCCGTCCTGGCCGCTGCCGTGATCGCCTTCGCCGGTCCCGTTGTCGCCGCGCCCCTGGCGCAGGCCGAGGAAGGCGCGCCCGAACTGGTCGTGTCGGCCCTGCCTACTGCGACTCCCAAGCCGGGTGAGGTGTACGACAAGTCCGTCACCCTCACCAACAAGGGCACGGCCGCCGTGGACGGAGTCACCTTCCGGGTCCGCCTCACGCGCGGGCTGGACTTCCCCGAGCAGGTGAAGGGCTGTACCTACTCGACCAAGGACCAGGTGCGGCAGGCGCTCTGCGAGCTCGACACGGTCATCGAGCCCGGCGCCTCCGTCACCACGCCCGTCCGGTTCAAGGCGCTGGACAACGCCCTGATGGAGGCCGTCGAGTACGGCACGAGCGCGACCGGTGAGGCCCCGGGCGAGGGATACGACGACAGCTACCGGCGGCTCACCCTGACCGCCGACAACACCGCCGACCTCGTCGCGGTCGGCGAGGACACCGAGGCGCTGCCCGGCGGGGAGCAGTCGGTCACGGCGACCCTGCGCAACGACGGCCCCGGCTGGGTGCGGAACCAGGAGAGCGACGACCTCCCGGGCCTGCTGGTGCAGATCCCGCCGGGCACCGTCGCCGTCGGCGTGCCGAAGGACTGTGCGCCGTTCGGGATCGACGGACCGAGCGGACCGCAGGGGACCACCGGCAAGCCCAAGTACGTCTGCTGGCCGCAGGACGGGACCCTCGACGCGGGCCAGTCCCTGGCGTACACGTTCATGCTGAAGATCGAGAAGTCGGCGCAGGACACCGAGGGCGAGGTCAAGGCGTCGTCCGTCTACGACATCGCCCCCGAGTACGACAAGAACCACGCCAACAACACCGCCCTGATCAGCATCGACCTGCCGAGCGACAACGAGCCCGGGCCGAGCCCCTCGGACGGCGCCGACGGTGGCTCCGGCAACGGCGGGAACGGCAGCGGCGGCAACGGCAACGACCCGGAGGGCCAGGCCGCCGGCGGCACGGGTGCCACGGCCTCCCCCTCGGCCTCGGCCTCGACCGGCACCACGACGGGTGGTTCCGGCGGCACCACGAGCGGCAGCACCACCGGCGGCAACCTCGCCTCCACCGGCTCCGACGGCACCCCGCTCCTCGCCGGTGCCGCGGCCGCCGCCGCGGTGATCGGTGGCGGCCTGGTCTTCGTCGTACGCCGCCGCGGCGCCGCCGGGTCCGCCTGACGGCGCGCCGTCAGAGCACCCCGCCCGCCTCGTCCTGGAACGCGTCCGTCCAGTAGTGGCGGCCCGCTCCGCCCGCGGTCACGCCCGTCGGGTCCACGGCCGACAGGACCTGGAGCATCGTCATGGCCAGCTGGTCATAGGTGTCGGTCGTCAGCTCGTGGTCCGACTGGGCGTCGATCGCCCGCTCGCGGTGCAGCAGCCAGAGGGTGAAGGCCAGGGTCGACACATCCGTGTTCAGCGGGGACAGCGTCGCCTCGGGCTCGCTCCAGTTCAGGACCGCGCCCGTCGCGCCGTCGACGACCAGGCTGTTGTCCTCGACGAGATGGCCGAGGCGTATCAGCCGGTGGGCCCCGGCGGGCAGTTCCGCCGGGGCGTCGGTGTCGGCGTGGTACTCGGCCAGCGTCGCCAGCGGGACGTCCGTGTCCAGGGAGAAGACGTGGGCCTCCTCCGGCAGGCCCACCTCGTGCAGGAAGCGGCGGGTCGGCTCGTGCGTGAGCGTCGCGGGGAAGTCGACGTCCTCGAAGCGGGCGACCTTGCCGGGGCCGAACTCCTGGTCCAGGAGTCGGTGCGGGAGGTCCAGGGACAGGCCGGACGTGCCACCCCGGCCCGCGACCAGGGACAGCGGGCGGATCAGCGCCGCCATCTTCCAGAACGGGGCCGGCTCGCCGTCCGCCCCGTCCCGGAACACCGCCAGCAGGTGCTGGGAGGCCTCCGCCACCGCCTTCGGGCCGAAGCGGCCCGCGTAGGAGGCGAACTGGCCGCGCAGACCCGCCAGTTCGTCCGTCGCCTCGGCGAAGCGGACCAGCGTGCGCAGCGAGGGCGCCAGGGGGCGGCGGTCCATCAGGTCGGGGCGGTCGTGCAGGACATACGTCGTCGAGATCTCGCCCGTCACGCCGTCCAGCAGGACCGACTCCGTCTCCAGGCCTCCGGGGCCGAGCAGTCCGCCTATCACGAGCTGCTCCCGCAGCTCCGGCGAGAGGCGGTCGTCCGGGTCGCCCGTCGAGTCCGCCACCGTGCGCAGGCCCTCCCGGCCCAGCTCGGCGAAGCTCAGCACGCCGCTGTCGCCCGGCAGTCCGGGCCCGGTCAGCCAGTGCCGCGTCGACGCGTGCGTCACCCACGGATCCAGCTCGGACTCGGTCAGGGTGATCACCGCGGAACCGGCGTCGGTCGTACTCATGGGCTCCCCCGCATGTGCTTGCTCACCGTCCCCTGGCGGAGCACGGCAGTCCGCCCGGCCAGGCCCGGCAGCCGTCCCCCACTGCCCAGAACAGTACGCCCCACCACTGACAACGCCCCGGAACAGCGACGCGCGCCCGGCGGCCACACGCGTCCACCCCACAGGACGCTCAGAACACCCTCGCGCGTTGCCTTTCCGCCAGAATCTCCTCCACCGTCTGGCGCACCGTCAGTTCCGTGGTGTCGAGCCGGAGTCCGATGCGAGGGGTCCGGGCGTGCAGTGCCTCGATCGTCCAGGCGCCGCCGTACCCGGTCTTCCCCCGTTCCGCCTCCCGGGCCGCCACGGCCTCGATGCGCGGTGCCCGGAGCCGGAGTTGGGCCCGGGCCTCGTCCCCGGCGCCGGGGGCGTACTCCTCGCGCCCGGACACGATCATGCGCCGGAACAGGTCACCCCTGACGTGCGCCGCTCGCGGCAGGGTCTCCGCCAGCGCCTGGGCGACCGTCGACTTGCCGGCCGCCATCACCCCGGTGACCAGGACGACGCCGTCGAGCACGGGCGTCAGGCCCGTTCCGTGACCACCGCCGCCTGGGGGCGGATCGGCAGCCGGTTCACGGGGCGGCCCGTGGCGGCCCGTACGGCGGACGCGATGGCCGCCGGGGACGTCACCACCGGCACCGCGCTGGCCGCCTTCGCCCCGAAGGGGGCGACGACGTCCCGCTCCTCGACCAGCCTGACGATGCGGATGTCGGGCGCGTCGAGGGCCGTCGGAAGGGCGTAACCGGTCAGGTCCGGGTGGCGGATCAGACCGCGCGGGGTGCGCAGGTTCTCGGTCAGCGCGATGCCCACGCCCTGGGTCACGCCCGCCTCGATCCGGGCGGCCAGCTGGGCCGGGTTCAGGACCCGCCCCACGTCCTGGGCGACGGCCAGTTCCACGACCCGTACGGAACCGATCTCGATGTCGACGTCCACCACCGCGCGGATCGCGCAGAAGGACATGCCGACGAAGGCGTCGCCCTGGCCGGCCTCGTTCAGCGGCTCGGTCGGGTGCGGGCGGCACTGGGCGGTGGCCCACAGTTCCTTGCCGTCCAGCGCCTCGGTGACGGTCGTCGACAGGACGCCGTCGTACGACGTGATCTTGCCGTCGGTGATCTGGAGCAGCTCCGTGGACATGCCGAACTTGTGGGCGAGCGGCTGGAGGAGCTGCGTACGGACCATCTTGGCCGCGCGCTCCACCGCGCCGCCCGACACCCAGGTGTGCCGGCCGTGGCATGCCGCGCCCGCCGGGGGCTGGTCGGTGTCGACCGGCGCCACGTGCACCTCGTCTATGCCGAGCGTCTCCTGCACGATCTGCCGGGCCAGGGTCGTGAAGCCCTGGCCGGTCTCGACGGCCGCGCACAGCACCGTCGCCACACCGTCGTGGACCTTCACGGTCGCGGTGGAGACCTCGTCCGCGCCCTCGGCGCCGAGCATGTGCACCATGCCCACGCCGTAGCCCACGCCCCGGCGCACCGCGCCCGGTTCGCCCGCGCCCTCGGGACCGCCGGGCAGCAGCCACTCCTCCTCGGGCGTGTCCTTGGGCAGCGGCGGGAGCGGGAAGTCCCGCACGGCCTGGAGCAGTTCGGCGACGGGGGCCGGGCAGGTCACGGTCTGGCCGGTCGGCAGCACGTCGCCCGTCGCCATGGCGTTGCGCAGCCGCACCTCGGCCGGGTCGATGCCGAGCTTCTTGGCGATCTTGTCCATCTGCGCCTCGTAGGCGGCGCAGACCTGCATGGCGCCCTCGCCGCGCACATGGCCGGACGGGGGGTTGTTGGTGCGTACGGCCCAGCCCTCGATGAAGGCGTTCGGGACGACGTACGGGCCGCAGGCGAACGCGACGGCGGCGGCCAGGGCGTCGGCGGAGGTGTCGGCGTAGGCGCCCGCGTCGAGCAGGATCTGCGCCTCCACCTTCACGAGTCTGCCCTCGGCGTCGGCGTGGTGGCGGTAGCGCAGCAGGGTGGGGTGCCGGTGGGTGTGCCCGAGGAAGGACTCCTCGCGCGTGGCGGTGAGTTTCACCGGGCAGCCGGTGCGCAGCGCCAGCAGGCCGAGCGGGAGCTGGAAGCTCTGATCCTCGCGGTCGGCCGTGGCGCCGGGGACGCCGGTGACGACGACCTTGACGCGCTCGGGTTCCAGGCCGAAGGCGGCGGCGGCCGTGTCGCGGTCGGCGTGCGGGTCGGTGGAGGCGAGGTACAGCTCCACACCGCCGTCCGGGCGCGGTACGGCCAGGCCCGCCTCGGCGCCGATGGGCGCGGGGTCCTGGCGGCCGATACGGTACAGGCCCTCGACGACGATCTCGCCAGCCGCCTCCGGGTCGCCGTGGCGCAGCGGGATGTGCCGGATCAGGTTGCCGTCGGGGTGCAACGGCTCCGCCTCGAAGGCCTGTTCCGGGTCGGTGACCGGGTCGAGCACCTCGTACTCGACGATGACGGCGGCGGCGGCCATCCGCGCGGTGTCCGGGTGGTCGGCGGCGACGGCGGCGATGGGCTCGCCGTGGTGGCGCACGACCTCGGAGGCGAAGACCGGGCGGTCGGCCGTGCCACGGCCGTGCAACGGGCTGCCGGGGACGTCCTCGTGGGTGACGACGGCGCGTACGCCGGGCATCTCGCGCGCGTGGGAGGTGTCGATGGACACGATGCGCGCGTGCGGGTGCGGTGAGCGCAGCACGGCCGCCCACAGCAGGCCCTCGGCCCACAGGTCGGCGGCGTACGGGAAGGTGCCCTCCGTCTTGGCGCGGGCGTCGGCGGCCGGGAGGGAGGCGCCCAGGCCGTGCGGCAGCGGTTCGGGGGCGGGGGCGGCCTCCGCGGCCTGTGCGGCCTGCGCGGTGGCTGCTTCGTTGCTCACGCGGGGCCTCCGTCCTGGCCGTAGGGCTGGTCATGAGGGTCTGGGGTGTGCGGGTCAGGAGCGTGCGGCTCCGGAGCGTGCGGATTCGGGGTGTGCGCTTCCGGGGGTGAGCCGAAGGCCGACGCGTTGACGCCGCCGGCGCCCGGGCCCGCCTGATGCGGGATACGGGCCTGGTCCGGGTCGCCGTCGGCGGGCGCGCTGTGCGCCTGGCGCTCGGCGACGACCTCCTTCACGGCGTCCACCACGCCCCGGTAGCCGGAGCAGCGGCACAGGTTGCCGCACAGCGCCTGGCGGGTCTCCAGCTCGCTGGGCGCCGGGTTGCCCTCCAGGAGGTCGTGCACGGTCATCGCCATGCCGGGTACGCAGAAGCCGCACTGCACGGCGCCGCAGCGCGCGAGCGCCCGCTGCACGTCCGACGGCCGGCCGTCCTCGGCCAGGCCCTCGACGGTACGGACCTCGCTGCCGGCGGCGGTCACGGCCGGGACCAGGCAGGACGCGACGAGCCGCCCGTCGACCTGGACGTTGCACGCGCCGCACTCGCCCTGCGAGCAGCCGTCCTTGGCCCCCGCGAGTCCGAGCCGCTCACGCAGCACGTACAGCAGGGACTCGCCGATCCACGCGTCGGTGACGGGGCGGTCGGTGCCGTTGACGCGCAGGACGAAGGAGGCGAGGGGGTGTTCCTCCTGCGGGACGGTGGAGGGCGCGTCCTGGGACGCCTCGCCCTCGGTGTCGCCCGCGTCCTGCGGGTCCTGCGGTGCCGGGTCGTTCGGGGTCTCGCCGTCGGCGGCCTCCCGGTCGGCCTCGGCCGGGAGGGGCCCGGCGGAGGCGTCAGCGCCTTCTGTGGCCTCTGCGGCGTCCTCGGCGGCCTCACCGGCGCCGGGAGCGTCCTGTGAGGCGTCCTGCGCGGTCTGCGAGTGCGCGGCGGCATCCCCGTGCGCCTCGTCGTGCGCGGGCTCTCCGGAGGTCTCCTCCGGGGCCTCGGGGTACGGCTGGGGGGAGGCGGACCGTTCGGGGTTGTTCGCGGCTGCCCCGGGGTGGTGCTCGGTCGGCTCACCGACAGCGCCCGAGGGCTCGGGGCCGTGGTGGTCGGTGAAGGCGTGCGGCTGCGGGCGGTGTTCGGCGACGTCGGACGACTCGGAGCCGTGGTCCGTGAAGGCGGACCGGTCCGCGCCGTGGTCCGTGAAGGCGGACTGATCCGGTCCCTGACCGGTTGCGCCCTGCGACTCCGGATCGCGTCCGGGTTGGCCGGAGGCGTCCGGCCCGTGGCCCGGCACGCCGTGCGACTCCGGACCGTGGCCCGGCACGCCGTGCGGCTCCGCCCCGTGGTCGGCGTAAGCCGGCTGCTCCGGGCGGCGGTCGGCGAACGCGGACGGCTGCGAACCGTGGTCCGCGTAGGCGGACTGGTCCGAGCCGTGCCGGGGCACGCCGTGCGGATCCGGGCCGTGGCCGGACACGCCAGGCGACTCCGGGTCCTGACCGGGCACGCCGTGCGGCTCCCGGCCGTGCTCCGTGAAGCCGTGGGGATCCGAACCGTGGTCGACGAAAGCCGGCTGCTCCGGGCGGTGGCCGGCGAAGGCGGACGGATCCGACCCGTGGTCGGCGAACTCCGGCTGCTCCGCCGCGTGATCGGCGCCGTCGGGCGGCTGGGGTGCGTGACCGGCGCCGGGCATCTCCGCCCCGTGGCCGACCGCCCCGGACGCATCCGGTCCATGACCGTCGAACCCGGCCGCTGCCTGCGCGTGACCGCCGAACCCGGACGCCTCCGGCGCGTGACCGCCGAACCCGGACGCCTCCCGCCCATGACCGTCGAAGCCGGACGACTCCCGTCCGTGACCGGCGAAGCCGGACGTCTCCGGCGTCTGCCCGGCAGCCTCCGGCCGCTGCGGCGCGTGACCGGCGGCGTCGGTCGCTCCCGGGGCGTGGCCGGCCGTCGGGTCCGCCTCCTGCGGCATGGGCCCGGCGGGCTGCTGCTCCGGGGCGTGGGCGCCGCGCGCGCCCGGATCCGGTGCGTACTCGGAGGCCGGTCCGGCAGCACCCGGCTGCCCGTGCCCCTGCCCCTGCCCGTGTCCCTGCTCGTTTCCGGAACCGTGCCCGCCGCCCTGCTCGTGCGCGTGCGGATAGCCCGGCCCGGTCTGCTCCTGTCCCGCCGTGTCCTGCGGGACCTGCCGGCCCCACGGCCGGCCCGCCGCCTGGGTCGCCCACGGTGCGGGCGCGCCACCCGGCAGCGTCGGCGGTGGGGTGCCGCCCCACTGCTCGACCAGCGCGGACGTGGTGAACTCGCCCGACTCGTCCGGGAGGTCGCCCCCGGCGACGGGGATGGACCACTGCCCGGTCACGTCATGGCCGGGCGCGGTCTCCGCCGCCGCGGCCTCCTCGAAGTTCCACTGCCCGGTGGTGCCCGGGTTGTACGTGAAGCGGTCGTTCGCGCCGTGCCGCTCCCCTTGCGCGTCGGAGCCGTAAGGCGTGCCGGATCCGTACGGCGCCTGCGAGCCGTACGACTGCTCCCCCGTGTCGTGTCCGGGCTGCTGGTGGGCGGCGTGCGGGTCGTGCCACTGGGCGCCGTCGACGGGCGCGCCGGGCGCCGGCCACGTGCCGGGGGCCGCCGGGTCGGTTCCGGCGGTCGTGGCGGGATCGACCGTTATCTGCGGCGGTACGTAGCCGTGGCCGGGCGCGGCCAGGGGACTGTGGGCGGCCAGCAGGGCGTCGATGCCCCCCTCGGGGAGTTCGACGAAGGCGGTGGCGCCGTCGTCGTACTCGCCCTGGGGCAGCGGATCCCAGCGGCTCCCGCCCCGGGGCGTGCCCTCTCCGTGCTGGTCGTCGGTCACGACAGCGCCCTCCCCAGTGCTCGTCGGGCCAGCGCGGCGACGGTGCGCCGCAGGTGCAGTACGGCGGGCGGGAGCTGCGGTACGGAGCCGTCCTCGGCCGGGGCCGCGTCGGGGATGCAGGCCGCGGCGACGTACTCCCCGAAGGCGCTCAGCGCCTCCGGCACGAGCGCGCGGTTGTTGTCCCAGTCGATGAGCCGGCCGACCCACTGCTCGGCCTCAAGAGGCCGCAGCGGCATCGGCGCTATGGCGCCCACCGCGCAGCGCACACCCCGGCGCGCGGGGTCCAGGACCAGGGCCACGGACGCCACCGCGCGCCCCGGGCCGGTACGGCCGGTCGCCTTCAGGAAGACCTGCGGGGCGTGCAGCAGCGGCACGCGCACGTAGCCGATGAGTTCACCGGCGCGCAGCATGTCCATCCCGGCCAGCAGGTGCGACACCGGGATCTCCCGGCGGGCCCCGCCCGGGCCCGCGATGATCAGGGTCGCCTCCAGGGCGGCCAGCACCGGCAGCGCGTCCCCGGTGGGGGCGGCCGAGGCGATGTTGCCGCCCAGGGTGCCCGCGTTGCGGATGTGCGGCGGGCCCGCGGCGCGCGCGGCGGCGGCGAGCGCCGGGATCAGGGCCGCGAAGTCGGGGCGGCCCATGCGCGCGTGCGTGAGGCCCGCGCCGAGCAGCGCGTGTCCGTCGAGGTACTGCCAGCCGCGGATCTCGCTGATCTTGCCGAGTCCCACCAGGGCGGCGGGCCTGAGCTGCCCGGAGTTGACGGCGGCCATCAGGTCGGTGCCGCCCGCGACGGGCACGGCGGCGGGCACGGCGGTGAGTGCCGCGACGGCCTCGTCCAGCGTCGTGGGCAGCGTGACGGCCTGCGCCGCCTGCGGTGCGTGCGTGGTCAAACCGGCTGCCCCTTCCCGCTGCCCCACCTGGTCCCACCTGTGCTGCCGTACGGTACGTGCTGACAGGGCGGACGTGGCAACTCTGGCACATCTTGGCGAGAGCCGAAGACACGGGTCCGCTAGGAGGCATTCGCCCACCTCACGGGCAAGATATTCCGTTTTCTCACGGGTTCACCAGTGCATTCCGATTGGCACTTTCGGTGACTCTTGTGCGCTTTTTCCGTGGCGTGTTCGAGCTGTTCGGTAGCGGCGGGCCGGTGCTACCGGCTGGGCGGCGGGCCGTCCTTGGGGCGGCCCGGCACCCCTGGACGCCGTTGCCAGGGCAGCGGGCCGGCGGGTGGCCGGTAGGCGATGCCGAGGGCGTCGAGCCGCCGGTAGTGGGCGGTCATGCGGCGCTCGAAATCGGCGAAGTCCCGTTCCGCCGGGGCGGGCAGGGCGCTCCAGGCGACCTCGGCGAAGGCCGCGAGCCGGGGGAACGTCTGGTAGTCCACGCGTGCGTGGTCCTCCATCACCTCGGTCCACACGTTGGCCTGGGTGCCGAGCACGTGCCGGGCCTCCTCGGGCGTCAACTCCGGCGGCACGGGCTCGAACCGGTAGACGTCCTCCAGGGTGCGCACCCACCCGATCGGTACCGGCTCGTCGGGGCCCGGGTCCTGACGGTGGTCCAGATACACCTGCTGCTCGGGGCACATGACGACGTCGTGGCCGGCCCGGGCGGCGGCGATGCCCCCGGCGTAGCCCCGCCAGGAGGACACGGCCGCGCCGTCGGCCAGGCCGCCCTGGAGGATCTCGTCCCAGCCGATCAGCCGGCGCCCGCGCGCGGAGAGCCAGCTGTCGAAGTGCCCGATGAACCAGGACTGGAGCTCGTCCTCGTCGGCGAGCCCGAGTTCCCTGATGCGCGCCTGGGCAGTAGCGGACCGCCGCCACTGGTCCTTGGGGCACTCGTCGCCGCCGACATGGACGAACTCCGACGGGAACAGCTCCAGTACTTCCTCGAAGACGCCCTCGTAGAAGCGCAGGGTGTTGTCAGTGGGGGCGAGTACGTTCGGGTTGATTCCCCAGGTGTCCCACACGGAGAGGGCGTTGGTGTCGATGACGTCGGTGTTGCCGAGTTCGGGGTACGCGGCGATGGCCGCCTGCGAGTGGCCGGGCACGTCGATTTCGGGGACGACGGTGATATGCCGCTCGGCGGCGTAGGCGACGATCTCGCGGATGTCGTCCTGGGTGTAGTAGCCGCCGTGCGGCTTCTCGTCCCACAGGGGTGAGGCCCCGTGGCCGGTTTTCGTCCGCGCCCGCCAGGAGCCGGTCTCGGTCAGCCGTGGATGCCGCTCGATCTGGATGCGCCAGCCCTGGTCGTCCGTCAGATGGAAGTGGAAGACGTTGAGTTTGTGCGCCGCCATCAGGTCGAGAGAGCGCAGGACGCCTTCCTTGGGCATGAAGTGCCGGGCGACGTCGAGCATCAGGCCACGCCAGCGGAATCGGGGGGCGTCCTCGATCGTGAGGTACGGCACGGCCCAAGCGCGGTCGCGCCTGATCGGGGCCCTTCGGTACGCGTCGGGGCCGAGAAGCTGCCGCAGCGTCTGGGCGCCCCAGAAGACACCGGCCGCGCTGCCTCCCTCGATGAGGACACCGTTCCAGTCGCTGACGAGGCGGTACTCCTCGGGGCCGAGCCCGGGGTCGAGCTGCAGCACGATGCCATCGCCGGCGTCGTCGAGTTCCCGCCCCTCGCGCAACGGCAGGCCGGTGGCCTGCCGCAGAGCGGTGCTCAGCCAGTGGCCGACGCCCTGCGTCCCGGTACGGGCGTGGAGCCGGGAGTGTGCCGCCAGCCGGACCTCGCCGGTGGTGGCGACGACGCCGCGGGGCTTCGGAATCAGTTCGGTCATGTCAGTCCTTCTGGGGTCTGCATGAACAGCACAAAAGCCCCCAGGGCACGCGAAACGCACCCTGGAGGCTTTACGCCACGCGGGCCGGGCCTACTTGTCGCCCTTGCCCTTGTCGTCGTCGCCGGAGCCCATGGACTCGTAGATCTCCTTGCACATGGGACACACCGGGTACTTCTTCGGGTCGCGGCCCGGCACCCAGACCTTGCCGCACAGCGCCACGACGGGGGTGCCGTCGAGGGCGCTCGCCATGATCTTGTCCTTCTGGACGTAGTGGGCGAAGCGCTCGTGGTCACCGTCACCGTGGGAGGTCTGCGGTGTCGGCTCTACGAGGGTCCCCGTACCAGTCCCGCGCTCGGGCTCGAGAGTGCTCATAGGCCCAAGGGTACTGAAGGTCACAGCCATCAGTTGAGCGAAGGGTCGTCCGGGTACGTCGCCACCATCGCCAGCTCGTTGCGCTGGCGGCGCAGCACCTCGCGCCAGAGCCTCTCCGGGGACGGCGAGGAGACGTCGCCGGGCTCGGACTCGACGACGTACCACGCGCCGTCCACCAGCTCGTCCTCCAGCTGACCGGGGCCCCAGCCGGCGTATCCGGCGAAGATCCGCAGGGAGCCGAGGGCGGAGGCCAGCAGTTCCGGCGGGGCCTCCAGATCCACCAGCCCGATCGCGCCGTGCACCCGGCGCCAGCCCAGCGGCGCCTCCTCCCCGGACGCCCCGCCGGGGACGACGGCGACCCCGAGGGCCGAGTCCAGCGACACCGGGCCGCCCTGGAACACGACGCCGGGCTCGCCGGCGAGATCCCCCCAGCCCTCCAGGATGTCGTCCACGTCCACCGGAGTGGGGCGGTTGAGGACGACACCGAGAGAGCCCTCCTCGTCGTGGTCGAGGAGCAGCACCACCGCGCGGTCGAAGTTCGGGTCCGCCAGGGCGGGCGTGGCCACGAGCAACCGCCCTGTGAGCGAGGACACCTCGGTCATGCCAGACATGATCCCGCATCTTCCCTTCCCGTGGGGAGGCAATGCGGGGACGCGGGTGAACGCAGCTCAGGGGCACACCGATGCGTCCTCGGCGCACGGACGTGACCGTGACCCCACGTGCCCGGCACGGAACCGTTCGTGTTGTGACAGAGCTATGACGTGGCTGGGTCCGACTCAGGCTTACGGAAGGGGGGTGGAGGGCGATTACCCTTTCCCTCCTGGCCCCTGCCCGACTCCACGGAACGCGAGATTCATGACCGTCAACGACGATGTCCTGCTTGTCCACGGCGGAACCCCGCTGGAGGGCGAGATCCGTGTCCGCGGTGCGAAGAACCTCGTACCGAAGGCAATGGTGGCAGCGCTGCTGGGCAGCGCTCCGAGCCGCCTCCGCAATGTTCCGGACATCCGTGACGTACGGGTTGTACGGGGTCTGTTGCAGCTGCACGGCGTGACGGTCCGCCCGGGGGACGAACCCGGCGAACTGGTGATGGATCCGACGCGCGTGGAGAGCGCGAACGTCGCTGACATCGATGCCCACGCGGGTTCGAGCCGTATCCCGATCCTCTTCTGCGGGCCGCTCCTGCACCGCCTCGGCCACGCGTTCATCCCGGGTCTCGGCGGCTGCGACATCGGCGGCCGGCCCATCGACTTCCACTTCGACGTGCTGCGGCAGTTCGGCGCGCGGATCGAGAAACGGGCGGACGGGCAGTACCTGGAGGCCCCGCAGCGGCTTCGGGGCACGAAGATCCGGCTGCCGTACCCGTCCGTCGGCGCGACCGAGCAGGTGCTGCTGACGGCGGTGCTCGCCGAGGGCGTCACCGAGCTCTCGAACGCGGCTGTCGAGCCGGAGATCGAGGACCTGATCTGCGTCCTTCAGAAGATGGGCGCCATCATCGCGATGGACACCGACCGGACGATCCGCATCACCGGTGTGGACCAGCTCGGCGGCTACAACCACCGCGCCCTGTCCGACCGCCTGGAGGCCGCGTCCTGGGCGTCCGCCGCGCTGGCGACCGAGGGCGACATCTACGTCCGCGGCGCCCAGCAGCGCTCGATGATGACGTTCCTGAACACCTACCGGAAGGTGGGCGGGGCCTTCGAGATCGACGACGAAGGCATCCGCTTCTGGCACCCCGGCGGCCAGCTGAAGTCCATCGCGCTGGAGACGGACGTCCACCCCGGCTTCCAGACCGACTGGCAGCAGCCGCTGGTGGTGGCCCTGACCCAGGCCACGGGCCTGTCCATCATCCACGAGACGGTCTACGAGTCCCGCCTCGGCTTCACCTCCGCCCTGAACCAGATGGGCGCGCACATCCAGCTCTACCGCGAGTGCCTGGGCGGCTCGAACTGCCGCTTCGGCCAGCGCAACTTCCTGCACTCGGCCGTCGTCTCCGGCCCCACCAAGCTCCAGGGCGCCGATCTGGTCATCCCCGACCTCCGCGGCGGCTTCTCGTACCTCATCGCGGCGCTGGCGGCCCAGGGCACGTCCCGCGTCCACGGCATCGGCCTGATCAACCGCGGCTACGAGAACTTCATGGAGAAGCTCGTGGAGCTGGGTGCGAAGGTGGAGCTTCCGGGCAAGGCGCTCGGGTAGCGGCGCAGGCAGTGACGCCAAAGGGGCGGCCACCCGGTTCGGGTGGCCGCCCCTTTGATGTCACTCACTGTGGTTCGTACACCGAGGGCGTACGAACGGCAGGGTTACTTGCCCTTCGCGGCTTCCTTGAGCTTCGAGCCCGCGGAGACCTTCACGCTGTAACCGGCGGGAATCTGGATGGGCTCGCCGGTCTGCGGGTTGCGGGCGGTGCGAGCGGCACGGTGGGTGCGCTCGAAGGTCAGGAAGCCGGGGATGGTGACCTTCTCGTCCCCCTTGGAGACGATGTCGCCGACCACGTCGGCGAACGCGGCCAGAACGGCGTCGGCGTCCTTGCGGGTCACCTCGGCGCGGTCGGCCAGCGCGGCCACCAGCTCACTGCGGTTCATGTTGTTACTCCCGTGTTCATCTTGCCGTTGAGGCGTCAGATCGAAGCCGATGCTGCCAGGGTCCTCCGTGAGTCCCCGGACCCGGGTCCGTCGTCAGACCCTCGCGCCCAGGGACGCATCCTGCCTCTACCTGCGGCGGGAAAGCCAATCCGGCACCCGCAGGAGTCGTGAGAACACCCATGGGAGTCACACGAAAAGAGGGCCTGAGCCTGGCCGACACGATAGAGGGCGTCCCAAGGGGTCGGGTTCCCCGACGCGCCGTTGCCAAGCCAGTCGTGGCAATCCTCACAGCGGCCGCAGGGCCGTCGCCCTACGGCTGCGAGGTCGTCGCCGCCGCGCCGACCGCCTTCGCGGCCTCCCGGACCGCTCCGGCGACCGCGCCCGCGACCTTGTCGTTGAAGACGCTCGGGATGATGTAGTTCGGGTTCAGCTCGTCCTCGGTCACCACGTCCGCCAGGGCGGTCGCGGCGGCCAGCATCATCTCGGTGTTGACCGTGCGGGACTGGGCGTCCAGCAGGCCGCGGAAGACACCCGGGAAGACCAGCACGTTGTTGATCTGGTTCGGGAAGTCGGAACGGCCGGTGGCCACAACAGCCGCGGTCTGACGTGCGATGGCCGGGTCGACCTCGGGGTCCGGGTTCGCGAGCGCGAACACGATGGCGCCGTCGGCCATGGCGGCCACGTCGTCGCCGTCCAGGACGTTCGGGGCCGAGACGCCGATGAAGACGTCGGCGCCGCGCACGGCCTCCTTGAGCGTGCCGGTGAGGCCCTCGGGGTTGGTGTTGTCGGCGATCCAGCGCAGCGCCGAGTCCGGGGCGGCGTCCACCAGGTCCTCGCGGTCGGCGTGCACGACGCCGTGGATGTCGGCGACGACGGCGTTCTTGACGCCCGCGGCCAGCAGCAGCTTCAGGATGGCCGTACCGGCCGCGCCGGCGCCGGACATGACGACCCGGATGTTCTCGATCGCCTTGCCCGTGACGCGCAGGGCGTTCGTGAGGGCGGCGAGGACGACGATCGCTGTGCCGTGCTGGTCGTCGTGGAAGACGGGGATGTCGAGGGCCTCGCGCAGCCGGGCCTCGATCTCGAAGCAGCGGGGGGCGGAGATGTCCTCCAGGTTGATGCCCGCGAAGCCCGGGGCGATCGCCTTGACGATCTCGACGATCGCGTCGGTGTCCTGGGTGTCGAGGCAGATCGGCCAGGCGTCGATGCCGGCGAACCGCTTGAAGAGGGCCGCCTTGCCCTCCATGACCGGCAGGGCCGCCTTCGGGCCGATGTTGCCCAGGCCCAGCACGGCCGAGCCGTCCGTCACGACCGCAACGGAGTTGCGCTTGATGGTGAGGCGGCGGGCGTCCTCGGGGTTCTCGGCGATCGCCATGCAGACGCGGGCCACGCCCGGCGTGTAGACCATGGACAGGTCGTCACGGTTGCGGATGGGGTGCTTCGACGCCATCTCGATCTTGCCGCCGAGGTGCATGAGGAAGGTCCGGTCCGAGACCTTGCCCAGCGTGACGCCCTCGATGCCGCGGAGTTCCTCGACGATCTCGTCCGCGTGCGCGGTCGACGAGGCCGCGATGGTGACGTCGATACGGAGCTTCTCGTGACCGGATGCGGTGACGTCGAGGCCGGTCACCGAGCCTCCGGAGGACTCCACGGCGGTGGTGAGCTGCGAGACGGCGGTTCCGCTCGCGGGCACCTCCAGCCGGACCGTCATCGAGTAGGAGACGCTGGGCGCCGTTGCCATGGCCGACTTCCTCTGCTTTCACCTGACGCTGAGTTGTGCCGTCCGATCGTCGCACCTACCGCCGGGTAGCAGGTAGCCACCCTCAATTGCGAACGTTTTGTTCGCGGAACAGGCCAGCAAAAAGAGACCCACGTCACGCTGACGTGGGTCTCTTCGCAAGTAGGCGGCACCGACCCGCCATGCTCGCCTCGCGGCAAGTGGTCGCTCGTAGCGACGATGGTTGGGCCCGGGGGCTTGGATCGGGCCGGTGCCACATCCAGGCTAACAAACAGATCCCGTAAGGCCATTCCCGTACCGGGAGTTCATTTCGCCGACACGTGGGTATCGGGGGCGCGGCCCCGCCGGACGGACGGATCAGTCCCTGAGCAGGTCCGGTACTCCCGCCGCGTCCGGCTCGTCCCGGTCCGCCGAGACGACCGTGAGCTGCTGTGTGGCCCGGGTCAGTGCGACGTAGAGCACACGCAGGCCGGCCGGGGACTCGTCGGCGATCTCCGCCGGGGAGACCACGACCGTCGCGTCGTACTCCAGGCCCTTGGCCTCCAGGCTGCCGAGCGCCACCACCCGGTCGCCGAGTCCGGCGAGCCAGCGCCGGGCCTCCTCGCGGCGCTGCATGGCGACGACGACGCCGACCGTGCCGTCGACGCGCTCCAGCAGCCGGGCCGCCTCGGCGCGGACGGTTTCGGCCAAGGTGTCGCCCACGACCGTGAAGCGCGGCTCGACGCCGGTGGAGCGGACGGCCTTCGGGGACGGGGAGCCGGGCATGGCCAGGGCCAGCACCTTCGAGGCGAGCTCGGCGATCTCGGCCGGGTTGCGGTAGTTCACGGTGAGTTCGAAGCGGCGGCGCGGGCGGGTACCGAGGGCCTCGTCGCGGGCCTCGGCGGCCTCGTCCGGGTCGGACCAGGAGGACTGGGCCGGGTCGCCGACGACCGTCCAGGTGGCGTGCCGGCCGCGGCGGCCGACCATGCGCCACTGCATCGGGGTGAGGTCCTGGGCCTCGTCGACGATGACGTGCGCGTACTCGGTGCGCTCCTGCGCGAGGCGCTCGGCACGCTCGCGCTGCGACTCCTCGCGCACCGGCATCAGCTCCTCCAGGCCGGTGAGCTGGTCGAGCGGGTCGAGTTCGCGCCTCTTGCGGGGCCGGGCCGGGGCGCCGAGGACGGCCTGGAGTTCGTCGAGCATCGCGATGTCGTGCACCGAGTGGCCGTCGCGCCTGAGGGAGCGGGCGACCTTGCGGATCTCGCCGGGGTTGAGGATCCGCCGGGCCCAGCGGCCGAGGCGCCGCTCGTCGGCCATCGCGTCCAGGACGGCCGCCGGGGTCAGCTCCGGCCACCAGGCGTCGAGGAAGGCGATGAAGGCGTCCTCGGAGGTGATGTCCTCGTCGAAGGAGGAGCGCAGCTCGGCGGCGAGCTCCGGGTCGGTGTGCCGGCCGGCCGCGCCGGACTGCTCCCACAGGGCGTCCAGGAGGAGCTTGCGGGCGCGGGGGCGCAGCAGGTTCACGGGGGCGGTGCCGCCGAGGGCGGCGCGGCGGATGCCCGCCAGCTGCTCGGCCTCCAGCTCCAGGCGGCGGCCGAAGGCGACCACGCGCAGCCGGGTCGGTGAATCGTTCAGCTCCAGGGCTCCGCGCGCGGCCTTGCGCAGCACCTTGAGCATGCGGGACGAGCCCTTGGCGCGGGCCACGGACGGGGAGTCGTAGAGCGTGGCCGCGGCGCCGTCGACGAGTGAGCCGATGGCGCGGATGGTGACCTGGCCCTCCTCGCCGAGGGAGGGCAGCACGCCCTCGGTGTAGGCGACGAGCAGCGGGGTCGGGGAGACGATCAGGATGCCGCCCGCGTACCGGCGGCGGTCCTGGTAGAGGAGGTAGGCCGCGCGGTGCAGGGCGACGGCGGTCTTGCCGGTGCCGGGGCCGCCCTCGACGTACGTCACGGAGGCGGCGGGGGCGCGGATGACCAGGTCCTGCTCGGCCTGGATGGAGGCGACGATGTCGCGCATGGTGTGGCTGCGGGCCTGGCCGAGCGCGGCCATCAGGGCGCCGTCGCCGATGACGGGCAGTTCATGGCCGTCGAGGAAGGCCGTCAGCTCGGGGCGCATCAGGTCGTCCTCGACGCCGAGCACCTTGCGGCCCTTGGAGCGGATGACCCGGCGGCGGACGACCCGGCCGGGGTCCACGGGCGTCGACCGGTAGAAGGGGGCGGCGGCCGGGGCCCGCCAGTCGATGACCAGCGGGGCGTAGTCCTGGTCGAGGACACCGATACGGCCGATGTGCAGCGTCTCGACGATGTCGGCGGTGTTGTCCTCACGGACCGCGCCCTCGGCGGGCTCCACGGCGGTGTACGCGCCGTCGGGGCCCTTCTTGCCGTCCTTGCCGCGCAGCAGGTCGATACGGCCGAAGAGGAAGTCCTCGAACTCGTTGTTCAGCCGGCTGAGGTGTATGCCGGCCCGGAAGACCTGGGCGTCCCGCTCGGCGAGCGCGCCGGGGGTGCCGACCTGGCCGCGCTGGGCCGCGTCGTTCATGAGGAACTCGGCCTCGTGGATCTTCTCCTCGAGGCGCCGGTACACCCGGTCCAGGTGTTCCTGTTCGACGCTGATCTCTCTGTCTCTCAGGGAGTCGAGCGCGGTTTCCTGTTGAGCCTGAGCGGCCACCGGGCCCCCTTCTGACGTGCTGGGCAGCCGTCCACCGTACGCGAAGGGGACCCGGTAAGGCTACGCGTCGACCTCGACCAGCCGCTTGCCGTCGAAGGTCACGATCTCGAAGTGGTCGATCTCGTTCGGCTTGAAGGCGGCGCCGCCCTGGACGTACAGGGGCTCCTTGGCCTTCTCGGACTTGGCTTCCGGCAGGCCGTAGCCCCATTCCGGGACGGACCAGGAGGACAGGGTCTCCCGCTCGCCGTTCTTGCCGACCGCGACGAGCGCGCACTTGAGCGGGCCCTTGACGTTCTTCAGCTCCGTGACCACGCCCGTCCCCCAGTCCTTCTTCTGGAGGGCGACCGTCGCGGTGACCTTGGTGCTCGGGTCGGTGGCCGAGATCTTGTCGGAGATGCCGTCGAAGGCCTCCTTGGCGGGGCTGGCCGCGAGCGGGCGGTTCTCCGCGCCGCCGCCGTCACCGCCGCTGTTCGTCGCGACCGCGACGAAGGGGCCGCCGATGATCAGCGCGCCGGCCGCGGCCACCATGTAGAAACTCCGGCGGCGCTTCTGGGCGCGGCGGTCGGCGACCTCGTCGACCAGCTTCTCCACCAGGCGCGGCCGGGGTTTCGCGGACAGCGACTCGCCGATCGCGGGTGTGCTGCCGGAACCGGGCAGGTCGGCGAGGGCGGCGAGCATCGGCTCCATGCCGGCCAGCTCGTCGAGCTGCTGGGCGCACCATTCACAGGTCGCGAGGTGGGCTTCGAAAGCGGTTGCTTCGGCGTCGTCGAGGATGCCGAGAGCGTAGGCGCCGACGGTCTCGTGCTCGTTCGGCACCGGAGATCCCTGCATGGGTCCAGACATACCCATGCCTCCCGTACCGAACCCCTGGTTACCCCCGTAAACACTCATCACGCCGTCACCCCCCGCTCCTCCAGTGCCAGCTTCATCGAACGCAGGGCGTAGAAGACCCTGGAGCGGACGGTTCCGCTGGGTATGCCCAGGGTTTCGGCCGCCTCATTGACGGTACGCCCCTTGAAGTACGTCTCGACGAGCACCTCCCGGTGGGCGGGGGTCAGGTCGTCGAGTGCGTCCGACAGAGTCATCAGCCACAGCGCCTTGTCGATCTCGTCCTCCGCGGGGATGACCTCCAGCGGCGACGGGTCGACCTCCTGCGGCCGGGCCTGCCGGCTGCGGTGGCCGTCGATGACGATGCGCCGGGCGACCGTCACCAGCCAGGGGCGTACCGATCCGGTCGCCCGATTGAGCTGACCGGCGTTCTTCCAGGCACGGATGAGCGTCTCCTGCACGACGTCCTCTGCGCGCTGCCGGTCTCCGGCGACCAGGCGCAGGACATACGCAAGCAGGGGTCCGGCGTGTTCGCGGTAGAGCGCACGCATCAGCTCCTCGTCGGGTTCCGAGGGCTGGGACATGCGATGTCGGGCCCTCGGTGCACGTTCATTGGCCACGACGGAATCCTTGCGCACGCCCACCTCCGGTGTCCGGGGGTTCCCCCAGTCGGTCGCTCCCCATGCCGTACGGACGCGAGGCGTTGGGCGTTCAAAGTGGAGTGACAGATTTCTTTGAAGTGACGTGACGAGGGGGACATGGGAGCACATTCCCACCCCGCATTCTTTACATTTCTGCCACATCGACGAGATCAAGCCAGGCTTTCCCTACGGGTGCGTAGGTAAACGGCATGTAATCGAAATCACTTCGACAGCGCATCCACAGAAGTCGCATTTAGGACAGGGGAATTGGGGGCGGCGACCACCCAACGCCCTTGACCCGAGGGGCAAAAGGGACTTAAGCGCGAGTGAGTGCGGCGCGGCGGCGATGCCGGGCGACCCGTTCGCGGTTCCCGCAGACCTCGCTGGAGCACCAGCGCCTCCTGCGCCCCCGGGAGGTGTCGAGGTACACGATCGGGCAGTTGTCGCCCTCGCACTGGCGCAGGGCCGCGCGGGCGGCGGGGTCGGTCAGCAGGTCCACGGCGTCCCGGGCGACGGCCGCGAGCAGGGCGGGGCAGCCGGGCGGGCCGTCCAACCGCCGCAGAAGTTCGCCGTCTCCCCCGCGGACCGCGCGCGGGGCGGGAGGTGCGGTACGGGCGAGGTCGTTGACGCGCGCGAGCGCGAAGTCGTAGGCCCGGGTTCCGGATCCGGGCCAGCCGCGCACCAACCGGTCGACCTGGCCGCGCAGTTCGCGGAAGGCGACCAGCCAGGCGGCGTCGGCGTGGGCCAGGGCGGTGTCCGCCGGGACCAGCCCGGAGCCGGTGATCCAGGCGCGCAGCACGTCCACGGAGCCGAGCCGTTCCTCCGGATGCGTGGTGGAGAGCAGGTCGAGGCAGATCCGTCCGGCGTCGAAGCGCAGCTCGTACGGGGCCGTGGCCGTACCCAGTGCCATGTGCCTGTCACCGCCTAGGGGTGCACCCCGGTCGCGAGGGTTCGCTGAGGTGCCAGTGAGAGGGCTGGGAAACCGTTCCCTCTTACAGTGCCTGCCCGCTCCCGCGCCGGAAACCCCTCGCACGGGCCGCTCGTGCGAGGGGCGGCTTCGGGTGGCGGTATCCCGCTCAACCCGCGGACGCGCTCACGCGTCCGCGTACTTCGTGTCCGCCGCCGGGTCCAGGGCGAGGCGGTACCCCCGTTTGACCACCGTCTGGATCAGTTTCGGGGTGCCGAGGGCCGTGCGGAGACGGGCCATGGCCGTCTCGACCGCGTGCTCGTCGCGGCCGGAGCCGGGCAGGGCGCGCAGGAGTTCCGCGCGCGCGACCACCCAGCCGGGGCGGCGGGAGAGGGTACGGAGCAGGGACATGCCGGCGGGCGGCACGGGCTTGAGGTCCCCGTCGACCAGGACGGCGTGGCCGCGGATCTCCACCCGGTGCCCGGCGATCGGCAGCGCGCGTGCCCGGCCGGGCAGTTCCTTGGCAAGGAGCTGGACCAGGGGTCCGAGCCGGAAGCGCTCGGGCTGGATCGTGTCGATGCCGCGGGACTGCAGCGGCAGGGCGGTGACCGGGCCGACGCAGGCCGGCAGCACGTCGTGGCTCAGGGCCTCCAGCACCTCGGGGAGCATCCCGCGCTCCTCCGCCCTGGAGAGCAGGGAGGCCGCGGCCGGGGCGCTGGTGAAGGTCAGCGCGTCCACGCCCCGGGAGACCGCCGCGTCCAGCAGGCGGTCCACCGGGGCGATGTCCTCGGGCGGCATCCACCGGTAGACGGGCACGCCCACGACCTCGGCCCCGCCCTCGCGCAGCGCCTCCACGAACCCGGGCAGCGGCTCACCGTGCAGCTGGATCGCGATGCGCTGCCCGTCGACGCCCTCCTCCAGCAACCGGTCGAGCACCTCGGCCATGGACTCCGACGACGGCGACCACTCCTCCGTCAGCCCGGCGGCCCGGACCGCGCCCTTCACCTTGGGGCCGCGCGCGAGGATCCGTACGCCGCCGAGCCGTGACAGCAGATCGTCGCCGAGCCCCCAGCCGTCGGCGGCCTCGACCCAGCCCCGGAAACCGATCGCGGTCGTGGCGACCACGATGTCCGGCACCTGGCGGATGAGCTCCTTCGTCGCGCCCAGCAGTTCACTGTCGTCGGCGAGCTGCACGATCCGCAGGGCAGGGGCGTGCATGACGGCGGCACCGCGCCGCTGGAGCAGCGTCCCCAGCTCATCGGCCCGGCGCGCGGCCGTCACACCCACGGTGAAACCCGCCAGGGGCCCGTGGTCCGGTCGCTGTTCTTCCTCGTACATGGCTCTCGTCCCGCACTCGAGTCGTCGTACTTAGTGGGTACGGCGTTCCTACATGCCGAGCGAGCCTGTCAACGGCTCGTGACAGGCTCGGATCGGCATGATGTCGACGGTGTTACGTCACACCTTGGCGTAGGTGAGCTGCGGCTCTGCCTCCGAGGTCGCCGCCGTGGCGGGTACTCGGGGGGTCGTACGGCGAAGGTATACGGACCAGGTGACCGCGAAGCAGACCGCGTAGAAGGCGAGGAAGGCGACGAACGCCCCGGTGCCGGAGCCGTAGGAGAGGAAGGACTGGCGGAAGGCGAGGTTGATGCCGACGCCGCCGAGCGCGCCCACCGCGCCGATGAGTCCCATGGAGGCGCCGGAGAGCCGGCGTCCGTAGGCCGCGGCCGCCTCGCCCTGAAGTCCCTTGGCGAGGGCCTTGTTCTGGAAGATGCCCGGGATCATCTTGAACGTCGAGCCGTTGCCGAGCCCGCTGAGCACGAAGAGCACCACGAACGCCGTGGTGAACAGCGCCAGCGACTTCTGCATCGAGGCACCGATCAGGACCGCCGTGGCGACGCCCATGCCGACGTAGTTCCACAGGCTGATCTTCGCGCCGCCGTACTTGTCGGCCATCCAGCCGCCCAGGGGCCGGATCAGCGAGCCGAGGAGCGGACCGATGAAGGTGACGTACGCCGCCTCCAGCGGGGTGCGTCCGAACTGGTTCTGCAGGACCTGCCCGAAGGCGAAGCTGTAGCCGATGAACGAGCCGAACGTGCCGATGTAGAGGAAGGACATGATCCACGTGTGGGCGTCCCGCGCGGCGTCCTTGGCGGCACCGGTGTCGTTCTTCACGTTCTCGAGGTTGTCCATGAAGAGCGCGGCCATGACGGCGGCGACGAGGATCAGCGGGATGTAGATCCCGAGCAGCACGCGCGGCCCGCCGCCGGCGCCGATGATCGCCAGGGCGGCCAGCTGGATCACCGGTACGCCGATGTTGCCGCCGCCCGCGTTCAGGCCGAGGGCCCAGCCCTTCTTCCGCAGCGGGAAGAAGGCGTTGATGTTGGTCATGGAGGAGGCGAAGTTGCCGCCGCCGATGCCCGCGAGCAGGCCGACGAGGAGGAAGGTGGAGAAGGACGTGCCCGGCTCCATCACCATGAAGGCGGCGACGCTCGGGACGAGGAGGAGGCCGGCGGAGATGATCGTCCAGTTCCGGCCGCCGAAGATCGCGACGGCGAAGGTGTACGGGACGCGGACGACGGCGCCGACGAGCGTGACCATCGAGGTCAGCATGAACTTGTCGGCGGGGGTCAGCCCGTACTCCGGGCCCATGAAGAGGACCAGAACGGACCACAGGGTCCAGATCGAGAACCCGATGTGCTCGGAGAGCACGGAGAAGAAGAGGTTCCGGCGGGCGATCTTCTCGCCCGTCTCCTTCCAGAAGGTCTCGTTTTCCGGATCCCAGTGCTGGATCCAGCGTCCGCCCCTGCTCGGGGGTGCGGGTGCCGTGCCAGGGCCTGTCATGACGCCTCCACTTGCTCCGGGACTCGGTCGTTCCATGAGTGCTGAGTCCCGAAGGTAGGGAGGACGCGTTTCGTGACTGTGCCAGCGGGTGACCGCGAGGGAACTTTGCTCTCACCCCGGCCGGGGGCGGGATGAGAGGTTCGGTGGCGTCTGTCAGCGTTGCGGAGGCTGCGCCGGCGGATTCTGCCGGCCCTGCGGCTGCTGTTGCTGGGGGTAGGGCTGGGCGTACGGGCCGGGGGGCTGCTGAGG
>NZ_MUKA01000671.1 GCF_002150735.1 Streptomyces africanus
CCCGCGCGCTGCTCAGGGGTGACTTCGCCACGGCGGCGCGTTTGAACCGCTGGCTGGCCTGGCTGGCCGCCGAAGGCATCACGCCCCCGGTGGACGCGGGCTTGCTCGGCGCTGAGATCGCGCTGCGCGGGGGCGGTGAACGGTGCCTGCTGGACGTGGCGATCGCCGATCGGATGCTGGAGGGGGAGCGGGCGTGGACCCGGAAATGACCACAGTGGCCGGCATCGCGCAGGACATGGCCTCCCGGGCCCTGACGTGGCTGCACGCCAACCGCCGCCGGGGCACACTGGGTGACGGCGGGATCACGGGGGACCCGGATGCCTACAAGGCGCTGACCGAGACGGCGCTGGCCGCCTGCCTGGTCCTGCGTGACGGTGCCGCAGGCAGCCGTGAGGCCGCCCTCGCCCGTGACCTGCTCGACTTCTGCTGGGACCAGCTGCAGGAAGGCGCCTTGCTCTACGACCGCCTTCTGCGCCATCCCCTCCTCACCGACGCCCTGGAGGGTTACGCCCACTTCGCGCGTGCCGGCTACCGCCACCCG
>NZ_MUKA01000134.1 GCF_002150735.1 Streptomyces africanus
CCTGGCCGCCCAGCACGAGGACCCCGCCCTCTCCGCCGCCCTCGCCGGCCTCCCCAGCGCCGACGCGACCGCCGCGCTCGTGCGCGTCGGAGGCGTCGAGGGCGTCTGGCGGGGCAGTTCGGGCGTGCACGACCTGCGCAGCGGCCGGCCGGCCGATCCGGGCGCCCGCTTCCGCGCCGGTTCCGTGACCAAGGTCTTCACCGCCGCCGTCGCCCTGCAACTGGCCGCCGAGGGCCGACTGGACCTGGACCGCAGCGCCCGCTCCTACCTGCCGGAGCTGATCCCGGCGTCGTACGGGGGCGTCACCGTCCGGCAGCTCCTGAACCACACGCACGGCATCCCGGCCCCCGACGTCCCCGGCACGCTCGAGGAGGCGTACGCCGACCGCTTCCGGGTCCACGACCCCCGGGACATGGTCCGCTCGGCGACCTCCAAGAAGCCCGAGTTCGACCCGGGCGAGCGGCAGCACTACCTCAACATCGGGTACACGATCACCGGCCTGCTGATCGAGCGCGTCACCGGTGACACGTACGAGCACCAGGTCACCCGGCGGATCCTGCGCCCGCTCGGGCTGCACGACACCTACCTGCCGGGCGAGAACCCGCACATCACCGGCCGGCACAACCACGGCTACCAGACCATGCGGCTGGACGACGGCACGACCGGGCTGCGCGACGTGTCCGTGTGGGGGTCCACGGACGCCTGGGCGGCCGGGGACCTCATCTCGACCACGGCGGATCTCGAACGGTTCACCGACGCCCTGTTCCAGGGCCGGATCGTGCGCGGACCGCTCCTGGAGGAGATGTTCACGCTGCCCCAGGTGACCGACTCCAAGACCGGGAAGCCGGCCGCGTACTCCGTCGGCCTGTCGATGAAGGTGCTGGGCGGGCGCGAGGTGTGGGGCAAGACGGGCGGACGCTGGGGCTACAACGCCGCCATCGCCTCCACCCGCGGCGGCTCGCGCACCCTCGTCTACAGCGTCAACTCCACGGACGCCAAGGGACAGGACATGAACAAGGTCGCGGAGAACATCATGGTGGCGGTGTACGGGCGCCCCTAGCAGCCCTCACACCGTCGGCGGCACCGCCCGTACGAGGCCCGTCTGGTAGGCGATGACGACCAGTTGCGCACGGTCGCGGGCGTTCAGCTTGGTCATGGCCCGGTGGATGTGGGTGCGGACGGTCAGCGGGCTGAGCGTGAGGTCCTCGGCGATCTCGGTGTTGGACCTGCCCTCCGCGGCCAGGGCCATCACCTCGCGTTCGCGGACCGTGAGGTCGGCGAGGCGCTCCGGCGGCGCCAGGTGGGTGTCGGGGGCCGGGGCCATGAGGAAGCGGGTGATCAGGGAGCGGGTGGCGCCCGGGGACAGGAGCGCCTCGCCGGAGGCCACCGTGCGCAGGCCGGCCAGCAGGGTGTCGGCGGTGACGTCCTTGCCGAGAAAGCCGCTGGCACCCGCCCGCAGCGCCTGGGCGACGTAGTCCTCGGTCTCGAAGGTGGTCAGGATCAGGACGCGGGTGGCGGACAGGTCCGGGTCGGCGCAGAGCGTGGCGGTGGCGGTGAGGCCGTCGGTGCCGGGCATGCGGATGTCCATCAGGACGATGTCGGGGTGGTGGGCGCGGGTCAGCTCCACCGCCTCCGCGCCGTCGGAGGCCTCGGCGACCACCTCCATGTCCGCGCAGGAGTCGATGAGGATCCGGAAGGTGGCCCGCAGCAGGGCCTGGTCGTCGGCGAGCAGCACCCTGATGGTCATGGCGTGGTTCCTTCGGCGGGGAGGGTGGTGGGTTGCAGCGGCAGGGCCGTGGTGACCTCGAAGCCGCCCTGGGGGCGGGGGCCGGCGCACAGTTCCCCGCCGATGGAGTGGGCGCGTTCGCGCATGCCGATGACGCCGAAGCCGCGGCTGCCGGGAGGGGCCTCGGCCGCCGGTTTGCCGGTGCCGTCGTCCGTGACCGTGATCAGCAGGCGCGAGCCGGTGTAGGCGAGGCGCACGTGGGCGGCCTCGGCTCCGGCGTGCTTGGTGACGTTGGTGAGCGCCTCCTGCACGATCCGGAACGCGGTCAGGTCGACGCCGGGCGAGAGCGGCTGCGGTTCCCCCTCCGTGGTGACGGTGACCGCCAGGCCCGCCGACTCGCACGCCGCGACCAGCTCGGGCAGACGGGCCAGGCCGGGGGCCGGTTCGAGCGCCGTGGAGCCGGGGCCGGTGTCCTCCTCGTGGTCGTTCTGCCGCAGCAGGCCCAGGGCCGCCTTCAGTTCCCGGAGCGCGGAGGACGTGGTGCCGGTCAGGTCGGTGAGGATCTTCCGGGTCTGCTCGGGGTGCGTGAGGGCGAGGTGCGCGGCCGTGCCGGCCTGGGCGTTGGCCAGTGCCATGTGGTGGGCGACGACGTCGTGGAGCTCGCGGGCGATGCGCATCCGTTCCTCGGTGACGCGCAGCCGGGCCTCCTCCTCCCGGGTGCGCTCGGCGTGTTCGGCCCGGGCCTGCACGGCGTGGAGGTAGGCGCGCCGCAGCCGCGTCATGTTGCCGGCGGCGAGGGGCAGCATCAGCCAGAAGAACGGGCCGATCGTCCTCAGCAGCAGCGAGAGGTGGTCCATGGAGTGGGAGAACACGGCCGCGAGGATCACCGCCAGCATGGTGCTGATGCCGTAGACGCGGGTGGTCCTGCGGTCGGTGAGGGTGGCCAGCCAGTACAGCGCCGCCATGACCGGGGCCAGCAGCAGCGGCGTGACCAGATAGCCGAGCGCGACCGCGGCCACCGTGCAGCCCCCGGCGACGACGACGGCGGTGCGCGGGTGGGTGCGGTGCTTGAGCAGCACGAGGCAGGCGACGCCCATGAGGACGGTGGCGGCCGGGTCCTGGTCCGGCGGCTGGGCGCCGGGCAGGGTGAGCGAGCCGCCGAGGGCCGCGCAGCCCATCAGCGCCAGGACCGTCGCCAGATCGACGAGGAACGTGTGGCGCGCCGAGAACTCCTCCAGGCGATCCGCGTAGCGCCGCTCCAGGGTGATGCTCATCGGGCTCTCCGGGGGGTGGTGGGCTGGGGACCATGGTGGTCGACGTCGGGCGGGAACGCCCGAGCGGCCGCCCGTGTCCTTCGCCACGGGCGGCCCTGGTGCGGGGCGTGTCAGGTGCGCGCCGGCTCCAGGTCCGGTGCCGGGTCCGGCGCCGGTTCCCGCTCCGGCCGGCTGAGGGCCTCGCCCTCCACGTCGACGCGGGGCAGCGCCCGGTCCAGCCACTTCGGCAGCCACCAGGCCTTGTCGCCGAGCAGGGCGAGGACGGCCGGCACGATCGCCATCCGGACGACGAAGGCATCGAACAGGACGGCGGAGGCGAGCCCGAACCCGATCATCTTGATCATGGAGTCGCTCTCGCCGATGAACCCGGCGAAGACCGCGATCATGATCAGGGCCGCCGCCACGACCACCCGGGCACTGTGCCGGAAGCCGGACGTGACCGCCTGCGCGGGCGACTCGCCGTGGACGTACGCCTCCCGCATCCGTGAGACGAGGAACACCTCGTAGTCCATCGCGAGGCCGAAGACGATACCCACCAGGAAGATCGGCATCAGGCTCATGATCGGGCCGGTCTGCTCCACCCCGAAGAGCTGCGCGCCGTGGCCCTGCTGGAACACCACGACGACCGCGCCGAGGGAGGCCAGCACCGACAGCAGGAAGCCGAGGGCCGCCTTGAGCGGGACGAGCAGGGACCGGAAGACCACCAGCAGCAGCACGATCGCCAGGCCGACGACCACGGTCAGATACGGGACCAGCGCGGCCTGCACCTTCTCCGCTATGTCGATGTTCATCGCGGTGGTGCCGGTGACCTCGTAGCTCGCACCGGTGGCGGACTCGATGCCGGGCCGCTCGTCGCGGATGGCCGTCACCAGGCCCTTGGTCTTCTCGTCGGTCGGCGCGGTGGACGGCACGACGGAGAAGACGGCGGTGTCACCGGCGCCGTTGAAGCGGGCCGGGGAGACGGACACGACGCCCTTCGTGGCGCCGATCTCCCGGGCGATCTCGCCCGCGGCGCCCTTGGTGTCGCCGGCGCCCCTGCCGTCCACGACGACGGTCAGCGGCCCGTTGAAGCCCGGCCCGAAGCCCTCCGCGAGCGCGTCGTAGGCGCGGCGCTCGGTCGTGGACGTCGGCTTGGCCTCGTCCCCGGGCATGCCCAGCTGGAGGCCGGCCGCGGGCAGAGCGAGGGCGCCGAGACCGACGACGCCCAGGAGCAGCACGGGCAGGGGGCGGCGCAGCACGAACCGGGCCCAGCGGCTGCCGCCGTTGTCGCCGTCGCTCTCCTCGATCCGGCCGCTCTTGCGGGCCCGCCGGGTGAGCACGGCGTTCGGCCAGAAGCCGAGGAAGGCCGGGACGAGCGTCAGCGCGATCAGTACGGCGACGACGACCGCGCCGGCGGCGGCCAGGCCCATCTTGGTGAGCATCGGGATGCCGACCACGGCGAGCCCGGCCAGCGCGATGACGACGGTGAGCCCGGCGAACACGACCGCGGACCCGGCCGTGCCGGCGGCGAGTCCGGCGGCCTCCTTGGGCGCACGGCCCTTGGCGCGTTCCTCCCGGTAGCGGGAGACGACGAACAGGGCGTAGTCGATGCCGACGGCGAGGCCCAGCATCATCGCCAGGGTGCCGGTGGTGGTGGACAGGCCGAGGGCCTGGGACAGGGCGAGGATCGAGGCCATGCTGACGCCGACGCCGATGAGGGCCGTCAGCAGGGGCAGCCCGGCGGCGGCCAGGGAGCCGAAGGTGACGAGCAGCACGACGGCGGCGATGGAGACGCCGATCACCTCGGCCGTGCCGCCCGGCCCGGCGTTGCCGGCCAGCGCGCTGCCGCCCGCCTCGACGGTGAGCCCGGAGTCCCGGGCCTGGTCGATGGCGTGTTCCAGGTGGGTGCGGCCGGCGTCGGTGAGGTCATCCGCCCCGACCTTGTAGGTGACGGTCGCGAAGGCGGTCGAGCCGTCCTTGCTGATCGTCTTCGCCCGGAACGGGTCGACGGCGCTCGCGACCTGCGTGCCGTCGCCGAGGCCGGTGACGGCCTTCTCGATGGCCTGCTTGTTCTCGGCGGCGGTCACCTTCTCGCCGCCGGGCGCGATGAAGACGACCCGGGCACTCGCCCCGTCGGCCGTGGCCCCGGGGAAGCGCTGCTCCATCAGGTCGAACGCCTTCTGGGACTCGATGCCGGGCATCGTGAAGCCCTCGTCGGCGGCCCCCGGCGCCCGGAGGGCACCGAGCCCGACGGCGGCCAGGACGGCCGCCCAGACCAGGGCGACGTACCAACGTCGCCGGAAGGCCAGTCGGCCCACTCGATACAGGAAAGTAGCCACGGCAGCGGGTCTCCACATCTGGGTGTCGATCGTCTGCCAAGGCTCTCGGCCGGCGGGCCGTCCCGTCGTCGTGCGGCTGCCGACAATCCGGGCTACTCGGAACGCAGTACGAACGGGCCGCCCGTACACCTCGGGTACGAGATTTCCGGGCCATCCGGCGCGGCCTGTGCTACCGTCGTTGTTGTTGCAGTTTTGGTTCCCAGAGACTTCGAGTGCTCTATCGACCTTTGTCGACGAGCACTCTTTTTAGTTTTCGAGGATTTTCGGATCTCTCCGAGGGTGATCATTTCAGCAACTCCGAGTCCGTAAAGTGCGGGTCTCGGGTTTGTCCCCCAAAGGGAGATTTCAGCATGGCATCTGGCACTGTGAAGTGGTTCAACGCGGAAAAGGGCTTCGGCTTCATCGAGCAGGAGGGTGGCGGTCCTGACGTGTTCGCCCACTACTCGAACATCGCCACCTCCGGCTTCCGCGAGCTTCAGGAAGGCCAGAAGGTTACCTTCGACGTCACGCAGGGCCAGAAGGGCCCGCAGGCCGAGAACATCGTCCCTGCCTGACGCTGACGCGTCCGACGTGACCGGGGCCCGCACCGTGAGGTGCGGGCCCCAGCCTCGTTCTCATCCAACACCCGGCTCAGTGTTGCGAATCCTGGTGCGGCCCCTCCCGGCTGCCGGGAATTCCCCGATACGTGTGCCGCATCGAGGAAGGATCCCCTTGGATCGCACCGCTCGCAAGAACAACGGCTCGCCCCACTCCCGTAAGGCGGCGGGCCGAAGCGTCTCCGCCCGTACGGCCGGTGCGGGCCGCGGCGGCCCCCGGCGCCGTACCGCGCCCGGCGGGGAGTTCGCGCCCCCGGCCACCCTCACGCCGGCGCTGCCCGCCGTCGACGACTTCGCCGGACTCGCCCTGCCCGAGCGGCTGCTCGCCGCGCTGCGCGCCGAGGGCATGACCGTGCCGTTCCCGATCCAGGCGGCGACGCTGCCCAACTCCCTGGCCGGGCGGGACGTGCTGGGCCGCGGGCGCACCGGGTCGGGCAAGACGCTCGCCTTCGGCCTCGCCGTGCTGGCCCGCATCGACGGGCAGCGGGCCGAGCCCCGTCAGCCGCTGGCCCTCGTCCTCACCCCCACCAGGGAACTGGCCCAGCAGGTCACCGACGCGCTCACCCCCTACGCCCAGGCGCTGCGGCTGCGACTCGCCACGGTCGTCGGCGGTATGTCGATCGGCCGCCAGGCGAGCGCGCTGCGCGGCGGGGCCGAGGTCGTCGTCGCGACGCCCGGCCGGCTCAAGGACCTCATAGACCGTGGTGACTGCCGCCTGGACCGGGTCACCGTCACGGTCCTGGACGAGGCCGACCAGATGACCGACATGGGCTTCATGCCGCAGGTGACCGCCCTGCTCGACCAGGTGCAGCCCGGGGGCCAGCGGCTGCTGTTCTCGGCCACGCTGGACCGCAACGTCGACCGTCTGGTCCGCACCTACCTCCACGACCCCGTGGTGCACTCGGTCGATCCGTCCGCCGGCGCGGTCACCACGATGGAGCACCACCTGCTGCACGTGGAGGACGACGACAAGCACGCCACCACGACGGAGATCGCCGCCCGCGACGGCCGCGTGATCATGTTCCTGGACACCAAGCACGCCGCCGACCGGCTGGCCAAGAAGCTGCTGGCCGTCGGCGTGCGCGCCTCCGCCCTGCACGGCGGGAAGTCCCAGTCGCAGCGCACCCGCACCCTGGCCCGGTTCAAGGACGGCGAGGTCACGGTCCTGGTGGCCACCAACGTCGCCGCCCGCGGCATCCACGTCGACAACCTCGACCTGGTCGTCAACGTGGACCCGCCCGCCGACCACAAGGACTATCTGCACCGCGGCGGCCGGACCGCCCGGGCCGGCGAGTCGGGCACCGTCGTCACGCTGGTCCTGCCCCACCAGCGCCGCGAGACGGCCCGCCTGATGGCCGACGCCGGGATCACCCCGCGCGTCACCCGGGTCCGCTCTGGCGCGGCCGAACTGAGCCGCATCACCGGCGCCCAGGCCCCCTCGGGCGTCCCCGTCGTCCTCACCCCGCCACCCTCCGAGAACGCCCCCACGCGCCCGGGCTCCGCCCCACGCGCCCGCCGCGGCAGGCCCTCCCGGGGACGCCGCCGCTGACCGCTCCGCGGAGCGCACCGGGTCCCTCCCGGCCCGGTACGGCCGGGAGGGCGCCGACCGCCAGTCCGGCCCAACGCGGGCGTCACCCGTCGCCAGGCAGACCGGCCAACGCCAACCGTGCGCGGCTCTCGCGCGCCTCCCGGCACCGCCACCGACCGCTCCCGGGAGCGCTCGCCGAGTCCTCCCCGTCCGGAGGCCCGGCGCGGCCCCGGCGGGACGCCGACCGCCAGGTCTCCCGCCTCGACGCGGTTGCCGCCCGTCGCCAGGCAGACCCGCCGGCGCCGACCGTGCGCGGCTCTCGCGCACAAGGCTGCCTCCCGGCACCGCCACCGACCGCTCCCCGGAGCGCTCGCCGAGTCCTCCCCGTCCGGAGGCCCGGCGGGTCTCCCGCCTCGACGCGCGTGTCGGCCGTCGTCAGACCGGCCGGCGTCGGCGTTGAGCGGCCCCGCACGCACGGGTTCCACCCGCCGCGGCAGGCCCTCCCGAGGGGCGCCGCCGCTGAACCGCTCCAAGGAGCGCCGCCGGGTCGCTCCGCCGGATCCCTCCCGGGAGCGCAGGCCCGGTGCCGCGCGGCCCCCGGCGGGGCGCTGACCGCCTGGTCTTCCGCCTCGACGCGCGTGTCGGCCGTCGCCAGGGAGACCGGCCGGCGTCGGCGTTGAGCGGCCCCGTGCGCACGGGTTCCACCCGCCGC
>NZ_MUKA01000672.1:0-506 GCF_002150735.1 Streptomyces africanus
GCGGGCCACAGGCTCTCCAGCTCGGCGATGACTTCAGACAGACGGGGCACGGGTGCAAGGCTACCCGCCTGATCTGTGGCGTTGAACCGCCGCCGCCCCAGCCCGCCCGCCCCCGTCCCGCGGAGCACAACCGTCCCCTTTCCCTCAGGCGAATCGTTCCTGGAACACCCTTATGTGTGAAGTCGGGAGCCGGCGCATTCCCCGGCTCCGCGTACGAAAACTACGTTCGTCACTGGAGGTGACCGAACGATGACAGCGTGTGCGATCGAGCCTTCGGCGGGACACGAGGACGACGAGGCCGCGCCGGCAGGATGCACACTCACCGCGGACGGCGCCTACGCCGCGCGCCTCGCGTCGGCCGGCGACTCCTGGTTCCCCGAGCGCTGGACCCTGGACGGCCCCGAGCCGTACGCGGTACCCCTGCCCCGCAACCAGCCGGAGGAGCCCGGCACCGAGGTGCAGCCGATGGGCGACGGGCGGGTCCTCATCCACCGTCTGGTGGCCGG
>NZ_MUKA01000672.1:544-812 GCF_002150735.1 Streptomyces africanus
GCTCGGGCGGGGTCTGGCTGGACCGTACGGGACGGCTGCTGGCCCTGGACCGGGAGACCGGCGGGCGCACCAAGGCCGTCGTGGTGGACCTGGAGCGCGGCGGGGAGATGTCGCCGCTGCTCCAGATCGCCGCCGACAGCGACGACCGGCTGCTGCTCGCCGACCACGACAGCGGGCTGCTGCTGATCCGCTCGGACGCTCCCTCGCCCGGGCAGAACCGGCTGGGCTGGGGTGTCCTGGGCAGCACCCTGCCGGTGCGCTTCCCGGA
>NZ_MUKA01000672.1:843-1068 GCF_002150735.1 Streptomyces africanus
CGGGCGCCGGCCTGTGGACGCCGGACGGCGTGCTGCGGCTGCCGTACGCGACGCAGGCCGTGCCGTGCGGCGTGGCGCAGGTGAGCCCGCCCGCGGCCGTACCGCCCGAGCCCGGCGCGTCCCCGGTGACAGGACACCCCCCGGAACCGGGGCCCCCGGCTCCGGAAACCTTCGTCGCGCCTCCTCGATCGGCACAGCCCGCACCACCCCCACCACCCACTCCAC
>NZ_MUKA01000135.1 GCF_002150735.1 Streptomyces africanus
GCTCGGCGACCTGCTCGGCCTGCGGGGCCGGGGCGGCGGCGGGCGCGCCCGTGCCGTCGTCGATCACGGCCAGCTCGGCGCCGACCTCGACCGTCTCGTCCTCGGCGACCTTGATGGACGCCAGGACACCGGCGGCGGGGGAGGGGATCTCGGTGTCGACCTTGTCGGTGGAGACCTCGAGCAGCGGCTCGTCGGCCTCGACGCGCTCACCCTCGGCCTTCAGCCAGCGGGTGACAGTGCCCTCGGTGACGCTCTCGCCGAGCGCCGGAAGGGTTACGGAAACCGCCATGGTTTCGGTTGCTCCTTACGGAAAGTGCGGAAGTCTGTGTCGTCGCGTTCGTCGACCGAGGGGTCAGTCGTGCGCGTGGAGGGGCTTGCCGGCCAGGGCCAGGTGGGCCTCGCCGAGCGCCTCGTTCTGCGTCGGGTGGGCGTGGATGAGCTGCGCGACCTCGGCGGGCAGCGCCTCCCAGTTGTAGATCAGCTGGGCTTCGCCGACCTGCTCGCCCATGCGGTCGCCGACCATGTGGACGCCGACGACGGCACCGTCCTTGACCTGGACGAGCTTGATCTCGCCCGCGGTGTTCAGGATCTTGCTCCTGCCGTTGCCCGCGAGGTTGTACTTCAGAGCGACGACCTTGTCCGCGCCGTAGATCTCCTTGGCCTTCGCCTCGGTGATACCGACGGAGGCGACCTCCGGGTGGCAGTACGTCACCCGCGGGACACCGTCGTAGTCGATCGGAACGGTCTTGAGACCGGCCAGACGCTCCGCCACCAGGATGCCCTCGGCGAAGCCGACGTGGGCGAGCTGGAGGGTCGGGACGAGGTCACCGACGGCGGAGATGGTCGGGACGTTGGTGCGCATGTACTCGTCGACCAGGACGTAGCCGCGGTCCATGGCGACGCCCTGCTCCTCGTAGCCCAGGCCCTGGGAGACCGGGCCGCGGCCGATGGCGACGAGCAGGACCTCGGCCTCGAACTGCTTGCCGTCGGCGAGGGTGACCTTGACACCGTCCTGGGTGTACTCGGCCTTCTCGAAGAAGGTGCCCAGGTTGAACTTGATGCCGCGCTTGCGGAAGGCGCGCTCCAGCAGCTTGGAGGAGTTCTCGTCCTCGACCGGGACGAGGTGCTTCAGGCCCTCGACGATGGTGACGTCGGTGCCGAAGGACTTCCACGCGGAGGCGAACTCGACGCCGATGACACCGCCGCCCAGGATAATCGCGGACTTGGGCACGCGGTCCAGGACGAGGGCGTGGTCCGAGGAGATGATCCGGTCGCCGTCGATCTCCAGGCCGGGCAGCGACTTCGGCACCGAGCCGGTCGCGAGGAGCACGTGGCGGCCCTCGACGCGCCGGCCGTTCACGTCGACGGAGGTCGGGGAGGACAGGCGTCCCTCACCCTCGATGTAGGTCACCTTGCGGGAGGCGACGAGCCCCTGGAGCCCCTTGTACAGACCGGCGACCACGCCGTCCTTGTACTTGTGGACGCCGGCGATGTCGATGCCCTCGAGGGTCGCCTTCACACCGAACTGCTCGCTCTCGCGGGCCTGGTCGGCGATCTCACCCGCGTGCAGCAGGGCCTTGGTGGGGATGCATCCTCGGTGCAGGCAGGTGCCGCCGACCTTGTCCTTCTCGATCAGGGCGACGTCCAGGCCCAGCTGCGCCCCGCGCAGGGCCGCGGCGTAACCACCGCTGCCACCGCCGAGGATCACTAGGTCGAAAACGGTGCTGGCGTCGTTCGCCACGTCACGTCCTCCATGCATGTGCGCCGTACGCCGGTCTTCACTGACCGGCAGGCGGCTGGTGTCCGGCCGCTCGTTCTTCGGCCCTTCGGTGGGGCCCTGTCCTGCCGAGCCCCATCTTCGCACTTGTCAGCACAGAAGGAGACGCCGGGCTGCTGTGTGAGACAGCCCACGTTCAGATGAGACGTGCCCCGAAGGGGCGCGGGGCTGTGTCTGATCTGCGGCTCCGCCGCGCGGGCGCGACCAGCCCCGACGCTGACGTGTGACGGACGGCGGGGTCATGCCCCAAGGGGCGCGGGGAACTGCGCGACCAGCCCCCACGCCCCCGCACTCGCCACACAACGGGCGAGACCGAGCTACTGGGCGACGATCAGCCCAGATCACCCGCAGCCGTCAGCTCGGCAAGCCGCACCAGCGTCCGCACAGCCGACCCCGTCCCGCCCTTCGGCGTGTAACCGAACGGCCCGCCCTCGTTGAAGGCCGGCCCGGCGATGTCGAGGTGCGCCCAGGTGATCCCCTCGCCCACGAACTCGCGCAGGAACAGCCCGGCGACCAGCCCGCCGCCCATCCGCTCGCCCATGTTCGCGATGTCGGCCGTGGGCGAGTCCATCCCCTTGCGCAGGTGCTCCGGCATCGGCATCGGCCACGCCGGCTCCCCGACCTCCT
The DNA here is from genome assembly GCF_002150735.1 of Streptomyces africanus. GTDB lineage: Bacteria > Actinomycetota > Actinomycetes > Streptomycetales > Streptomycetaceae > Streptomyces > Streptomyces africanus. Next base: position 2,405 of record NZ_MUKA01000135.1, read on the forward strand.
CCGCCGCCTCGTGCAGCGCCGTACGGAAGGCATCGTCGTTGCCCATGATCCCGAACGTCCGGTTCCCCAGCGCCAGCACCATCGCCCCGGTCAGCGTCGCGACGTCCACGATCGCGTCCGGCTTCTCCTGGGACGCCGCCCACAGGGCGTCGGCCAGCACCAGCCGGCCCTCCGCGTCGGTGTTGAGCACCTCCACGGTCTTGCCGCTGTACATCCGCAGCACGTCACCCGGACGGGTCGCGGACCCGGAGGGCATGTTCTCGGCCAGGGCCAGCCAGCCGGTGACGTTGACCTCCAGCCCCAGCCGGGCGGCCGCCACGACCGCGGCGAACACCGCGGCCGCGCCGCTCATGTCGCACTTCATGGTCTCGTTGTGACCGGCCGGCTTCAGCGAGATGCCGCCCGAGTCGTACGTGATGCCCTTGCCGACGAAGGCGAGGTGCTTCTTCGCCTTGGAGGACGTGTACGACAGCTTCACCAGGCGCGGGCCCGCCGCCGAACCGGCCCCGACGCCGAGGATGCCGCCGTAGCCGCCCTTCTCCAGGGCCTTCACGTCGAGCACCTGCACCTTGATGCCGTGCTCCTTGGCCGCGGCCTGGGCGATCGCGGCGAACGACTCGGGGTTCAGGTCGTTCGGCGGGGTGTTGACCAGGTCGCGGGCGCGGTTGAGCTCCTCGGACACGGCGACGGCACGCTCGATCGCGGCCTTGTACGCCTTGTCGCGGGGCTTGCCGCCGAGCAGGGTTACCTCGGCGAGCGGGGCCTTGCCGTTCTTCGCCTTGGGGTCCTTGCCGTTCTCCTTGTAGGCGTCGAAGGAGTACGCGCCGAGCAGCGCGCCCTCCCCGATCGCGCCGGCGTCGGCGGCGTCCGTCAGCGGCAGGGCGAAGGCGGCCTTCTTGGAGCCGGTCAGGGCGCGGGCGGCGACGCCGGCGGCCTTGCGCAGCGCCTCGGTGTCGTAGCCGGTGTCCTTCTCGGGCACCGGGCCCAGGCCCACCGCCAGCACGAGCGGGGCCTTGAAGCCGGACGGAGCCGGCAGCTTCGTCACCTCGCCCTCGGCACCGGCGGCGCCGAGAGTCTCCAGAACGCCGGCGAGTTTGCCGTCGTACGCCTTGTCCACGGCCTCGGCGCCCGGCGCGACGACCGGCCCCTTGGCACTCTTGGCGACACCGATCACGATGGCGTCGGCCCGCAGACCGGGCGCCGCGGCGGTGCTGAGAGTGAGAGCAGTCACGGTGGTGAAATCTCGCTTCCGATGTGAAGTTGCTGTGGTCGAACGGTGTGGGTCGACCGGGCCCGACAGCCGACCCTATTGCGACCTCAGGGTTCGGGTATCACGGGGCCTTCCCCGGTGCGGCGAACACTCGACGACGAGACTACGCGCGTGGTCGTGTTCGCTCATTCCTGCGGGCGTTCACCTGTCGGTGGCGTAGTGGCCAGTTCTTGATCCTCCATGTCGGTGAACTGAGTCACACTCATCGAGATCCGGTGAGTGTCCTGCTCACCGCTCTGGGGGAGGAACCATGGCGCAGCGTGCGCGCGGATGGAGAAGCACGGCCGCCGCGGTGACGGCGGCGGGCATGATCACGGCGGGGGCGGTGGCGCCCGGGGCGGCGGCCGCGGAGGAACCCCGCATCGATCTGAAGGTGCTGGTGGTGGACAACGGCGACAGCGCGGTCCGGGCCGTCACCGCCCAGCTGAAAAGCACCGGCGTCCCGTACACGACCCTCGACCTGACCGACACCGGCCGCCCGGAGATCACCGAGTCGTTCCTCAGTGACACGGTCAACGGCAGCCCCCGCGCCAAGTACCAGGGCGTCGTCCTGCCGAACGAATCCCCGTTCGGCGCGGGCTCCGCCGAACAGACCGCCCTGGAGACGTACGAGCGGACGTACGGCATCCCGCAGGTCGACGCCTACACCTGGGCGCACCCGGAGGTCGGCCTCGACTACACCAGCGAGGGCGGCTGGGCAGGCACTCTTGACGGGCGCGAGGCGTCCGTCACCACGGCCGGGAAGGCGGGCTGGTTCGGCTACCTCGACGGCGCCTTCCGGTTCGAGGACAACTCGGCGTCCGTCCAGGAGAGTTACGGCTATGCGGCCCGGCCCCGCGCCGGTTTCACCGCTTACGTCGACATCCCCGTGCCCGGCGGCACCGGCCGTGGCAGCCTCGTCGGCGAGTACGCCCACGACGGCCGCCGCGAACTCGTCGTGACCTTCGCCTACAACGGCAACCAGCAGCAGTTCCGGCTGCTGGCCCGGGGCATCGTCGAGTGGCTCACCCAGGGCGTGCACCTCGGGCAGACCCGCAACTCCTTCGCCGTGCACGTCGACGACGTGTTCGCGCCGGACGGCCGCTGGGACACCGCGCGCAACTGCACCCCGGGCGACTTCGACTGCGCGGGCGGCGACGGCGCGGGCACCACGCCGATCCGCATGACCGCGGACGACGCCGCCTACGCCGCCCAGTGGCAGCGCGAGCACGGTTTCACCCTGGACCTGGTCTACAACGCCGGCTCCGGCGAGGAGTGGAAGACCGAGCACGGCGGCACCGACGCCCTGGCCGACCGGCTGCTGGCCGACAAGGACCGGTACCGCTGGGTCAATCACACCTACACGCACCTCTTCCTGGGCTGCGTCCAGGACACCGCCACCGTGCCGTGGAGCTGCGCGAAGAACGCCGACGGCTCGACGACGTACACGAGCCGCGCCGAGATCGCCGCGCAGATCCGCGACAACCACGACTGGGCGGTGAACAAGGGCCTCGCAGTCGACCGCGCCGAGCTGGTCACCGGTGAGCACTCGGGCCTGAGGACGCTGCCCCAGCAGCCCGACGACAACCCGAACCTGGCCGGCGCCCTCGCCGACACCGGCGTCCGGTGGATCGCCTCGGACAACTCCCGCGAGCCCGGGCAGCGCGCGGTCGGCAACGCGCTGACCGTGCCGCGCCACCCGATGAACGTGTATTACAACGTGGGCACGGCGGCCGAGATGGCCGACGAGTACAACTGGGTCTACACCTCGCGGGCCGACGGCGGCAGCGGCGTCTGCGCGGACAACCCCACCTCGACCTGCCTCGACGAGCCCCTCGACCCCGCCACCGGCTACGCCGCGCACATCGTCCCGCAGGAGGCCCGCACCGCCCTCGGCCACGTCCTCGCGGGCGACCCCCGGCCGCACTACGCGCACCAGTCCAACCTCGCCGAGGACCGGCTGCTCTACCCGGTCATGGAGAAGGTGCTGGACGACTACCGGGCGCTGTTCGCCGACAACACCCCGCTGGAGAACCCCCGGCACAGCGCCATCGGCACGGAGGTACAGCGCCGCGCCGCCTGGCAGACGGCCCTGGCGAACGGGCAGGTGACGGCGTACCGGATCGGCAGCACCGTCACCGCACCCTCCGGCACCCAGATCCCGGTGACCGCCCCGGAGGGCACGAAGAAGCAACTCGTACTGGGCACGACCGATTTCGGCACCCCGTACGCGGGATCCCGCTCGGGCTGGACGACCCCGGCAGCACTCCAGTCGGCTTTGACACTGAAGTTGCCCCAGAGCCTTTAGGGGTCCGCACCACAGGGGGAAACACCGCATGAGGCGAACAGGCCGTCATGTCACCATGCTCACCGAAGGCACCTACCCGCACGTCCACGGCGGCGTCAGCACCTGGTGCGACCAGCTCGTCAAGGGCATGCCCGAGGTCGACTTCCACCTCGTCTCGCTCACCGGCAACGGCCGCGAACCCATCACCTGGGAACTGCCGCCCAACGTCTGCGCGCACACCTCCGTCCCCACCTGGGGCCCGCGCCCCGGCCGCACCAGACCCCCGTACGGCAGGGCCCGCCGCCGCTTCTGCGAGACCTACGAGCGTTTCCTGCTCTCCTTCCTCGACCCCGGCTCGCACGCCGACTTCGGCGAGTCCCTGACCGAGCTGGCCGGACTCGCCCGCGACGGACGCCTGTCGGCGGCCCTGCGCACCGAGTCTGCGCTGCGGTCCCTGATGTGGATATGGACCATGCCGCATCTGCCGACGGCCGCCGCCCGCCCCACCGTGCACGACGCGCTGACCGCGACCGACCTGCTGGAACACGCCCTGCGCCCGCTCGGCGTCCGCATCCCCGAGGACTCCGTCGCGCACGCCGTCAGCAGCGGCCTCGCGACCCTGCCCGCGCTCGCCGCCCGCCACCTGGACGGCGTGCCGTTCCTGCTCACCGAGCACGGCATCTACCTGCGCGAGCGCTATCTCGGCTACCGCCAGGGCGCCCAGCGCTGGCCCGTGAAGGCCTTCATGCTCGGCTTCTACCGCGAGCTCAACTCCTACGGCTACCGTGCCGCCGACCTGATCACGCCGTGCAATCAGTACAACCGCCGCTGGGAGGAGCGCGGCGGCGCCGACGCCGACAAGATCCGCACGGTCTACAACGGCGTCGACCCGGCCGCCTTCCCGCACGCCGGCCCCGAGCCCGAGATCCCGACCCTGTCCTGGTGCGGCCGGATCGACCCGATCAAGGACCTGGAGACCCTGATCCGGGCCTATGCGATGGTGCGCGCCGAGATCCCGGCGGCCCGGCTCAGGCTCTTCGGCCCGGTCCCGCCCGGCGGCGAGGCCTACCGCACCCGGCTGGAGAAGCTCGCCGCCGAACTGGGCGTCACCGACGGCCTGACCTTCGAGGGCCGCATCAGCGAGGTCTGGCGCGCCTACGGGGCCGGGCACCTGGTCATGCTGTCGTCGATCTCCGAGGGCTTCCCGTTCTCCCTCATCGAGGCCATGTCGTGCGGCCGTACGACGGTGTCGACGGACGTCGGGGGAGTGCGCGAGGCCGTCGGCGACACGGGGCTGGTCGTGCCGCCGCGCGAGCCGGAGAAGATGGCCGCCGCCGCGCTGACCCTGCTCAAGGACGACCAACGGCGCACCGAACTGGGGCAGTTGTCGCGGCAGCGTGTCATCGACCGGTTCACGCTGCGCCGCTCGGTGGACGCCTTCCGCACCATCTACAAGGAACTCGCGGGCGAGGACGAGGTGTACGAGCCGACGCTGGAGACCGTGGCCGACTGGACCATGGAACTGCGCGACCCCTGGTACGCGGCCGTCGCGACGGACGGAGCAGGCTGGTGAGCGGAAGCGTCCAGCTGCCGCCGGGCTCCCGCCCGGACACCCTCCCGGGCCTCCCCCGGCAGCGCACCCCGAGCTGGGCCCAACCCGATCCGGTCGACGAACTCGCCGTCCGCCTGGAGGACTTCATAGCCGCGGCCGTCCATCCGGACGAGATAGCCGCCCTGCTGGAGTCCGACGGCCTCTCCGACGACCAGATACGCGAGCGGTACGGCGTGAAGAACTCCTTCGCCCTCGCCGAGACCCTCTACGAACGGGTCGAGCGCCGCTGCCCCGAGCCCGACGGCCCGGTCCAGGACCCCTGGCGGATCGGCCTGCTGGGCTGCCTGCTGCGCGGCGTCGTCTTCGCCCTGCCCGGCCTCGCCTACGTCCTCGGCGCACCCCTGTTCACCGGCCCCGGCGACTTCGGCCTCCCCGCGGGCACGGTCCCGCTGCTGGCCGGGGCGCTGTGCGGCTGGACGTGGAACCAGGGGCTCGCCCACCGGGCGTACGCCTGGCTGGGGCTGGGCGACCGGATGGCCGCCCGGCGTGCCCTGCTGCTCGGCGCCCCGGCCGGCGCGCTGCTCGGCGCGCTGGTCGCCCTGGCGTTCGAAGGCGCCGCCAGCCCGGCCGTGGTCGCCTTCGCCGCCGGGCAGTCCTGCT
>NZ_MUKA01000673.1:0-177 GCF_002150735.1 Streptomyces africanus
CGTCCTGGTCAACAACGCGGGATACGGCTACCTGGCCGCCATCGAAGAGGGCGAGGACACCGCGGTCCGTGCCCTGTACGACACCAACGTGCACGGCGTGGTGACGGTCCTCAAGGCCGTACTGCCCGGCATGCGGGCACGCCGCTCAGGGCGCATCGTCAACGTCTCCTCCTTCGG
>NZ_MUKA01000673.1:195-761 GCF_002150735.1 Streptomyces africanus
CCGGCCGCCAGCCCGGCGACCCGGTACGGGCTGCCGCAGCCATCGGCGCGGCCGTGGACGCCGACACACCGCCCCTGCGGCTGCTGCTCGGCTCGGACGCGCTCGCCGGTGCACGCGCCCGCCTGGAGCGCCTGCGCGACGAGATCGATGCCAACGAGGCGCTGACCAGGAGCGCGGACTTGGAGCAGGTGTGAGCACGGTCGGCGCGTTCGTCGTGATCGGTGCCGGGCCCGGGCTGGGCGCTGCGGCCGCCCGCCGATTCGGCCGTGCGGGACATCCGGTCGGGCTGATGGCGCGCAGCGCCGAACGCCTGGACATGATGGCCGCTGACCTGACCTCCCAGGGCGTGACGACAGCAGTCGAGACCGCGGACATCACCGACGAGCGGGCACTCGCCGCGGCGCTCGACGCACTGCGCGAACGGCTCGGTCCCATCGAGGTGATGCTGTTCAGCCCGCGGCCGAGTCTCACGTGGATCAAGCCCGTGCTCGACACCGCGCCCGCGGACACCGAGAACGCGCTGGCACTGAGCGTCGTCGCCGCCACGGCGGCCGTCCGCGCGGTCG
>NZ_MUKA01000136.1 GCF_002150735.1 Streptomyces africanus
GCGCACTCCGTCTGGCGCGGCTGAGCCCACGCGCCGCCGGCGGTGCCGGACCGCCCTCCCCCGGCCGGTCCGGCACCGCCGGCGCCCCTCCCCTTCCCCGCGCGGTCCCGGCCCTTCCGGCCGCGCCCCTCACACACCAGGAGTTACGCCTTGGACCGCGCCGCTTCCCCGCAGACCGTGCTGCTGGACTTCGACGGAGTGCTGAGCCTGAACGCGTCGAGCCTGTTGCTGCTCGCCCTGCACGAAGGCATCAACCGCCACACGGAGTTGCCGATCGAGGCGACGGTCACGCAGTTCAAGGCCATCAGCACCTTTCCCCAGCGGGAGAGCCTGCGCGTGCTGTTCGCGGGGCTCGGCATCGAGCAGCACCTCAGCGCCGAGATCGACGCGCTCAGGTCGCTGACCGCCGTCCGGGGCACGCCGCTGACCCTCGGCGAGGGCGTGGAGGCGTTCTGCGCCGAGCAGCGTGCGCGGGACGTACGGTTGCGGGTCTTCTCCACGATGGACCGCACCACCGCGCGCCGCTCGCTGCTCGACGGGCTGTTCCGGCCCGAGGACTACGTGGCGCTCGACCACGCCTCCAAGGCCGATCCGGACACCTACGCGGCGCTGCTCGCGGCCGAGGGCGAGGCGGACCCGGGGCAGTGGCTGCTGGTGGACGACTCCCCGCTCGCCCTGCGCGCGGCCAAGATCGCGGGTCTGCGCACGGTGCTGATGCGCGGCGCGGTCTTCTCGGACGACGACGTGTCGGCGTTCGGGTCCTTCATCGACGCGCAGGTGACCTCGTTCGCGGAGCTCGGCGCTCTCCTCACCGCCGAGGACGACCGTCCGGCCCCGCTGCCCGCCTCCCGGCTCTGACCACGCACCCCACCCAGTTGCCCCAGGATTGATAGGTTTCGATGTCCCAGTCACTTGCTGATTCCGAGCTGTCACCACCCAGGACCGTCCCTGCGGAGACCGCCCCCAATCCCACGCGTGTGCTGGTGGCCATCGCTCTGGCCGCCGTGATGCTGCCCATCTCCGTCACGGGGCCGGGCGTCGCCCTCGCCGAGATGTCCGGCGCGCTGCACGCCTCGGCCGCCTCCACCCAGTGGGTGCTGAACGCCTACAACGTGGCGTTCACCGCCTTCATGCTCGCGGCCGGTTCCGCGGCCGACCTCTTCGGGCGCCGCCGCCTGTTCCTGAGCGGCACGGCCGTCTTCGCGCTGGCCTCGCTCGTCGCGGGCACCGCGCCCACCATCCTGCTCGTGGACCTGGCGCGCTTCGTCCAGGGCATGGGCGCGGCCGCGGTGCTGACCAGCGGTTCCGCGCTGCTCGCCCACACGTTCAGCGGGGCCGCCCGGGCCAGGGCCTTCGGCATCTTCGGCGCCTCGATCGGGTTCGGCCTGGCGATGGGCCCGTTCGTGTCCGGTCTGCTGGTGGGCGTCGCGTCCTGGCACGCCGTGTTCCTGGTCAACGTCCTGCTCGGTGCGGTCGTGCTCGTCCTGGCCCGGCCGCTGCCCGAGTCGAAGAACCCGGGTGCGCGGCGCATCGACCTGCCCGGTGTGCTGACCTTCACCCTGGCCCTCATGCTGCTCGCTCTCGGCTTCGTCGAGGGTCCCTCGCAGGGGTGGGGCGGCATCGTCACGCTCGGCTCCTTCGCGGGTGCGGCGCTGTTCCTCGCCCTGTTCGTCGTGGTCGAACTGCGTGTCGCCGAGCCGATGTTCGACCTGAGCCTGCTGCGGCGTCCCACGTTCGTCGCCATCATCTGGCAGCCGGTGAGCATCGTCTTCGCGTTCGCGGCCCTGCTCGTCTACCTGCCGCCCTACTTCCAGGGCGCGGGCGGCGCGGGATCGACGATGTCCGGAGCGATGCTGCTGCCGCTGACGCTGCCGGTCTTCGTCCTGCCGCTGTTCACGCCCACGCTGGTGCGGTTGCTGTCCGTCCGGATGCTGCTGGCCGTCGGACCGGCGGTGCTGGCCGCCGCGCTGTTGCTGATGACGTTCACCGACCCGGTGTCGTCCCGTACGGGGCTGTACGCGGCGCTGCTGCTGGCCGGTGTCGGTATCGGTCTCGCCTTCGGCGTCATGGACAACGCGGCGGTCAGCGTGGTGCCGGCCGAGCGCAGCGGTATGGCGTCGGGCATGTTCAACACCCTCCGGGTCGCCGGCGAGACGATCGGCGTGGCGTGTGTGGGCGGGCTGCTGCTCACCTCCACGCGTCAGCAACTGCCCGCGGGCGACGGCACGATGGCCGACGACGTGGTCCAGGGCCGGCTGGCTTCCGTACGCGCGGGTGGCGGGCAGGACCTGGTGGACCGGGCGGTCCAGGGTCTCCAGCACGGCTGGAGCGTCGTCTACGTGGTGCTGGCCTGCGTGGCCCTCGCCGGGGCGATCGCCGTCTTCACCATGGTCCGTGACCGTGACCTGGACCAGTCCTCCGCCGCTCAGGAGGGATGACCTCCCCGCTCCCCCCACGGAACGAGAAGGACCGTCCGGACCCACCCCATGGGTCCGGACGGTCCTTCTC
>NZ_MUKA01000674.1 GCF_002150735.1 Streptomyces africanus
GGCGCCGGGAGCGGGGCGGGGAGGGGGCGGGCGGTTCGGTCATGGCTTCGTCGCGGCCGTCGCGGTGCTGGACGGGGGCAGGGCCGAGGCCGCCCGGGTGAGCCCGGCGACGGTGAGGGCGCCGCCGCTCAGCTCCGCCGTCACGGACCCCCGGACGAAGACCAGGGTGCGCCCGCACACGCTCGCGACCTCCTCGAAGTCGGTGGACAGGAGCAGCACCGCGAGGCCCGCCGACAGGGCCTCGTCGAGCAGGCGGTGGATCGCGGCCTTGGCGCCGATGTCGACGCTCGCGGTCGGCTCCTCGAGGATCAGCAGCCGCAGCCGAGTCCGCAGCCAGCGGCCGATCATGACTTTCTGCTGGTTCCCGCCGGAGAGCGTGGCGATGGGGGCCTCGCTGTCGCGGGGGCGCACCGAGAACCGGTCGATCAGGGCGGCGGCCTGCGCACGTTCGCGGCGGGGACCGATCCAGCGCGGTGCCGGCCGGCCGCCCGCGCGGGGATTGGCCAGGAGGTTCTCCCGCACGGTCAGTTCGGCGAGACAGCCCTCCCCCAGCCGGTCCCCCGGCACGAAGCCCACGCCCCGGGCGACGGCCTCCGCGACCGAGCGGGGCCGATAGGGCCGCCCGTGCAGCACGGCCCGCCCCCCGAGAAGGGGCCGGTCCCCGGCGAGGGCACGCCCCAGATCCGTGTGTCCGGCGTCCGAGAGCCCGACCAGCCCGAGCACCTCACCGG
>NZ_MUKA01000137.1 GCF_002150735.1 Streptomyces africanus
GTCGAGCCGGACCGCCGGCTCCCCCCAGTCCCCGAGCGGGAAGGCCCGCCCGGTCAGATCGCCCGGCCGCAGCCGGGCCGCCCCCTCGCCCCGTCCGTCCTGAGGCGGCCCCTCGGGCTGCATCTCCGGCTGACCCACCCGGCACTCCCTACTGACCACGCTGCGTGACAAGTGACACACACGACGCACACGCGCCGGACCCTTCCTACCCCCCAACGGGTGGCGAAGATGTAGCTTTCGCCGCTTTTCCGCCCGGAAGTATTCCTTGATCAGTTATAGGGCGCGAGGCAAACTCACTCGAAAGAGTGCTGGGGCGACGGCAGGCCCGACCACGTAGGCTCGTGCCGAACGGGAAAACCCGTACCGAGCAAGGAGCTGATCGTGATCCCCGGTGGTGGCCAGCCCAATATGCAGCAGCTGCTCCAGCAGGCCCAGAAGATGCAACAGGACCTGGCGCAGGCGCAGGAGGAACTGGCGCAGACGGAGGTCGACGGCCAGGCGGGCGGCGGACTCGTGACCGCGACCGTCACCGGCGCCGGCGAGCTGCGCAACCTGAAGATCGACCCGAAGGCGGTGGATCCGGAAGACACCGATACCCTCGCCGACCTGGTCGTGGCGGCGGTACAGGCGGCCAACGAGAACGCGCAGGCGCTGCAGCAGCAGAAGCTGGGCCCGCTCGCGCAGGGTCTGGGCGGCGGCGGCATCCCCGGTCTGCCGTTCTGAGACGCCCGCCGCCTTCCTCGGACAGGCGGCTGACAACTACGGTACGTACGGGAAGGCCGTACGGCGCGCACGACCCCGATGACCCAGGAAAGGCAGTCCGTTGTACGAAGGCGTGGTCCAGGACCTGATCGACGAGCTGGGGCGGCTGCCCGGCGTCGGTCCGAAGAGCGCCCAGCGGATCGCCTTCCACATCCTGCAGGCGGAGCCCACGGACGTACGGCGGCTCGCCCAGGCCCTCATGGAGGTCAAGGCGAAGGTCCGCTTCTGCGCGACCTGCGGCAACGTCGCGCAGGAGGAGCTGTGCAACATCTGCCGTGACACCCGCCGCGATCCCGCCGTCATCTGCGTCGTCGAGGAGCCGAAGGACGTCGTGGCGATCGAGCGCACACGTGAGTTCCGGGGCCGGTACCACGTCCTGGGCGGAGCGATCAGCCCGATCGACGGGGTGGGGCCGGACGACCTGCGGATCAGGGAACTCCTGGCCCGCCTGGCCGACGGCACGGTCACGGAGCTCATCCTCGCCACGGACCCCAATCTGGAAGGCGAGGCGACCGCCACGTACCTCGCCCGCATGATCAAGCCCATGGGCCTGAAGGTCACCCGCCTGGCCAGCGGCCTCCCGGTGGGTGGCGACCTGGAATACGCGGACGAGGTGACCCTCGGTCGCGCCTTCGAGGGGAGACGACTCCTAGATGTCTGACGCCACGCTGCACGCGACCGACCAGAACCCGGACGACTTCGCCGTCCAGATCGCGGACCAGGTCGAGAGCTTCCTGGTCGCCGTCACGGAGATCGCGAAGGGCGACGAGCCGGAATCGGCCGTGCCGTTCCTGCTCCTGGAGGTCTCCCAGCTCCTCCTGGCCGGCGGCCGTCTCGGCGCGCACGAGGACATCGTGCCCGACGAGCGCTACGAGCCCGACCCGGGCCCCGAGCCGGACGTCGACGAACTCCGCGAGAACCTGGCCCGCCTCCTCGACCCCGTCGACGTCTACTCGGAGGTCTTCGACCCCTACGAGCCCCGCAAGGCGCCGGTCCCGGCCCGTATCTCCGACGACCTCACCGACGTCATCACCGACCTGCGCCACGGCATGGCCCACTACCGGGCGGGCCGCACCACGGAGGCCCTGTGGTGGTGGCAGTTCTCCTACTTCTCCAACTGGGGCTCCACCGCCTCCGCGACCCTGCGCGCCCTCCAGTCGGTCCTCGCCCACGTCCGCCTCGACCAGCCCCTGGCCGAACTCGACGGTCTCGACACGGACCAGGACATGGGCGACGACACCCTGGAGATCGAGGCGGGCCGGGTGATGGCGGAGGAGATCGCGGGCCCGCTGGGGCTGCGCCCGGCCAAGTAACCGCCCCCGCGTGAGCGGCTTTTCCCCCACAGCCCGGCCCAGGGCGCGATGATGGCCGTATGACCGGTCAGTCGAAGGCGTGGATGTGGACGGGTATCGGGCTCTGCGCCGCCGGGGCCCTGGGGCTCGTCGTCGGCGCCGTCCTGGACGTGGAGGCGGCGGATCCCTGGGCCAGTGTGGCCGGCGGTGTCGCCGCGCTGATCGGCCTGGCGCTCGCGGTGTACGCCGGGTTCCAGGGCTCGGCCGGTCCGTCCGGCACATCCGGTGGTACGGCGGTGAACGCGAGCGGTACGAGGTCCGTCGCCGCCGGCGGAAACATCGGTACGGTCTCGACCGGCGACGGCCCGGGACCCTCCGCGTCCGCCCCGCCGGCCAACCCCTCGCCCGGAGACACATGAGCCCCTCGGCGGAGGCCTCCGGGGGCAAGGACGCCTCACCCTGGGTGAGTTGGCCGCATCCTGGACGTCCCCTGTACGACAGCTGCACGGCCCCTAACCGGTGACAGGCGAGTCTGGAGTCACTTCCACCGCAGAGAAAGCGGAGGCAGTCAACTCCCCTCGATCTCACTGGAGATGAAGATGACCCGTCGCCCCGCGGCCCCGTCCGTACGCAAGCGCGTCGCCGTCGCCACCGCCGTGACCGTCCTCGCCGCCGGCACCTTCGCCGCCGGTGCCGGAGTCGCCGGGGCCGACTCGCGCGGCGCCTCCGAGAAGACGTCCGCCAAGAAGCCCACCCAGGCGCAGGTGCTCGGACTCTTCGACCAGTGGAACGCGGCGCTGCGGACCGGCGACCCGCAGAAGGTCGCCGACCTCTACGCCAAGGACGCGGTCCTGCTGCCGACCGTCTCCGACAACGTCCGTACGGACAGAGCCGAGATCGTCGACTACTTCGAGCACTTCCTCCGCAACAAGCCGGCCGGCACGAAGGTCGAGTCGGTCGTCAACGTCCTCGACCGGGACACCGCCATCGACACCGGCGTGTACGAGTTCGCGCTCACCGACCACGAGACGGGCGCGAAGAGCATCGTCAAGGCCCGCTACACGTACGCCTACGAGAAGCAGCCGAACGGCACCTGGCTGATCGTCAACCACCACTCCTCGAAGATGCCCGAGGGCTGACCGCCCGGAGGGTGATGGTCACGCACAGACCGCCCCCGGGCGCGTCCGTCAGGGCCACGGTCCCGCCGTCGTCCGTCGCCAGCTGCTTGACGACGGCGAGACCGAGACCGGAGCCGCCCTTCCCGGTCAGTCCCTGGCCGCGCCAGAAGCGGTCGAAGGCGCGGGACTTCTCGGCGTCCGACATGCCGGGCCCCTCGTCCAGGACCGACACCCCCACCCCATCGCCCCGGTGGTCCACCCGCACGGTGATCGTCCCGCCGTCGGGTGAGACCTCCAGGGCGTTGGAGAGCACGTTGTCCAGCATCTGGTCCAGATGGCCGGGGCTGGACAGCACAGACGGCCGGCCGTCGTCACTCCCCCTGAGCGCGACGGTGACTCCGCGCTCGTCGGCGGCCGGCCTCCACACGGCGAGCCGCTCCCGCACGATGTCCAGCAGCGGGAGCGGCTCGGCCGCCGTCACCTTCGCCTCGGCCCTGGCCAGCACCAGCAGGCCGTTGACCAGGCGATTCATCCGGACGACCTCGGCGGTGGCCTGCTCCACGTCCTCCCGGACGAACTCGTCGTCCACCCCGTCCGCGATGTTGTCCAGGGACAGCCGCAGGGCCGTGAGCGGGGTGCGCAGCTGGTGCGAGGCGTCCGCCACGAAGATGCGCTGGGCCGCGATCAGCGTGTCCATGCGTTCCGCGCCCTGGTTGAGGGTGCGCGCCAGCGTCTGGGTCTCCGGCGGGCCCGTCACGGGGGAGCGAGCGGTCAGGTCGCCGTCGCTGAACCTGCTCGCCATGTCGTTGAGCTGGCGCAGCGGGCGGGTGAGGCGGCGTGCCACCTCCACGCCGAGCAGGGCGGCCACCCCGAGGACCAGCACCGCGAGGGCCGCCCGGAAGCCCCAGATCGTCCACAGGCGGTCGGTCATCTCGTCCGTCGAGTAAACGATGCGCACGGCACCGGCGGCGTGGTCTTCCCCGGCCGTCCTGGCGGGGACCGTGATCACCAGCTCGGGCCCCCAGATGAAGGAGGAGCCCCAGTCGGTCGTGGCCTCGTTGCCGTCGAGGGCGGCGGTCAGGGCCGCGTCCCGCTTCGGGCGGGGCAGGCCCGGTGCGCAGCCCGGGGCTCCGGTCACCTGGACGTCGCCGGGCGTCTCGGCGGCGTACGCGGTGGCCATCTTCCGGAGCGCCTCGCAGGAGGTGGAGTCGCCGTGGGCCAGCAGCAGCGCCATGGTCTTGGCCTCGCGCAGCACGGACCCCTCGGTGTCGCCCCGCAGCTGGGAGGTGAGGGAGAAGGCCACCGGCACCGTGAACAGCGCGATGGCGATCGCGACGAGGAAGATGTAGCTGCGGACGAGCTGGCGGATCATGAGGCGGCGCTGTCCGTTCCGGTGCCCGGGTCGCCGCCGCCGTCCTCGACGATCTCCAGCCGGAAGCCGACCCCGCGCACCGCCTCGATCGTGATCGCCCCCGCGAGCTTCCGCCGCAGCGCCGCCACGTGCACGTCCAGTGTCTTCGTCGGCCCGAACCAGTTCGCGTCCCAGACCGCTTCCATGATCTGCTCGCGCGACATCAGCGCCCCGGGCTCCTCGGTGAGGAAGGCCAGCAGGTCGTACTCCTTGGGGGCGAGGGCCACCTCCTCGCCGTCGAGGCGCACCCGGGCCGCCTTGCGGTCGACGGTCAGGCGGGGGCCGTAGCGGTCGGGGCCGCTCCCGGGTGCTTCGGCGGGGGTGCGGGGCCGGGCGCGGCGCATGACCGCCCGGATGCGGGCGATGACCTCGCGGACGCCGAACGGCTTGGAGACGTAGTCGTCCGCGCCGATCTCCAGGCCCACCACCCGGTCCGTCTCGTCGCTGCGGGCGCTGATCACGATGATCGGGACGTCGCCGCGTGCGCGCAGCGCCTTGCAGACGTCCAGGCCGTCGGTGTCGGGCAGGCCGAGGTCCAGCAGGACGACGTCGTAGGGGCCCGGGTGGTCCAGCGCCGCCCGGCCTGTGGTGACCCACTCGACCTCGAAGCCGTAGCGCATCAGGCCGCGTCTGAGGGACTCGGCGACCGGTTCATCGTCTTCCACCAGAAGTACGCGCACAGGCGAACCCTAGTGCTTGAAAGTTGAGTCATCGCGGGCGGGCGCGTGCGATTGTGACGCCGGGCACTTTCTCGCGTGGCCTGTGCCCAGATGGGCATGAGCAGACCTGAACGAGTACCCCCGGAAGTCTCACCATGCGATATCGCGGAGGGGTTTTTCGGACGCTCGTTAGACTGAGCCGACCGCAGTACGAATGCGTATGAGCGGATAGAGACGGATTGAGCGAGGAGCGCACGTGGGCCTTGTCGTGCAGAAGTACGGAGGCTCCTCCGTAGCCGATGCCGAGGGCATCAAGCGCGTCGCCAAGCGAATCGTGGAAGCGAAGCAGAACGGCAACCAGGTGGTTGCCGTCGTTTCCGCGATGGGCGACACGACGGACGAGCTGATCGATCTCGCCGAGCAGGTTTCCCCGATGCCTGCCGGGCGCGAGCTCGACATGCTGCTGACCGCCGGAGAGCGGATCTCCATGGCACTGCTGGCCATGGCGATCAAAAAGCTGGGCCACGAGGCCCAGTCGTTCACCGGCAGCCAGGCAGGTGTCATCACCGACTCGGTCCACAACAAAGCCCGGATCATCGACGTCACGCCGGGCCGGATCAAGACCTCGGTGGACGAGGGCAACATCGCGATCGTGGCGGGTTTCCAGGGCGTCAGCCAGGACACCAAGGACATCACCACGCTCGGCCGCGGCGGCTCCGACACCACCGCGGTGGCCCTCGCGGCCGCCCTCGGCGCCGATGTGTGCGAGATCTACACCGACGTCGACGGCGTGTTCACCGCCGACCCGCGCGTGGTGAAGAAGGCCCGGAAGATCGACTGGATCTCCCTCGAGGACATGCTCGAGCTGGCGGCATCCGGGTCGAAGGTGCTGCTCCACCGCTGCGTGGAGTACGCCCGCCGGTACGACATCCCGATCCACGTCCGGTCCAGCTTCAGCGGACTCAAGGGGACGTGGGTCAGCAGTGAGCCGATCGAGCAAGGGGACAAGCAGGTGGAGCAGGCCATCATCTCCGGTGTCGCGCACGACACCTCCGAGGCCAAGGTCACGGTCGTCGGCGTGCCGGACAAGCCGGGCGAGGCGGCCGCGATCTTCCGGACGATCTCGGACGCCGAGATCAACATCGACATGATCGTGCAGAACGTGTCCGCCGCCTCCACGGGTCTGACGGACATCTCCTTCACGCTCCCCAAGTCCGAGGGCCGCAAGGCCATCGACGCCCTGGAGAAGAACAAGGGCACCATCGGCTTCGACTCCCTGCGCTACGACGACCAGATCGGCAAGATCTCCCTCGTCGGCGCCGGGATGAAGACCAACCCGGGTGTCACGGCCGACTTCTTCAAGGCGCTGTCCGACGCCGGTGTGAACATCGAGCTGATCTCGACCTCCGAGATCCGCATCTCGGTCGTCACGCGCGCCGACGACGTGCCCGAGGCCGTCCGTGCCGTGCACACCGCGTTCGGGCTCGACTCCGACAGCGACGAGGCCGTCGTCTACGGAGGCACCGGCCGCTGATGACAGGCCTCCGACGGGCCGACGGGTCCGGCCGGTCCGGGCGGCCGACGCTCGCCGTCGTGGGAGCGACCGGTGCCGTCGGCACGGTCATGCTCCGGATCCTGTCCCAGCGGGCGGACATCTGGGGCGAGATCCGACTGATCGCCTCCCCGCGCTCGGCCGGCCGCAAGCTGGCCGTGCGCGGCGAGGAGACCGAGGTCGTGGCGCTCACCGAGGAGGCCTTCGACGGGGTCGACGTCGCCATGTTCGACGTCCCCGACGAGGTCGCCGAGCGGTGGGCGCCCCTGGCCGCCGCCAAGGGCGCGGTGGTGGTCGACAACTCCGGCACGTTCCGGATGGACCCGGAGGTGCCTCTCGTGGTGCCCGAGGTCAACCCGCACGCCGTGCGGATGCGCCCGCGCGGGATCATCGCCAACCCGAGCTGCACGACGCTCTCCATGATCGTGGCCCTGGGCGCGCTGCACGCCGAGTTCGGGCTGCGCGAGCTGGTGGTCTCCTCGTACCAGGCGGTCAGCGGCGCCGGCCGCGCGGGCGTGGCGACGCTGCGGCAGCAGTTGTCCCTGGTCGCCGGCACGGAGCTGGGGACGAGCCCCGGTGACGTACGGCGGGCCGTGGGGGACGGCACCGGACCGTTCCCGGAGCCGGTCGCGCTGAACGTCGTGCCGTGGGCCGGGTCGCCGCGCGAGGACGGCTGGTCGTCCGAGGAGCTGAAGGTCCGGGACGAGTCCCGCAAGATCCTCGGGCTGCCCGGCCTCCCCGTGGCCGTCACCTGCGTGCGCGTGCCGGTGATCACCACGCACTCGCTGACCGTGCACGCCCGCTTCGAGGGCGAGGTCACCGTCGACAAGGCCCGCGAGATCCTCGCCACGGCGCCCGGGGTCGTGCTCTTCGACAACCCGGCCGCGGGCGAGTTCCCCACCCCCGCCGACGTGGTCGGCACCGACCCGACGTGGGTCGGGCGGGTACGGCGGGCACTGGACGACCCGACGGCGCTCGAACTGTTCGTCTGCGGAGACAACCTGCGCAAGGGCTCCGCGCTCAACACCGCACAGATCGCCGAACTGGTGGCCGCCGAGCGCTCGTGACGGGCCGGGCCCGTGGCTGTCGCCCGGGTTTCGGGAAGTTTCGCCACGCCGAAATCCCCCGCCGTGTGTCATAGGGGGTTTGTAGGATCTGTGTACGACATGTGAGCCGGTCGATGGTCCGGACCACTTGTCCCGGACCCCCTCGGCATCCGAGGATTTACCTCCCCGCCCTCCGCAACCACGCGGAGGGCGGGGAGCGTCTTTGCGATCGCCCTTACGGGCCGCGGGACGTGCATGCAGGCGTGGGGACGCCTGGAACCGGGCGTGGGGACGTCCGTTCACAAATGGACATAGGGGAAGAGCGGGACGCATGAGGGCATTTAATGCACCACCGTTTGTGCTGCCTGACGCGGGTAGACCGTCGACGGCCAAGGTCGGCGTGAAAGTGATGCCCGGCACGTACAACCCTCACGGGGGTGAGCGTGTCCAACAGACGTGGCAGAGGTACTCGACTTCAGCGCGGCACGCGGCACGGTCCTCAGACCGCCCCGTCCGGCGGCTCTACGACCCCGCATGGCCGGTACTCCCGGTGGCATGCCGGTGATCGCGCCCGTGCCCGCAGCGCGGCCGGCCCGCATCCCGAACCAGCGTGACGGCGCCGAGGACGGTGTCGCGGCCGGGACCACCGTCGACCACCTCACCGAGACCTACCGGGCGCACTACCGCTCGCTGCTCGGTCTCGCCGCCCTCCTCCTCGACGACACGGCCTCCTGCGAGGACGTCGTCCAGGAGGCCTTCATCCGTGTCCACTCGGCCCGCAAGCGCGTCCGCGACCCCGAGAAGACCCTGGCGTACCTGCGTCAGACGGTCGTCAACCTGTCGCGTTCGGCGCTGCGCCGCCGCATCCTCGGCCTCAAGCTGCTGTCGAAGCCCATGCCCGACATGGCCAGTGCCGAGGAAGGCGCCTACGACCAGCTGGAGCGCGACTCCCTCATCAAGGCGATGAAGGGCCTCCAGCGCCGCCAGCGCGAGGTGCTGGTGCTGCGCTACTTCGCGGACATGACCGAGGCCCAGGTCGCCGAGACCCTCGGCATATCCCTGGGCTCGGTCAAGGCCTACGGCTCGCGCGGCATCGCGGCGCTGCGGCTGGCCATGGAGGCGCCGGCATGAGCGACGGCAACGGCGTGCCCCGCGACGGGCGCGACCGGCACGAACCCTTCGAGTGGCACGAGCCGACAAGGCTGCACGGGCAAGATCCGAAGCAATCGCACGCTGGGAACGGAACTGTGAACCACGGCCTGGACGACCAGAGCCCCGAGGGGTTCGACTCGGACGAGCTGGACCTGCGCAGGATGCTGCACGACGTGGTGCAGGAGGTGGAGCCGCGCGACGGCACCCTGGACTATCTGCGGAAGGCGGTGCCCCAGCGCCGGGCCCGCAAGCGGCAAGCCGTCGTCGGCATGGCCGCCGCCGCGCTGTTCATCGGCACGGCCATCCCCGCTCTCGTGCACGTCTCCAACTCCACCGGCTCCGACGCCAACCCGTCGGTCGCCGGCCTCGCCTCCGAGACGCAGGGCGGCGCGAGCCAGGGCAAGGGCCCGGACGGCGGTGAGAGCACCGCGGGCAGCTCGCCCGGCAAGACCGAGGGCAAGGGCAAGGGCGACAAGAAGGAGAAGGGCAAGGAAGGCAAGAGCACCGGCGGCGCCTCCACCGGCGCGTCCCAGGGTGCCGGCCCGTCCTCCACCACCGCCGCCGGCATCCAGGCGTGCACCGCCGCCCAGCTCGGCCCCGCCAGCGGCAGCAGCGCCGCCCCCGACTCCACCGGCGCGGTCTACGGCTCCTTCCGTGTCACCAACGTCTCCGCGGCGAGCTGCACGGTCACCGGACCCGGCGACGTGAGCGCCCTGGCGCAGGGCTCGGCCGACGCCACCAAGATCGGTTCGGTCCGGCACACGGCCGGGGACGCGGCGGCCGGGCTGCCCGACCCGTCCCTGGAGGCCGCCCAGCTGGTGCTCGCGCCGGGCGTCGCCTACGACGTGAAGTTCGCCTGGGTGCCCACGGAGACCTGCCCCACCCCCGGCGGCGACCCGGGCGACCCCGGCGACCCCACACCCGAACCCACACCGACGCCGGACAGCGGCACCACGGGCGGCACCTCCACCGCCGGCGACACGGGCACGGCCCCGCAGCTGGCCAGGGAGGACGGCACACCCGACGGCAGCGTGGCGGTGACGTACACCCCGGCGACCGGCTCGGGCGCGACCTCGGTGACGGTGTCCAACGCGTGCGCGGGGACGGTCTACTGGACGGGCGTACTGGCGGCGTCGTAATGCGGCTGGCCCGCCTGGCGGCGGGCCGCGGTAGCCGC
>NZ_MUKA01000675.1 GCF_002150735.1 Streptomyces africanus
GGCGGCCAGGCCGAAGGTGCGGCAGGGCGGGGGGGCCGGGGCGGGTTCGGCGGTCTCGGCGGTCTCGGCGGGGCTGGGGACGGTCATGGTGGTTCCTGACGAGCGGAGGGGGAGGGCCGTGATCGTATCCCGTCGTCCCACATGTTGGGCGACCTGTTCATGGACTGGACACAATCGGCTGGGGTCCGCCGCCGGGTCTCGACTACGGTCGTCCTCATGACCAGCACCCTCACCCTCGCCGAAGCCCTCTCCGCCGGGACGGTCGTCCTCGACGGCGGCCTGTCCAACCAGCTCGAGTCGGCCGGGCACGACCTGAGCGACGAGCTGTGGTCGGCGCGGCTTCTGGCGGAACAGCCGGAGGCGATCACCGAGGCGCATCTCGCGTACTTCCGGGCGGGCGCGGACGTGGCGATCACGGCCAGCTACCAGGCCACGTTCGAGGGCTTCGCCAAGCGCGGCATCGACCACGACCGGGCGGCCGAACTCATGGCGCTCAGCGTGGAGTTGGCGCGGGACGCGGCGCGGCTCGCCCGCGTCTCCCGCCCGCTGTGGGTGGCGGCCTCGGCCGGCCCGTACGGGGCGATGCTCGCGGACGGTTCCGAGTACCGGGGGCGCTACGGCCTCACGACCAGCGAGCTGGAGCGCTTCCACCGCCCCCGCCTGGAGGTGCTGGCCGCCGCCCGTCCCGACGTCCTCGCCCTGGAG
>NZ_MUKA01000138.1 GCF_002150735.1 Streptomyces africanus
GTGCCCCACAAGGACGACGACTCGTCCCCCGACCGGGCACCCGGCCCCGGGGCCCAGCCCCCCGGTGTGTCGTGCGGGGCCGTTGGGTCCTCGTCCGTCGTCGTGTCCCACGGGGGCGGCACGTCGTCCGCCGGTCCGGCGTGCGGAGCCGGCGCCCCGGCCTCGTCGAGCGGTTCGCCGGGCCAAGGTGTGTGCCGACGGGGCGTCATGAGGCCTGGGCCAGCCGGGACAGGGAGCGGGAGGTGGCCAGGACGGAGGCGTAGGCGGCGACCAGGGTCGGGTGGTAGACGATGTCGAACACCTCGTCGGGGGCGCCCTCGGGCATCGTCCGCAGGGCGGGCATGGCCCCGTCGGGCTGCTGCGCGGCGGCGAAGCCCTCCCATGCCCGTTCGTCCAGGGTGGGGCAGGGCAGGCAGGCGTCGACCACCAGCAGTTCGCCGAGCAGGTCCCAGCGTTCGAGGTCCAGCCAGTCGTCGATCCAGACCGGCAGCCAGGTCGCGAGGTAGTCCGCGGTGCCGGGCGGCAGGCCGTCCGGCCTCTCCCCCCAGTCGGTCAGGTGGAAGACGTTGTGCGTGACGTCGTAGGCGATGTGCCCTTCCACGGTCCAGGGTTCGGGGGTGCGGGCCAGCCAGGTCGTGTCCCTCAGTTCGGCTTCCGGCGGCCTGGGCGTGAGACCGAACCGGCGCTGGAACGCGGAGAGACCGAGTCGCCGGGTGGGGGTCGCCTCGAACGCCACCCAGCTGTCCAGCCGGTGGTTCAGGACTGCCGCCCGCTCGATCTCGGGCTGGCTGTAGCCGAGTTCCTTGAAGGGCAGGTACACCTCGAACGGGATGGGGGACATCGGCTCCGTGAGCTGCCCGCGCACCAGCATGCGGCCGCCGTCCAGGGTCTCGCGCCAGGCGTGGTCGAGGAGTTGCCGGGCCAGCTGCGCCTGACGCGATCCCGCGACACCCTCGCGGAAGAGCACCTTGCAGATCATGGCGAGTTCGCCGATGGGTTTGAAGCGCTCCAGGAAGCCGACCTCCGGGTCGACGTCGGGTTCGAGCTGGAATCCGTCGCGGTGGGCCCACAGCCATTCCAGCGCGCCGGCTCCGACGTTGTGGATCAGGCGGGTGTCGGTCATCCCAGCACTCCTTGTCCGCCCGGCCGGTGGTGCGTGCCCGCCCGGGCTCCGTCGTCGAGCCGCCCGATGGTCAGGGTCGCCGCGAAGGCGGCCATGAGGGTGGGGTGGTAGTGGGAGAGGAAGTCCGGCCCGCTGTCCTGGCCCGTGCCGCTCCCCTGCTCCGGGACCGCGCCGGAGGGGTGCTGTACGGCCGCGATCCGCGCCCAGGCTTCGTCGAGGAGATCGCGGTCGGGCAGCAGGGGCAGGCTCGCCGCCACGGCCAGCAGCTCGCAGCCGAGGTCCCACATCCCGGCGTCCAGGCACGTGTCGAGCCAGGGCGGCAGCCAGTCGGCGAGGTAGTCGGCCAGGTCCGGCGGCAGGCCCGCGGGCCCGGCGCGTCCCCAGTCGGTCAGGTGGAAGACCACATGGGTGAGGGAGTAACCCGAGGACGCCTCGAAGGTCCAGGGCTCGGGCAGCCCGGCCAGCCAGGTGCGCCGCAGTGCCTGCGGCATGCCGTCGGATTCCCGGATGCCGCTGCGGGTCTCGGCGTTCAGGACGCCGAGCCGCCGGGTGGGCTCCTGCTCGGTCAGCCGCCAGCTGCGGGTGCGGGCCACCGTGGCGGTGGCCGCCTCGTAGCCGGGGTGCCGCAGGCCCGCCGCGGCCATGGCGGCGTACACCTCCAACGGGTAGGTGGCGAAGGGCTCCAGACGCTGCAGGCGCACGAACAGCTCGCCCCGGCCGGTCTGCTGCCACGCGAAGGCCATCAGGTCGGCCGCGCACGCGTGGAGCGGATCCGGGGGCGCGGTGTGCCGGGACACGGTCGCGCACACCTGGGCCAGTTCCCCGAGCGGCTTCCAGCTGCGGTTCACCTGCCCGTCCGCGGCCAGCGCGTCCTCACCCAGTGCGAACTGCGCGCGCCTGGCGGACACCCACGCCAGGGCGTCCTCGGCGACCTGCCGTGTCCCCCGTGACCTGCTCACACGAACGCTCCCGCCCGTGTCAGCCGCGCCGCCCGCACCTGTAGCGCCACGAGCGGGTCCTGACCGCCCATCAGCTCCACGAAGTCCAGGCCGTTCTCGAGTCCCAGCGTCCGCGGAACGCCCTCCAGGAGGGTCAGCCAGCGTCCGGCGCCGGCCGCCTGCCGCCAGTCCCTGCGGCGTACCGCGCGCACGAAACCCCGGGCGACGTCGACCGGACGCTGCCCGGCCGCGCGGGCGACCGCGCAGTCCTCGCCGGGCAGGGCGAGGGGGGCCAGCACCGCGAGCTGGTGTGTCAGGACGTGCCAGGTGGCGCCCTCCAGCCAGGTGGCGTCGGGTTCGTCGTCCGGGCCGTCGGCGCGGCCCGGGTCGAGCCGGCGCAGCGTACGCCGCATGGCCCAGTGGCTCCACGCGACGGTGGGTGCGGCGCCGGCGCCGGGCGGGTAGGCCTCCACGGCCTGCCGGAACCGGGCGAGTTCGTCGGGCAGGGGCGGGACGTGCAGAAGGGTGCTCGGCAGCAGCGCGTCGGCTCCCAGCACACGTACGGCCGCGAGGGTGAGGCCCTGCGCTCCCCCGTCGGCGGCCGCAGGGGCGGCCGCACGAGCGTGGTCTCCGCTCCGAAGAGCGGAGACCACGCCGGAAGCGAGTTCCTGCACCGCGTCCTGCAAGAGGGACGAAGTGCCTGACTGCTCCATGGTCACTCCAGTCGATCCACTCAACCCTTCTTGGGGCGCGGGGTGGGCGGCGAAAGGAGCAGACCGAATCCACCCTTGAACAGCGCGAGTGCGGCGCACTCACGGCTGTCGCGGTAGATACCGTCGGTTTCTGCCGGGTCGAGTGCCGCCTCGATGTCGGCACTCTGGATGCCCGTCAGTTCTTCGGTGAACTTCTCGGTGGAAGTCATTGCACCATCTCCTTGGAGAAGCGGATGCTTTCTCCTCTAGTGCACCTGATGGGGACAAATCATGCCAACTTACCCATGAGTTTATTTCCATCACATATTCAACATCTCTCACATGGGTTACAGCGCTTCCGCTGATTGGCGCAGGAAGCTCAGGTGCGGCTCAGCCCCGTGCCACGACCCGCAGGGTGCGCACGGAGGAGTCCGCCGCGTCAGGGATGAGGACGCCGTGATCGGCACCGCTGCGCAGGTAGTCCAGGACCTCGTCGGTGATGACCTCGCCGGGTGCCACCACGGGCACGCCCGGCGGGTAGGGGCTGATCATCTCCGCGGCGATCCGTCCCGCTGCCCGCTCGGCGGGCACGTGCTCGACCGGGGCGAAGAACGCCTCGCGGGGCAGCATCGCCTGCTCCAGCTCCAGCGCCGAGGGCTCGGGCAGGTGGACCGGTGGCCGCCGCTCGATGGTGTCCGCCCGCTCGACGAGCGCGGCCAGGGCGTCCACCAGGACCGTCTCGGTCCGGTCGTCGTCCGCATGGGTGATGGAGGCGCTGATACGGCAGGTGTCCGAGCCGCCGACGTCCACGTGGCGGTGGGTGCGCAGCCACTCCGCGGCCTGCATCCCGCTGATGCCGAGCTTCCGTACGTCGATGACGAGCTTGAGCGGATCGAGGTCGGCGGCGAGCCCCTCCTCCACGACCTCCCGGCCCATGGGCCGCAGACCCGGCAGGTCGGCGACCACCGCCCGGACGCGTTCGGCCCGGCGGATGGCCGCTTCCAGGAGCTCGTATCCCTGTTCGACCATCTGGCGGCGCCAGCCGTCGAGCGTGGCGTACACGAGGGAGGAGGCGCTGGTGGTGCCGAGCAGGTCCTCCCGCTGTTTCAGGACCTCGGGCGAGACGCGGTCGTACTGGAGGTGGAAGACGGAGCTCTGTTCCACGGCCCCGCCCATCTTGTGCACGCTGGTCACCACCAGGTCGGCCTCGGCGTCCATGCCCCAGGCGGGCAGAGCGGGGTGGAACGGCAGGTGGGCGCCCCAGGCCTCGTCGACGATGACGGGCACACCGAACTCGTGGCACACCCTGGCCACTCCCCCGATGTCCGCGCAGGAGCCCCAGTCGGTCGGGGTGATGAGCAGCATGCCCTTGGCGTCCGGGTGTTCCCGCAGGCGACGGCGGACGTCATCGGGCTCGGGCGGGTGGGCCACGTGCCGTTCGGTGTCGAACTTCGGGTGCACCCAGATCGGCTCGACGCCGTTGACGACGACGGCCGCGATGACGGACTTGTGGGCGTTGCGCGAGAGCAGCAGCTTCTCGCCCGGGCCGGCCACGGCCAGCATGGCGGTCTTCACGGACAGGGAGCTGCCGCAGGTGGAGAAGAACGCGTGCTCGGCGCCGACCGCGTCGGCCATGAGCTCCTGGGCCCGGCTGAGGACGCCCTGCGACTGGCGGCGGTCGTCGAGGCCGTTGAGGGAGAGCACGTCGGAGCGGAACACGTCGAGCCCGACGATCCCGGCCACCCGGGGGTCCACTCCCCTGCCCTGTTTGTGGCCCGGTGGGCCGTAGGCGATGTCGCCGCGGCGCCGGAAGTCCTCCAGCGCCTCCAGGACCGGCACGCGCGAGTGGTCCATGGTTCCTCCCAGGTCCGGCCCGCCCGGCCGCCGCCGCGGCGTCCACGCTGTCGTGGCCCGGCGGGTACACCGACCGTGTTGCACTCCCGCACCGGTCGAAACGCCACCGCCCAGGGGCACCGCCTCACGGCCCGGATACGCCGCGCGTGTCGCCGCACCCGGCGGTGAAACCCGGTCGGGGACTCATCGCAGCCGACGCCGGGGAGGCCCCTGTGGAGCGCACGCTCGACGACGTACACCAGACCGTTCGTGAGGAGGTGGTGGCGCGGGCCGACGCGTTGTGGGGCGTGGCCTCGCGGCTGCACGCCGAGCCCGAGTACGCCTTCGCCGAACACCGGGCGGCCGCTCTGCTGTCGGGCGAGCTGGAGCGGGCCGGTTTCCTCGTGGAGCGCGGGGTGGCGGGGATGCCGACGGCGTTCACCGCGCGCTCGGGCCGGGGCCGGCCCGCCGTGGCACTGCTGCTGGAGTACGACGCCCTGCCCGGCCTCGGCCACGCGTGCGGCCACAACCTCATCGCGGCGGCGGGCCTGGGAGCCGCGCTGGCGGTGAGCGCCGTGGCGGAAGCGACCGCGGGGACGGTACTGGCGGTGGGCACGCCCGCCGAGGAGGGCGGGGGCGGCAAGGCCCTGGAGGTGGAGGCCGGGGTGTTCGACGGCGTCGACGCGGCGCTGATGTTCCATCCGGGCGTCCACAGCTGGGTACGGGCACCGCTGACCGCGCAGGTGCAGTACCGGGTGGCCTTCCACGGCCGGGCCGCGCACCCCACCGGGAATCCGGCGGAGGGCGTCGACGCGCTCGCGGCGCTGGTGGAGCTGTTCAACGTGCTGGCCGTACTGGGGCGGCGGCTGCCGGAGGGCTCGCACGTGCAGGGCATCGTCACCCAGGGCGGCATCGCCACGAACATCGTCCCGGAGTACGCCGAAGGCCTGTTCGGTCTGCGCGCGGCCACGACGCCGGCGCTGGAGGAGCTCACGGAGCAGTTGCGGGAGTGTGCCGGCGGTGTGGCCCGGGCCACGGGTACGAGCGCCGAGGTGGAGCGGGCCACCGTGCGCTACGAGCACTTCCGGGACAGCGAGACGCTGTCCGAGCGGTTCGCCGCGCATCTGTCCCGCGCCGGGATCCCGCTGTCACCGCCGGTGCCGGGCGTGTACCTGGGGTCGTCCGACATCGGGAACGTCAGTGCGCGGGTGCCCGCCATCCACCCGTTCGTCGCAATCATGGACGAGGACGGCTCCGACCACACCCCGGAGTTCACCGAGGCCGCCGCCTCGCCCCGGGCCCGCGAGGTGCTGGTCGCCGCCACGCAGGCCCTCGCGTGCACCGCCGTGGACATCCTGCTGTCCGAGGAGCTGCGCGAGGAGGCCTGGGCGCGGCACCGCGCGGCGCGAACCGGGTGAGTGCTTCCGTCCCGGGTGGGGAACCCGGCGAGCGCTGTACCCACCGACACCCTGGAGAGGGCCATGAGTCTGTTGCGCGTGCTCGGCCGTCCCATGCTGGCCTCGATGTTCCTCACGGGCGGCCTGAACTCCGTCCGCGACCCGGAGACCGTCGCCCCGGCCGCCGAGCCTGTCGTCCAACCGGTCACCGAACGCGTCTCGGCACTGCCCGACCGCACCGAGCAGGTCGTACGGCTCAACGGCGCCGTGCAGGTCGTGGCCGGGCTGATGCTGGCCACCGGGCGCATGCCGCGTCCGGCCGCGCTGGCCATCGCGGCCACGCTGGTGCCGACGACGCTGGCGGGACACCGCTTCTGGGAGGCCGAGGATCCCTCGGAGCGGGCCCAGCAGCGGATCCACTTCTTCAAGAACATGTCCATGCTGGGCGGGCTGCTGATCGCCGCGGACGACACCGGCGCCCGCCCCTCGGTGCTGTGGCGCGGCAGCCATGCCGCCCGTGACCTGCGGCGGGACGCGGGTCTGGTGCGGCGCTCCATCCGTGCCACCACGGGCCCGGCCGCGGCGGCCGGGCGTGTGCGGGCCAAGCTCCCGGCCTGACGCATCGGCGGGGGGCAATCCAACCGCGCGTTAGCCCCCTGGGGCCCTGGGGACCCGGGGGCTGGAGGTGAAGGACATGGGACACGGAGGAAACGTCATCGACGAGCTGGTGACCGATCACCGCGAAGTCGAGGAGATGTTCGGCAAGATCGAGGGCCTGCCGTCCGGTCACAAGGACCGCAAGATGTACGCGGACCAGGTCACGATCGAGCTGGTGCGGCACTCGGTGGCCGAGGAGGCCTACCTCTATCCGGCCGTGCGCGAGCACGTGGCAGGCGGTGACGCCCTCGCCGACCAGGAGCTCCAGGACCACGCCACGGCCGAGCAGATCATGAAGGACCTGGAGGGCTGCGACCCGGGCGACCCCGAGTTCGACCGGCTGATGGGCACGCTGATGAGCGAGATCCGCTCGCACATCGCCGACGAGGAGGGCAACCTCTTCCCGGCGCTGCGGCAGGCCTGTCCGATGGACGCGCTCAACGAGCTGGGCGACAAGGTCCGGAAGGCGAAGAAGACCGCCCCGACCCGGCCGCACCCGGCCGCCCCCGACAAGCCTCCGGCGAACAAGCTCCTGGCTCCGGGCACCGGGATGGTGGACCGGCTGCGCGACGCGCTGACCGGGCGCGGCAAGTCCGGGTAGACAAGACAGCGAGAAGGGCCC
>NZ_MUKA01000139.1 GCF_002150735.1 Streptomyces africanus
GCCGCGCTGCTCGTCGCCGCGGAACCCGCAGGACGCGGCGACGAGCAGCGCGGCCAGCTTCACCACCGTCATGACGGCGAACTCCCCGGCCGACCAGCCGTCCGGGTCGTGCGCCAGCTCGGCGACCTCGTCGAGCCCCTTGAACAGCGTCAGATGCCCGCCCAGGGCCGCGAGTCCGCCCAGCACGACCCCGCCGGCCGGGAGCATCAGCATCGGGTGCCGCAGCCGGCGGAAGGCTCCGTGGACGTACGGGAAGGCGCGTACGGCGCACATGCCGAGCAGTGCGCCCGCCGAGGCGACCACGACCACCGCGAGGAGGTCCGACCAGCCCGGGCGGCCGAAGGAGGGCAGGTCCAGGTCGAAACTCGGGTGGTCGACGAGGTCGACGGTCAGGGAGCCGGCCGCGGCGGCGGTCAGCGGCGCGAAGAGGTTGTCCCACAGCAGGCCGCGCGTCTCCTGCCGGACCAGTACCTCGGAGATGACGAGGGCGGCACCCACGGGCGTGCCGAACAGGGCTCCGAGCGTCGCAGCCTCCGCCAGCGCCGGCCAGATCCGGCCCGGCGCCCGGGGGAGGGCCCTGCCGCCCAGCCAGACCGCCAGGCCGACGTTCACGGCGATGATCGGGTTCTCCGGGCCGAGGCTCGGCCCGCCGGCCAGCATCAGCGCTGCCGCCAGCAACAGCCCCGGCAGCACCACGGGCGGCAGGACCGGGGCGTCCAGACCGACGGTGGCCGGATCGGGGCCCGCGTGACCCGGCACCTTCCACACCACCAGTCCGACCGCGACACCGGTCGCGACAAGCATCACGAACATCCACGCCACGGAGTACCGGCCGATGCCCAGTGCGTCCGGCACGGTCTCCCACAGCACGTCCTGGAGCTCCCCGGCGGCGACCTCCACCCCCACCAGGAGCAGGCTGGACACCACGCCGACGGCCACCGCGGGCAGGATCGACGGCAGCAGCACGCGCGCGGGGGTCGACGGAGTGACGGAGGGCGCCTGCTGCTCGGTGTCCTGGACCACGGGCACACGATAAGCGGATCAAACGGAACAAATCGGAAACACGCTCGCGTGGGGCCTCACTCCCGGGCCAGGACCACCGCCGTGCCGTACGCGCACACCTCGGTGCCGACGTCCGCCGCCTCCGTCACGTCGAAGCGGAACGCGAGCACACCGTTGGCTCCACGCGCGCGTGCCTGTTCGACGAGTCGCTCCATGGCCTGGTTGCGGGTCTGCACGAGCGTCTTGGTGAGCCCGCGCAACTCGCCGCCGACCATCGACTTCAATCCGGCGCCGATCTGGCTTCCCAGGTGGCGGGAGCGCACGGTCAGGCCGAAGACCTCGCCGAGCACCTCCTGCACGCGGTGGCCGGGTACGTCGTTCGTGGTGACGACCAGGACGTCGGGCCGGGGGCCCTGTCCGCCGCCGTATTCATCGATGCCCATGGTTCACAGCTTTGACCGGGACCGCGCACAGTGCATCCTGAGTACGCCCATGGAACCTGGGCCATGACGGCTGCGTTGATACTTTGAAGCAGTCAGCCCCCAGCCCGTACCCCCAGCAGCAGGAGCCACATCCCCGTGACCACGCTTGCGCTCGGCCCCGAGTGGCTCAGCCCGGACTACCTGATCTCGACGTTCAGCCTGCCGGGCATCCTGCTCATCGTCTTCGCGGAGTCGGGTCTTTTCGCGTTCCTGCCCGGCGACTCCCTGCTGTTCACGGCGGGCCTCTTCGTCGCCGAGGGCACATACATCAGCCAGCCGCTGTGGCTGGTCTGCACGCTGATCGTGCTCGCCGCCGTCCTCGGCGACCAAGTGGGCTACATGATCGGCAAGTTCCTGGGCCCGAAGCTCTTCAGCCGCCCCAACTCCAAGCTCTTCAAGCAGGAGAACCTGGACAAGGCCCACGAGTTCATGGAGAAGCACGGCCCCAAGGCGATCGTCCTGGCCCGCTTCGTCCCGATCGTGCGCACGTTCGCCCCGATCGTCGCCGGCGCCGGCCGCATGAAGTACCGCACGTTCCTGACGTACAACGTCATCGGCGGCATCGCCTGGGGCACCGGCGTCACCCTCGCGGGCTACTGGCTCGGCCAGATCGAGTTCATCAAGACGAACGTCGAGGTGATCCTCGTCCTGATCGTCCTGCTCTCCGTCGTCCCGATCCTCATCGAGTACCTCCGCGACCGCTCCAAGAAGAAGCGCGCCGCGTCCGAGGCCCCGGCGGTCCGGCCCCAACCCCCCGTCATGGACGACGCGACGACCCAGCTCCGCCGCATCACCCCGCACGACCAGCCCCACCAGCACCCGCAGCAGCCCCCGTACGGCAACCACAACGGCTACGACGACCAGCAGTACTACGGCCAGTACCCCCAGAGCCCCGGTTACGGCCACCAGCAGCAGGGCCGGCAGGGCCCCTACAACGGCGGCTACTGAACCCACCCTCTTGGGGGCGCGGGGAACTGGGCGAACAACCCCCACCGGCCCGCAGCCGCCAACGGACAGGAAGCCCCGAGCCCATAGGCACCCGGCAGCCCATACGCACCCGGCGCTAGAACCCCCTGGTCCGCTTGGCGGCCCGCCGCTTCTCCGCGGACCCGATCCGCAGGAACATCCGCGAGATCTCGGACCCCAGATTCACCCCGATGGCGATCGCCATGGCCAGGGCCACCGCCTTGGACAGTGACACCAGCCCCTCGTCCACCTCGTTCTGCGCGATCGCCAGCAGCCCGAAGTACGTCGCGGAACCCGGCAGCAACGGCCCGATCGCCGCGGTCGTGTACGGCAGCGCCGAGGCGAACTGGTACCGGGACAGCAGCTGCCCGAACAGCCCCACCAGCCCCGCGGCCGCCGCAGTGGACGCCACCGGCGAGATGTCCCCCACGTAGTGCATCGCGCCGTACACGACCCACGCGACACCGCCGTTCAGCGTCACCCACACCACGGTGGATCGTTCCTGCTGGAGCAGCACCGCGAACGCCAGGGACAGCAGCATCGACGCCCCGATCATCATCACCGGGTCGTCGGAGGCCCCGAGCGCCTGGTCGGGGTTGAGCCGCGCCCCCAGCTGCACGCCGAAGTACAGCACCATCAGCACACCCGCGACGATGCCCACGAAGAAGTACATGACCTCCAGCAGACGCGCCGACGCGGTGATGTAGAAGCCGGTCAGCCCGTCCTGCACACCCGCCACCAGCGCCCGCCCGGGCAGCAGCGCGAACAGCCCACCGGTGATCACCGCCGACGCCTTCACGTCGACGTGGGCCAGCGTCAGGGCGATACCGATCGCGGCCGGCGGCGTCGCGGCCACCGTGAACTGGTAGAACTCCGGCAGCCCGCGCCCCGCGCACAGCCACGCCAGCCGGTCGCCGAGCATCGCGCCCAGCGCCGCCGCGACGAACACGATCAGATCACCGCCGACCAGCACGGAGGCCGCACCCGCGAGCAGCCCGCTCGCGCCGGTCAGCGCCCAGCCGGGATAGGGGTGCCGGTTACGGCGGATCTCCGCCAGCCGCCGGTAGGCCTCCTCCAGGGAGACCGCCGTCTCGTCGTCGCTGAGGTCGTCCACCAGCTGGTACACGGCCGCCAGCCGCGTGTAGTCGGTGCCCCGGCGGCGCACGGTCCGCGACGCCGTGACCGGGTCGTCGACGAGCGACGGCTGGTAGGAGATCGCCAGCAGGGTGAAGGTGACGTTGGGCTCGCAGCGGTCCAGGCCGTACGACCGGCAGACGGCGAACATGGCCGCCTCCACGTCCTCGGCGCCCTCACCGCCCGCCAGCAGCAACTCGCCGATACGCAGCGTCAGGTCGAGCACACGCGGCACGGCCGGCCCCGAGTCGTCGCCGCCGCGCTGGCTCGGTTCCGGCGCCGGCCGCTCCGCCACCGGCATGCGCAGCATGGTGCGCATCCGGTCCTGCCAGGGCACGTCCTTGGTGAGGCTGACCTTGGGGATCCCGTTCGGCGGGGTGAACGCTATGGGGGCCTGCTTCGCGCTGTACGTGCTCGGCGGAGTGAACGCCGACCCCTCCGGATCCGCCGCCGGCACCTGCGAGACGTCCAGCCCCTCCGGCAGGGCGAACTCCGACGTCACCTCGGACTCCGTACCGGTCACCTTGGGCACGGCGAGACCCTCGGGGATCGCGAACTCCGACGTCGTCGACATGTCCCCGTCGACGGCGGCCCCGGCCGGAGGCAGGAACGCGCTCCTGGCCTCGTCCGACTTCGGCTTGCGGTCCTCCGCGTCCGTCACTGCCTGGCGCTCCCTGTACGACACGTAAGCCTCAGTACCCCCAGCCTCAGTATGCGCACATACAGGCGAACGGGCCGCACGCGCAGGCGTACGGCCCGTGAGCATCAGCAGGGGTCAGTGACCGCCCTGCTCCTTGAAGCGCTTGTAGGACCGCTCGATCTCGGCCTCGGCGTCCGTACGGCCCACCCAGTTGGCGCCCTCGACCGACTTGCCGGGCTCCAGGTCCTTGTAGACCTCGAAGAAGTGCTGGATCTCCAGGCGGTCGAACTCCGACACGTGGTGGATGTCCCGCAGGTGCTCCACACGCGGGTCGTGCGCCGGCACGCACAGCAGCTTGTCGTCGCCGCCGGCCTCGTCCGTCATCCGGAACATGCCGATCGCACGGCACTGGATGAGGCAGCCGGGGAAGGTCGGCTCGTCCAGGATGACCAGCGCGTCCAGCGGGTCGCCGTCCTC
>NZ_MUKA01000676.1 GCF_002150735.1 Streptomyces africanus
CCACAAGGTGCTCGCATCGAGCCGCCCCAAGGCGTGACCACTAGAGGCTTCCCGTCTCAGCCGCTCACTCCCCTACGCCCCCTGTTCGCCCCCTCCGCCCGCGCCCCTCACCGCACAACGTGGGAAAACCAAGGCCGTTGCCCAGGGAACCGGCATCGCCGGCCATCACCTCGGCCCTGTCGATTGACCGCCGCTTCCCGGCGGATCTACGGTAGAAGGCGCTTTCTGAAACTGTTTCCGTCCTCTGCTCCAGGAGAGTCATGCCCAGCCCTCAGCTGCCGCGGGCCGTGTTCGCGATGGACCCGGTACACCTCCCGCTGCTCTTCCCTCCGCCGCTGATGGAGCGGCTGAGGTGCACGGCCGACATCGACCCCGGGTTGGTCGTACGGGACTTCACCGATCCGGCCGCGGCCGACGCCCTGTCCTCCGCCGAGGTGCTGATCACCGGCTGGGGCTGCCCGCATCTGGACGCCGGTGCCCTCGCGGCGGCCCCGAAGCTGCACGCCGTCCTGCACGCGGCAGGCTCCGTGCGCTCCCTGGTCGGCGACGCCCTGTGGGAGCGCGGCGTGAAGGTCTCCAGCGCGGTGACGGGCAACGCCGTGCCCGTCGCGGAGTACACGCTCGCGATGATCCTGCTCGTGGGCAAGGACGCCTTCGACCACCGAGAGCGCTTCCGCCGCACGCACACCTACCCGGGCCCCGCGCAGACCGCGGCGACGGGCAACCTCGGCCGCCGGGTCGGGGTCATCGNNGGCCGAGGCGGCCGCCCTCGGTGCGGAGTCGCTGTCGCTGGAGGATCTGCTCAGACACAGCGACATCGTGAGTCTGCACGCCCCCGACATCCCCGAGACCCACCACATGCTCGACCGCGGCCGGCTCGCCCTGGNNCCGGGTCCCCGCTGTACAACCTGCCCAACGTGTTTCTCACACCGCACATCGCCGGCTCGCTGGGCAACGAACTGGAGCGGCTCGGCCGCATCGTCGTCGAGGAACTGGAGCGCCTGGCGGCGGGCCTGCCACCGGCCCACGAGGTACGGCACGCGGACCTCTCGCGGGTGGCGTGACGGCGGCGGCACGGCGGGGCGGGGCAGGGCAGGGCTCCGGGAACGCCTGCGCGGCGGGGTGTCCTGTCACGGAGGGGCGTTCTGATCCCCGGCGCGGAGGGGCGTTCTGGTCCGCGGCGCCGCGGTGCTTTCCGGTCCGCGTCACGGCAGCGCGCCCGGCCCGGGGCGCTGTGCCGAGGGCGGCCGCCTCGGCCGGGCTCACGTACGGTCGTGCAGCCCGCACGGCACAAGACACGACAGCGCCTCCGGCGCCCCGCACGGCGACGAGTCCGGAC
>NZ_MUKA01000140.1 GCF_002150735.1 Streptomyces africanus
CCCCCGGTGCCTCCGTCCGGCACAGCCGGGTCAAGGGTGAGCCGCGTTTTCCCGATGGGCCGAAGGCCGATCCCGCCGGGTCGCACTTCGAGCGGCGGATCCGGAGTTTCCAGCCGCGGCGGAGCCGGGTCACAGCCGGCCAGGCGGACGCGCTTCAGCGGCTGTGGCCCAAGTGGGGCCTCGACATCGACGGCAGCCGAACCCTCGACCTGGCCGACCTGTTCGGCAACGACAACCCCGTCGTCCTGGAGATCGGCTTCGGCATGGGCGAGGCCACCGCCCGGATGGCCGCGGCCGACCCCACCACCAACATCCTCGCCGTCGACGTCCACACCCCCGGCCAGGGCAACCTGCTCAATCTCGCCGACCGGAACGGCATGTCCAACATCCGGGTCGGCAACGGCGACGCGATCATCCTCCTCCGCGAGATGCTCGCCCCGGACTCCCTCGGCGGCCTCCGCGTCTACTTCCCCGACCCCTGGCCCAAGAAGCGGCACCACAAGCGCAGGCTCATCCAGCCCGACTTCCTGACCCTGGCCGCCACCCGCCTCAGGCCCGGCGCGATCGTGCACTGCGCCACCGACTGGGAACCGTACGCCGAACAGATGCTCGACGTACTCTCGGCACACCCCGCCTTCGAGAACACGCAGGCGGCCGGTGGTTTCGCGCCCCGTCCGGACTTCCGTCCCCTGACCCGTTTCGAGGGCCAGGGACTGGACAAGGGACATGTCGTGAACGACCTCCTCTTCCGTCGCGTACAGCACGTGGACCAACCCCCCGCCGGCGCCTGACCGCACGCGCACCCCTACCTGTATCCCTCCGCCTGCGGACAGCGCCCATCCGTCGTTAGGGTCAATGCCGTGGCCACCTGCCCCCCACACACGTCGTATCCCAGCGGCCCCACCGCCGGCGCGCCCCTCTCCGGCGCACCCGTCGGCGGCGCGCCCACGGGTGGCCCCCTTCGGCACGCCCACTGGTGGCAGCGCACCTGGGTGCGCTACGGCGCGCTGACCACGCTGCTCGCGATATCCGGCCTCGTCATCCTCGCCCTGGTCCGTGAAGAGACCGGCACGGAGGGGTTCCTGGTCGGGCTGGGGCTGGCCACGCTCCCGGTGCCCCTGCTCATAGCCGCGTTCCGCTGGCTGGACCGGGTCGAACCGGGCCCCTGGCGGAACCTGCTGTTCTGCTTCGCCTGGGGCGCCTGCGCGGCGGCGCTGATAGCGATCGTCGCCAACAGCTTCGCGACCAGATGGATAGCGACGGCCACGGCGGATCCGTCCAGCGCGGACACGCTCGGCGCGACCGTCATAGCGCCGGTGGTCGAGGAGATCGCCAAGGCGGCGGCCGTGTTACTGGTCTTCCTCTTCCGGCGCCGCGACTTCACCGGCATCCTCGACGGAGTGGTCACGGCCGGCGTCACCGCCACCGGCTTCGCGTTCACGGAGAACATCCTCTACCTGGGCACCGCCTTCGGCACCGACCAGCTCACCGGCGGCACCGGCATCGCCTCCGTCACGGCGGCGACCTTCTTCGTGCGCATCATCATGTCGCCGTTCGCGCACCCGCTCTTCACCGTCCTGACCGGCATCGGCTTCGGCGTCTCCGCGCTCGCGGCGGACCGCCAGCACGTCCGCCGCGTCGCCTTCCCGCTCTCCGGGCTGCTGCTCGCGATGGGCATGCACGCGATGTGGAACGGCTCGTCGGCATTCGGCGACTACGGGTTCTTCGCCGTGTACGCGGCGTTCATGGTGCCCATCTTCGGGCTGCTGACGTGGCTGGTGATCTGGACACGGCAGCGGGAGCTGAAGACCGTACGGGCGGAGCTGCCCGCCTACGCCGTGGCCGGGTGGCTGTCCCCGGTCGAGCCGTACGCGCTCGGCTCGATGCGGGCCCGGCGGATCGCCCGCGAGTACGCCCGCCGCCACGCGGGCCGGGCGGCGGCGCGGGAGGTCGCGCGGTACGAGGCGTACGCGACGTCCCTGGCGTTCCTGCGGCACCGGGGGCGCCGCGGCCGCGCCGGTGCCGACTTCGTCGTACGGGAACGGGAACTGCTGGACGAACTGTGGCGTCGCCGGGAGGCGGCTCGACCCGCGCTGGACTACGCCGCGCGGATCACGGCCCCTCCGGTACCGGTGGCGGCCCCGCCCTGGCCGGTGCACGGGGCGTACGGGTACGGCTGTCCGGCGACACCGGCGCCGTACCCCGCCTACCCCGCGTACAACCCGTACCGGTCGTAGGAGGAACCCCTCAGGCCGAAGCCTCCGTGAGCCGCCCGACCTCCGCGTCCGTCAGCGTCAGCTCCCCGACCCCGAGCAGCGCGGGCAGCTGCTCCACCGTCCGCGCGGAGGCGATCGGCGCCACCACGGTCGGCTGGGCCGCGAGCCAGGCGAGGGCGACCGTGGCGGCGGGGACGTCGTGGGCCGCGGAGATCTCGTCGAGGGCGTCGAGGACCCGGCGGCCCCGCTCGGTCTGAAGGTGCTGGGCGGCACCGCCCGCCCGCGCGCTGTCGACGGTCGTACCGGGCCGGTACTTGCCGGTCAGGAAGCCCGACGCGAGCGCGTAGTACGGGACGGCCGCCAGGCCGGTCCGCGCGGCGAGGTCCTGGAGCTCGCCCTCGTAGGTGTCGCGGGAGACCAGGTTGTAGTGCGGCTGGAGGGCCACATACCGGGCGAGCCCCTCGCGGTCGGAGAACTCCAGGGAGGCCCGCAGCCGCTCCGCGGAGATGTTGGAGGCGGCGATGTGCCGCACCTTCCCGGCCGTCACGAGTTCGTCGAGCGCGCCGATGATCTCCTCCACCGGCACCTCGGGCTTGTCGAAGTGGGTGTAGTAGAGGTCGATGTAGTCGGTGCCGAGGCGCCGCAGGGAGGCGTCGGCGGCGGCCTTGATGTTGGCGGCGGACAGGCCCTGGAACTCGGGGTGCTGGCTGACCTTCGTGGCGACGACGACGTCCGCGCGGTTGCCGCGCGACGTCAGCCACTTGCCGAGGACGGTCTCGGACTCGCCGCCCTGGTTGCCGTCCACCCACGCCGAGTAGACGTCGGCGGAGTCGATGAAGTTGCCGCCGGCCGCGGTGTACGCGTCGAGGACGGCGAACGACTGTGCCTCGTCGGCGGTCCAGCCGAAGACGTTGCCGCCGAGGGCGAGCGGGAAGACCTCCAGGTCGGAGGAGCCGAGCTTGCGAAGAGAAGTCATGCTCCGTGTCAACGGCCGTGCGGGGGAGGCACATTCCACAAGGGAAGCAAAAGTCCCGTAAACGCCCCCCGCACGCTCCCTGCACGAACTCCCCGCGGGAAACCCGGAACGCCGGCGCTCAGACGTTCAGGCCCTTGCCCCGCAGCCACGCCATCGGGTCGATGCCGCTGTTGGACCCGCCGGTGTGGACCTCGAGGTGCAGATGCGCCCCGGTGACGTTGCCGGTCGCACCCACGCGGCCGATGACGTCGCCCGTGCTGACCTTCTGGCCGACGCTGACGCCGATGGACGACTGGTGCGCGTACCAGATCTCCGTGCCGTCATCGAGGGTCAGGACCGTCTTGTAGCCGTACGACCCGTTCCAGCCGGCCTCGGTGATGGTGCCGCTGTGCACCGCCTTGATGGGCGTGCCCGTGGGGGCGGCGAAGTCGAGGCCGGTGTGGTGGCCGGAGGACCAGTAGGCGCCGGACTGACCGAAGGTCGAGGTGATGGTGTACGCGGAGGTCGGCAGCGTGTACTGCTTGGCGAGGGCGGCGAGCCGCTCGGCCTCGGCCTTCTTCCGGGCCTCCTCCTCCGCCTTCTTCTTGGCTTCGGCGGCCTTGGCCTTGGCTTCCTTCTCGGCCTTGGCGGCGGCCTCCGTGGCCGCCTTCTGGGCGGCTTCGGCGGCGTCCTGCGCGGCCTTGGTCTCGATCTGTTCCTGCTGGTGCTCGACCTGCGCCATGATCCGGGCGCGCAGTGCCTCACCGGCGCCGGAGGTGCCCTGCTCGGTTTCGTCGGCGGCTGTGCCGAGGCTGCTGAGCGGGGTGGCGGAGCCTTCGGGGGTGTCGTCGTCCGAGATGAGGGAACCCACCGAGGGCAGGTCCGGAACGGAGATCGACACCGGCGGCTTGCCGGTCTGGGCGCTGGCCATGCCGCCCGCGCCCACGGCGGCTATGACGCCGACGCCCAGGACGGTGGAGCTGCGCGCGAGTCCTCCGCCGCGCTGCTTGGTGACGCGATGCCGGCCACGGATGGGGCGGATGGACTCCGCGGTGGGGTTCCATTCCTGGAACGGGCCCTCGTCGGTGTGGTGACCGCCGTAGCCGAAGGTTTCGGTGTCGCGCTGGTTCGGCGCGGACGGGGCCGCGGGGGCAGGCCGGTTGGACGCCACGTGGGCGTACTCCTTTCCTTCCTTCTCGCCTACCGGGTTAGCTGACGGGTTCGGAGCAGGAAGGTCTCCTACGCGCGTATACCGGCCGTGCTTCCACGGCGGCATCCGCTCGATTCACCCCAAGTGGTGGTTCCCCGGTTCCCTTTCGGGATTCGGCGCGTGCGCACGGAGCCGCCTTCTGTGACGGCTGGGACGACCGCGCTGCGTTATCGAACGTTAATAGACGCGCGGTGCGTATTCCAGCGGTTCCGCTTGATCATTAACCTTTTTCGCGCGGACCAACCTGCCATGACCGGCCCAAAACGGGCGAGTTGACCGCTCCGTAAGTGACTCACGGGTTTTGACGGTGTGTCAGTTGTGATGCGCAGCGGCGCGATTCACTCACCGAGAGTAAGGGCGAGCCCAGGGAAAACACCGAGGGCCGGAACCCTTTCGGATTCCGGCCCTCGGCCTTCAGTAGCGGGGACAGGATTTGAACCTGCGACCTCTGGGTTATGAGCCCAGCGAGCTACCGAGCTGCTCCACCCCGCG
>NZ_MUKA01000677.1 GCF_002150735.1 Streptomyces africanus
AGGACGTCGATGCGCCCGAACTCCGCCTCGCAGGTCTGGACGGCCGCGCTCACCGACGCGGGGTCGGTCACGTCCAGCCGTAGAGCCAGCGCGCGGTCGCCGTACTTCGCGGCGAGATCGGTCACGGAGGCGCGGTTGCGGGCGGTGACAGCCACTCGGTGGCCCCGCTCGAGAGCGTGCTCGGCCAAGGCGCGGCCCAGACCGCTGGAGCAGCCGGTGATCAGCCAGACAGATGATTCGTTGCTGTGGTTCGACATGCCTCCATGGCAACAGCAAGCCGGCGGACGTGCCACGCCCCCTTGAGGCAGGCCCTCACAGGGTGAGCTTCACCTACGGCGCACGAGCGGCCCGGTCTATGAGGAGCGGTACGCTCGCCGGATGGCACGCGAAGACAACCAACTCGGTTCCTTCCTGCGCAGTCGCCGGGAAAAGATCGACGCTGCCTCTGCCGGAGTCGTCGACAACACGCGACGGCGGGTCAAGGGACTGCGCCGGGAGGAGCTGGCGCTGCTGGCCGGGGTCAGTCCCTCCTACTACGCCCGGATCGAGCAGGGCCGTGACCGCAATCCCTCCCGCGAGATCCTCGAAGCACTGGCCGGTGTCCTGCGCCTGGACGACAC
>NZ_MUKA01000678.1 GCF_002150735.1 Streptomyces africanus
CCGGTCACGGATGCGGATCGTCGTGCGCCGTTGCGTCCGTCGAATACGGCGTATGTGATTTTCACGTCGGGTTCGACGGGTCGTCCGAAGGGTGTGGCGGTGTCGCATGCGGCGATTGTGAAT
Source organism: Streptomyces africanus (assembly GCF_002150735.1). Classification (GTDB taxonomy): domain Bacteria; phylum Actinomycetota; class Actinomycetes; order Streptomycetales; family Streptomycetaceae; genus Streptomyces; species Streptomyces africanus. The sequence continues at coordinate 124 of NZ_MUKA01000678.1, forward strand.
CGCCTGGTGTGGATGCAGTCGGAGTATGGTTTGACTGCGTCGGATGTGGTGTTGCAGAAGACTCCGTCGACGTTCGATGTGTCGGTGTGGGAGTTCTTCTGGCCGTTGCAGGTCGGTGCGCGGCTGGTGGTCGCCAAGCCGGATGGTCATCGGGATCCGGAGTATCTGGCCGAGGTCATCGATACCGAGGGTGTTTCGGTGGCGCATTTCGTGCCGTCCATGTTGACGGTGTTCGTGGCCGCGCTGCCGGGTGTGTCCGCGGGTTCGGGTGCGGCGCGGTGTGGTTCGCTGCGGTTGGTGTTCTCCTCGGGTGAGGCGTTGGCGCCGAAGCCGGCGCATCGGTTGCGGGAGTTGACCGGGACGGCTGTGCACAACTTGTACGGTCCGACCGAGGCGGCGGTTGATGTCACCTTCCATGAGGTGACGGATGCGGATGCGGTGTCGGTGCCGATCGGTGCTCCGGTGTTCAACACGCGGGTGTATGTGTTGGACGGGCGGTTGCGGCCGGTTCCGGTGGGTGTTGCGGGTGAGTTGTATCTCGCGGGTGTGCAGTTGGCGCGTGGGTATGTGGCGCGCCCGGATCTGTCCGCGGATCGGTTCGTGGCCGATCCGTTCGATGTTGCGGAGCGGATGTATCGCACGGGTGACCTGGTGCGGTGGACTGCCGCGGGTGAGTTGGAGTATCTGGGTCGTACCGATTTCCAGGTGAA
>NZ_MUKA01000015.1 GCF_002150735.1 Streptomyces africanus
TCCCCGTCCCCACCGCGTCCCGTACCCCGGCAACCTTCACCCCCCGGGCGGCCACTGGTCTGCGACACCCACGCAGGTACAGACAGGAGGCCGTATGCGTAACACATCGATCTGGTCCGTGGCGATGACGGGGGCCGCGGTGGCCATGGCGCTGGGCGGGCCGGCGGGGCCGGCAGCCGCGGCGGGGACGACCCTGGTCGTGGCGCCGGGCGGGGACGACTCCGGCCCGGGCACGCTCGACCGGCCGCTGAGGACCATTCAGCGGGCCGTGGACCTGGCGAAGCCCGGCGACACCATCAGCGTGCGCGGCGGGACGTACGCCCTCACCGACAACATCACCATCGCCACCTCGGGAACCGCCTCCCAGCCCATCACCCTCGCGCCCCACCAGGGCGAGCGCGTGGTCGTCGACGGGGAGAAGCTGCCCGCCAGCCACACCCCGGTCGGCGGCAGCATCCCGCGTGCCGAGCGCGGGGCGATCCACATGGAGGCGTCGCACTGGCGGATCTCGGGCCTGGAGATCGTCAACGGCCCGTACGGCGTGTACTGCGACGGCTGCAACAGCAATGTCTTCGCGCGCCTGAGCACGCACGACAACTACGAGTCCGGCTTCCAGCTCCAGGGCGCCTCCAGCAACAACCAGATCCTGAACCTGGACAGTTACGGCAACCGCGACCCCCGCAAGAACGGCGAGAGCGCCGACGGTCTGGCCATCAAGGAGGGCAGCGGTTCGGGCAACGTGGTGCGCGGCGCCCGGCTGTGGAACAACGTCGACGACGGCTTCGACGCCTGGAAGTTCGCCTCCCCGGTGACGATCGAGAACACCGTGGCGTACGGCAACGGCTTCAACCGCTGGAACTTCCCCGACTTCGCGGGCGACGGCAACGGCTTCAAACTCGGCGGCGGCAGCCCGGCCCCGGCCGTGTCCCACATCGTCCGGGACAGCGTCGCGTTCAAGAACGCCCAGCACGGCTTCACCGACAACGGCAACCCGGGCTCCCTCGCCCTGAGCCGCAACTCCACGTACGCCAACGCCGGTACGGGCTTCGACGCCGACGTCTCGGGCGGGACCGCCAAGCTCACCGGCAACCTCTCCGTCGCCGACCAGCGCCCGGCGGCCGTCGGGTCCAAAACCGTCGCCAGCGGCAACACATGGAACCTCGGCGGCACTTGGGACGCCGCCTCGGTCCTGAGCACCGACCCGGCCCCGCTCACCGCCCCCCGGGCGGCGGACGGCTCGCTGCCGAAGGCGCCGGCGTTCCTCGTCCCCCGGTCCGGCACCGCCGTCGGCGCCCGCTTCTGACCAGGCCGGCCGGAGAAATGGTCCGTACTGTTCACCGGCCGGCCCCCAGTATCGCCCCATCCTCAACCGTGGCGTGAACGTGACATGGAGAGCCGTCAATCGACCCACACAGTTGATGGCTCAAGCGTCGCACTGACATACTCCGCATTCAGCCTCGCCACCACCCGTGGGCGGGGCTGGCCGGGGATCTCCACACAGAACCCCGAGGCAGTCCGCGTGAATCCGAAAAGCGAGTTTTCCGGTTTCACGAGACCCCCACAGAGCCCGCACCCCCACAGTGCGCCCGGCATCCCTCCACCCTGCTCGAAAGCCGGACGAGACCACTGACGCGAAGGGGTCGAGTGCGGGGCACGAAGCAGCGAAGAAGGTGCGCCTGTGCCCGAATTTCCACCGCGACGGGATGACACTCCCACATTTCCGCTTCCGCACATCGAACAGACTCCGCCCGCTCGTATATCCGATCATCCCGAATTCCACTCGCTGCGTCGCGCGCAGCGCCGGTTCGGCACCCGGGCGACGGTCCTGTCCGTCGGCGGATTCCTGCTGTATGTGCTGTTGTCGAGTTTTGTGCCCGCGGTGATGAACCAGCCACTGTTCGGCCGCCTCACGATCGGACTCACACTCGGCCTCGGCCAGTTCGTCATCATGGGTGTGACCGCGTGGTGCTACGTCCGGCACATGCGCACCCGCGTCGATCCGCTCGCCCGCGGCCTGAGGTCCCGGCAGCACGAGAACGACAATCGCCGCGCCCGCTCGGCGGCGGCGCCACCCCAAGGGGCCGGGCAGCCCCTCCAGCACGGGACGAGGGGGTTCCGCACGTGGTGACGATCGCCGCCATCGACGACAGCAGCCTCCAGCTGACGTTCGTCCTTTTCCTGACCGTGGTCGTGATCACCCTGTTCACGGCCCTGCTGACGGCGCCCCAGCGCGACGAGATCAGCGAGTTCTACCTCGGCAACCGCGTCATGTCGCCGTTGCGCAACGGCCTCGCCATGTGCGGCGACTACCTGTCCGCCGCCACCCTGCTGGGCAGCACCGGACTGGTCGCCCTGACCGGGTACGACGGGCTGATGTACCTCGGCGGCACGACCGTCGCCTGGATGATGGTGCTGCTGCTCATCGCCGAGCCCCTGCACCGCACGGGCAAGTTCACCCTGGGCGACACGGTGGCGCTGCGTCTGCCCCGGCAGCAGCGGCCGGTGCGGGTCGCGCTGGCCGTCTGCATCCTGGCGATCGCGACCCTCTACCTGGTGGCCCAACTCGTGGGCAGCGTCGCCCTGCTGACCCAGTTCACCGGCGTCCCGAGCGGCACCACCCGCACCCTGTGCGTGGTCGTGATCGGCGCCTTCGTGATCCTCTACGCCTCGCTCGGCGGCATGCCCGGAGCGACGGTCATCCAGATCATCAAGGCCGTGATGCTGATCGCGGGCGTGCTGTTCACCGCGGGCTGGGTGCTCTACCGCTTCGACTGGAACCCCAACGCCCTGCTGGAAAGGGCGGCCGACCGCAGCGGAACGGGCCTGAGCTTCCTCGAACCAGGGCTGCGCTACGGCGGCACCGTCAGCAACAAGCTGGACTTCCTCAGCCTCGAACTGGCCATCGTCCTCGGTCTCGCCGCCCTTCCGCACGTGCTGATGCGGCTGCTCGCCCCGCGCAGCAGCGGCGTCCTGCGCTCCTCCGTGCTGTGGGCCGTCGGCCTGGTCGGCGCGGTCTGCTTCGGGGCCGGCATCCTCGGCCTCGGCGCCACCGCGCTCCTCGGCCGGGACGCCATCGAGAGCACGGACCGCACCGGCAACGCCTCCGTCCTGCTGCTCGCGCACGAGCTGGGCGGCAGTGTCCTCACCGCGCTGCTGACCTGCCTGGCGTATCTGACGCTGCTCGCCGTGGCGGTGGGCCTCACCCTGGCCGCGGCCTCGTCCCTGGCGCACGACCTGTACAGCGAGGTGATCCGCAAGGGCCGGGCGAGCGAGACGGAGGAGCTGACCGTCGCCCGGCTGTCCGGGGCCGTCATTGGCATCCTCGGCATCCTGCTCGCCCTCGTCGCCTGGGGGGCGAACACCGCGACGCTCGCGTTCCTCGCCTTCGCGATCGCGGCGTCCGCGATCCTGCCGACGATCATCTACACCCTCTTCTGGCGCCGCTTCACGGCGAAGGGAGCGCTGCTCAGCCTCTACGGCGGCCTGCTCTGCTCCGTCCTGCTCGCGGTGTTCTCCCCCGTGGTCTCCTCCGCCCCGGCCTCGTTCTACCCCGAGGTCGACTTCGCCTGGTTCCCGCTCCAGAACCCCGGTATCGTCTCCATCCCCCTGGGCTTCCTGCTGGGCTGGCTCGGCACGGTGCTGGACAAGGGCCCGGCCGAGGACAGCACCGCTCACGAGGAGTTCGAGGTGCGGATGCTCGTGGGCGCCGACGACTGACGCACCGGACCGGGACACCGGGCGACGGGCACGGGGCACCGAGGACGCGCATTGCTAATGGGATCCATTTTCATGTAGCGTCCTCGGTGCCTGCCCACCGAGGAGGAGTCCCATGGCTGTCCCGAAGCGGAAGATGTCCCGCAGCAACACCCGTCACCGCCGCGCCCAGTGGAAGGCCGCCACGCCGACGCTGGTCCCGGTCACCGTCGACGGCGTCCGCCACCTCGTACCGCAGAACCTGGTCAAGGCCTACGAGCGCGGCCTGCTGCGCCCCGAGGGCTGACACGGGGTCAACGACATGAGCGAGGTCAACATCGACACGGCCCTGGTGCGCGGCCGCGAGGCCGCCCTGTCGTGGACCGAGGAACGCCTGGTCGAGATGACCAATGGCTGCGTCTGCTGCACGCTCCCCGACGACCTGCTGGACGAGGTGGACCGACTGGCCCGCGAGGGCCGGTTCGACCATCTCCTCATCGAGAGCTCCGGCATCTCGGAGCCGATGCCCGTCGCGGCCACCTTCGCCTTCGCCCGTGACGACGGCGCGACCCTCGACGACGTGGCCCTGCTCGACACCATGGTCACCGTCGTCGACGCGGCCAGCTTCCTCGCCGGGCTCGAGAGCGGCGACGACCTCGCCGAGCGGGGTCTCGCCCCGTACGTGCTCGGCACCCGCCTGTTCGACCTGGAACGCGCCCAGCAGGCGCCGGGATGGGTCCGGGAACTCAACGGCGACCACGTCCCCGAGACCGAGGAGTACGGCATCTCCTCCACCGTCTTCCGCTCCGAACTCCCCTTCCATCCCGCCCTGACCGACTGTCTGATGGCACCCGGCGAGCCCGTGCCGGCGGACGACCCGTTCCCCGCCTGGGACACCTACGGCATCGACGAGGCCTGCGAGCACGAGCACGACGGGGCGGTCTCCGCGGTGTAGAAGAGGCCGCGGACCCGGCGCAGCCACGCCTCGACGGGCGCCTCGTCGGGCCGCTCGGGCAGCACGGTGGGCGTCTCGTCGAAGGCGGCCTCGTAGTGCCTGAGCAGGGGCAGCGCGGCCGCCGGATCGGCGGCGACGCGCTCGCCGAAGGCGTGGTACTCCTCGGGGTCCTCGACGCGGATCTCCAGTCGGCCGGTGGTGTACAGCGACAGGCCCTGGTGACACAGCCGTTTCAGGTGCCGGGCGTGCTTCGCGGTGCGCTTTCGGGTGTCCGCCGAGAACGAACCGTCCCCGCGGTTCTCGAGCCGGCGGAACTGCTGGGTCGCGTAGCCGAGATAGGCGTCCCGGACGCGCTTCGCGCACAGGAACGACGCACGTATGCCGATCAGTTCGTCGCCCAGCGGGGTACGCACCTCGTACAGCTCGTCCGGGAGCCACACCAGTTCCATGGCGGTCGGATTGCCGCCGAGGGCGAGTCGGCACCACTTGGCGGCCTCGTGCAGGGTGCGGTCCGGTGCCGTGGTGACGTGGGACTCCTTCGGCGTGTGGAGCCCGTGCAGAGCCTCGGTGGGCGCGGCGAACATGCCGAGGCGATCGATGTCCGAGCCCTGGTGGGCCAGGCCGTACGCGGTCGAGCCGACGATGCCGGACAGCAGGATGTTCGCGACGGCCATGGCCGGTCCCCCTCTTCACGCGCTGTACCCGGCGGTGCCGGGCCGTGCCGCTCCATTGTCCTGACGTGCGGGGATGCGGTCACCGGGTTTTCGGCGAGGCGGCACCGGCGGGAATGCCACGATCCGTCACGCGTTGAACCCGGTGTGAGTTCCTCGATCGCCTCCACCCGTTTCTCCGTCCTCGACCGCTCCCGCACCCGCGAGGGGCACACGCATCCCGAGGCGCTGCGTGACACCGTGCGGCTGGCCGGGGAGCTGGAGGGGCTCGGGTACCACCGCCTGTGGGTCTCGGAGCACCACGGCGTTCCCGGGGTCGCCGGTTCCGCGCCGACCGTGCTGGCGGCGGCCGTCGCCGCCGCGACGCGTACGATCCGGGTCGGTACCGGCGGGGTGATGCTGCCCAACCACCGGCCGCTGGTCGTGGCCGAGCAGTTCGGGGTGCTGGAGTCGCTGTTCCCGGGGCGGATCGACATGGGGCTGGGACGGTCCGTCGGTTTCACGGACGGGGTGCGCAGGGCGCTGGGCCGTGACAAGGAGGACGCGGAGGACTTCGAGGCCCAGCTGCGGGAGCTGCTCGGCTGGTTCCGGGGCACCTCCCCGACCGGGGTGCACGCCCGCCCCGCCGAGGGACTGGCCGTACCGCCGTTCGTCCTGGCCATGGGCGAGGGCGCCGGCATCGCGGCCCGCCTCGGGCTGCCCATGGTGATCGGCGACCTCCGCAACCGGGACAGGATGCGGCGCGGCATCGACCACTACCGCGCCGGTTTCCGCCCCTCGGCCTGGGCGAGCGAGCCCTACGTCGTCATCTCCGGCACGATCGCCGTGGCCGGCACACCCGAGGAGGCCCGGCGGCTGCTGATCCCCGAGGCCTGGGCGATGGCGTACTCCCGCACCCACGGCACCTTCCCGCCCCTGCCGCCCGCGGAGCGCGTCGAGGCGCTCACCATGACCGCCAAGGAGCGCGGCTTCTACGAGTCCGGGCTGACCGGCCACATCGCCGGCACCGAGGAGCAGGTCGCGCACGAGCTGGAGACGGTGCTGAAGGAGACGGGAGCACAGGAGGTCCTGGTCACCACCAGCACGTACGACCGCGAGGCGCTGCTGGACTCCTACCGGCGGCTGGCCGCGATCACCTCCGGTTAGAGTCGTTGCCCATGCACGACCCTCACGGCCCCCACGACCCGTACGTCCGCGTCCGCGGCGCCCGCGAGCACAACCTCAAGGGCGTCGACGTCGACATCCCCCGGGACGTGCTGGCCGTGTTCACCGGCGTGTCCGGCTCGGGCAAGTCGTCGCTGGCGTTCGGCACGATCTACGCGGAGGCGCAACGGCGTTACTTCGAGTCGGTCGCGCCCTACGCGCGCCGGCTGATCCACCAGGTCGGCGCGCCGAAGGTCGGGGAGATCACCGGTCTGCCGCCGGCCGTCTCGCTCCAGCAGCGCCGCGCGGCACCCACCTCGCGCTCCTCGGTCGGCACCGTCACCAACCTCTCGAACTCGCTGCGCATGCTGTTCTCCCGGGCCGGCACCTACCCGCCCGGCGCCGGGCGCCTGGACTCCGACGCCTTCTCGCCCAACACGGCGGCCGGGGCCTGCCCGGAGTGCCACGGGCTCGGCCGGGTGCACCGTACGAGCGAGGAGCTGCTGGTCCCCGATCCGTCGCTGTCGATCCGCGAGGGCGCGATCGCCGCGTGGCCGGGCGCCTGGCAGGGCAAGAACCTGCGGGACGTCCTCGACGCGCTCGGGTACGACGTGGACCGGCCGTGGCAGGAGCTGCCCGCCGACGCGCGTGAGTGGATCCTGTTCACGGACGAGCAGCCGGTGGTCACCGTGCACCCGGTGCGGGACGCGGACCGCATCCAGCGGCCGTATCAGGGCACGTACATGAGCGCCCGGCGGTACGTGATGAAGACCTTCTCGGACTCCAAGAGCCCGACGCTGCGGGCGAAGGCCGAGCGGTTCCTGACCAGCGCGCCCTGCCCGGCCTGCGGTGGCAGCCGGCTGCGGCCGGAGGCCCTGGCGGTGACGTTCGGCGGCCGGACCATCGCCGAGCTGGCGGCGCTGCCGCTGGTGGAGCTGGCCGCCGCGCTCGACGCGACGTCCCATATCGCCCGGGTCCTCACCGACGACCTCACCTCGCGCATCGCGCCGGTCGTCGAACTGGGCCTCGGCTACCTCAGCCTGGACCGGCCCACCCCCACCCTCTCCGCGGGCGAGCTGCAACGCCTGCGCCTGGCCACCCAGCTGCGGTCCGGCCTGTTCGGTGTCGTCTACGTCCTGGACGAGCCGTCGGCCGGGCTGCACCCGGCGGACACCGAGTCGCTGCTCGTCGTACTGGAGCGGCTGAAGGCGGCCGGGAACTCGGTGTTCGTGGTGGAGCACCACCTCGATGTGGTGCGCGGTGCCGACTGGCTGGTGGACGTGGGTCCGCACGCGGGCGAGCACGGCGGCCGGGTCCTGCACAGCGGCCCGGTCGCCGGGCTGGCGGCCGTCGAGGAGTCGGCGACCGCTCGCTATCTGTTCGACCGCTCCCCCGTCCCGGCGCGCGAGGTCCGCGCCCCGAGCGGATGGCTGAAGGCCGGGCCGGTCACCCGGCACAACCTGCGCGGTGTGTCCGCCGCGTTCCCGCTCGGCGCGTTCACGGCGGTCACCGGGGTGTCCGGCTCCGGCAAGTCCACGCTCATCGGGGAGATCACGCAGGGCACGGCCGGCGTGGGCCGGCTGGTCTCGGTCGACCAGAAGCCCATCGGACGCACCCCGCGCTCCAACCTCGCGACGTACACCGGCCTCTTCGACGTCGTGCGCAAGGTGTTCGCGGCCACCGACGGGGCGCTGGAACGGGGCTACGGCGTCGGCCGGTTCTCCTTCAACGTGGCGGGCGGGCGCTGCGAGACCTGCCAGGGCGAGGGGTTCGTCAGCGTGGAGCTGCTGTTCCTGCCGAGCACGTACGCGCCCTGCCCGGACTGCGGCGGGGCCCGGTACAACCCTCGGACGCTGGAGGTGACGTACCGGGGGCGGAACATCGCGCAGGTGCTGGATCTGACGGTGGAGAGCGCGGCGGAGTTCTTCTCCGACACCCCGGCCGTCGCCCGCAGCCTCGCCGCCCTGCTCGACGTGGGCCTCGGCTACCTGCGCCTCGGCCAGCCCGCGACCGAGCTGTCCGGCGGCGAGGCCCAGCGCATCAAACTGGCGAGCGAACTCCAGCGCGGCCGGCGCGGCCACACCCTCTACCTCCTCGACGAGCCCACGACCGGCCTCCACCCGGCCGACGTGGACGTCCTGATGCGCCAGCTGCACGGTCTCGTCGACGCCGGTCACACCGTGATCGTCGTCGAGCACGACATGTCCGTCGTCGCGGGCGCGGACTGGGTCGTCGATCTCGGCCCGGGCGGCGGCGACGCGGGCGGCCGGATCGTCGCGGCGGGACCGCCGGCGGAGGTGGCACGCTCGGAGCAGAGCCGGACAGCGCCGTATCTCGCGCGCGTACTGGCCGGCTCTCGCTGAACCGTCCGAGGCCGCTACGCCACCAGCACCGTGTGGGTCCACGCCGGCATCGCCGTCTCCTGGGGCTGTGCGGAGCGGGCGAGAGACCGGCGGTCGGGGCGGCTGCCCGGCGGGATGGCAGGCCGTACCTCGACCTCGGCGACCAGGCCGCGGGCCGTCGCGACCCGCCACAGCGAGGCGAGCAGGGTGTCGTCGCCGACGAACGCGGGGGCGGTGGTGGCGGTTCCGCCGGTGAGCCGGTAGCCGATCCGGACCGGCTGGACCGGCACCCCGGCGTCCAGGGCGGCCTGGAAGACGGCACGGCGGAAGGTGCCCTGGGCCCGGCCGCACCAGGTGCTGCCCTCGGGGAAGGCCGCGACGGCGGCGCCCTCCCCCAGGGCCCGGGCGATACGGGCGACGGTGTCCGGGAGGGTTCGCAGCCGGTCCCGGTCGATGAACAGGGTGCCGCCGCGGGCGGCCAGCGGGCCGGCGAGGGGCCACCGCCGTACCTCGGTCTTGGCCAGCATCCGGGCGGGGCGTACGGCGGCGAGCAGCGGGATGTCCAGCCACGAGATGTGGTTGGCGACCAGCAGCAGTCCGCCGGCGGGGGCGGCGGCGCCGGTGATACGGACCCGGACCCCCGCGGCCCGTACGATCCACCGGCACCACCGCCGGATCAGGGATGCCGGTATCCGGGCGCCGAGGGGTGACAGGGCGATCCCCGCGAGCAGCAGCAGGACGACCCCGGTCAGCCGCAGCACGGCACGCGGCACGGCCCGCGCAGGCAGTGCTGCCGGCGCCTCGACGCAGGCCTGCGGTGTGCAGGGCGCGGTGGGCAGCCAGGCACTCATCAGGCGGGCACGAGGGACAGGAAGTGCCGCAGGTAGCGCGGGTTGACCCGGCTCATCGGCAGCAGCACGTACAGGTCGGCGACGCCGAAGTCCGGGTCGTGAGCGGGTTCGCCGCACACCCAGGCGCCGAGGCGCAGGTAGCCGCGCAGCAGGGCGGGCAGTTCGACGCGGGTGGCGGGCGCGGGGCCCGGGACCCACGGCAGCAGCGGCCTGACGCGGTACTCCTGCGGCGACAGGTGCTGGGCGCTCACCCGGTCCCAGGTGGCGGAGGCGAGGGTGCCGCCGTCGGCGAGCGGGACGGAGCAGCAGCCGGCGAGCCACTCGTGGCCCCGGTCGGTCATGTAGCGGGCGATCCCGGCCCAGATGAGGCTGATGACCGCGCCGTCGCGGTGGTCGGGGTGCACACAGGAGCGGCCGACCTCGACCAGCTCCGGCCGGATCCCGGCGAGGGAGCCCAGGTCGAACTCGCTCTCGGAGTACAGCCGCCCGGCGATGGCCGCGCGCTCCGGCGGCAGCAGCCGGTAGGTGCCGACGACCTGGCCGGTCGTCTCCTCGCGGACGAGCAGGTGATCGCAGTACGCGTCGAACGGGTCGACGTCCAGCCCCGGTTGCGGGCCGGCCAGCAGGGCGCCGAGCTCCCCGGCGAAGACGTCGTGCCGCAGCCGCTGGGCGGCACGCACGTCCTCCTCGGTGCGGGCGAGGGCGACGGTGTAGCGGGTGGGGGCCGTGGGCTGCGCGGGGCGGTCGACGGTCAGTACGCCGGTCATGGCTCTCTCCTGGTCACGGGCCGGGGCGGCGAGCGGTGCCGCCACCCACTGTTGTGCCCATGCCGACTGACCACCGCGTGACGAGTGCCAGGAGGGCGGATGCCAGGAGATTGAATGCCAGAAGTGCAACGTGGCAGGGGCGCGGGGAACGGCGCGACCAGCCCTTGGACACCCGCACCCGGCGTACTACCGCTTACCCACCCGCCGAGTAGCCCGCAACCACTCCTTGTTCATGCTGGTGATGGACATGAGCGGGATGCCCTTGGGGCAGGCGGTGGCACACTCCCCCGTCAGCGTGCACCCCCCGAACCCCTCCTCGTCCATCTGCGCCACCATGTCCAGCACCCGCGTCTCCCGCTCGGGCGCCCCCTGCGGCAGCACATTCAAGTGGTTGACCTTGGCGGACGTGAACAGCATCGCCGCCCCGTTCGGGCACGCCGCGACACACGCCCCGCACCCGATGCACTCGGCGTGCTCGAAGGCGAAGTCGGCATCCGGCTTGGGCACCGGCGTGGCGTGTGCTTCCGGAGCCGCACCCGTGGGCGCGGTGATGTACCCGCCAGCCTGAATGATCCGGTCGAACGCCGAACGGTCGACGACCAGGTCCTTGATCACCGGGAACGCCGACGCCCGCCACGGCTCGATGTCGATCGTGTCGCCGTCCGAGAACGACCTCATGTGCAGCTGGCACGTGGTCGTCCGCTCGGGCCCGTGCGCATCGCCGTTGATGACGAGCGAACACGCGCCGCAGATGCCCTCGCGGCAGTCGTGATCGAAGGCGACCGGGTCCTCGCCCTTGAGGATGAGCTCCTCGTTGAGGGTGTCGAGCATCTCCAGGAAGGACATGTCGGGGGAGATCCCGTCCACCTCGTACGTGGACATGGCGCCTTCGGCGTCGGCGTTCTTCTGCCGCCAGACGCGCAGGGTGAGCTTCATGCGTAGCTCCGCTGGGTGGGGTGGACGTACTCGAAGACCAGGTCTTCCTTGTGCAGGGTCGGAGCCTCGCCGGTGCCGTTGAACTCCCAGGCGGCCGCGTACGCGAACTCGTCGTCCTTGCGGGCGGCCTCGCCGTCGGGCGTCTGGGACTCCTCACGGAAGTGGCCGCCGCAGGACTCGGCGCGGTGCAGCGCGTCGAGGCACATCAGCTCGGCCAGCTCCAGGTAGTCGACGACGCGGTTGGCCTTCTCCAGCGACTGGTTGAACTCCTCGCCGGTGCCGGGGACCTTGATGCGCCGCCAGAACTCCTCGCGGATCTGCGGAATGCGCTCCAGCGCCTTGCGCAGCCCCGAGTCGGTGCGCGCCATGCCGCAGAACTCCCACATGAGTTCGCCGACCTCGCGGTGGAAGGAGTCGGGCGTGCGGTCGCCGTCGACGGACAGCAGCAGGTGGAGCCGGTCCTCGGTCTCGGCCAGCACCTCCTGGACGACAGGGTGGCCGGCGTCGACCTGGTCCCCCAGCGGGTTGCGGGCGAGGTAGTCGTTGATGGTCGCCGGGAGCACGAAGTAGCCGTCGGCCAGTCCCTGCATCAGCGCGGACGCGCCGAGCCGGTTGGCCCCGTGGTCGGAGAAGTTGGCCTCGCCGATCGCGAACAGGCCGGGGATGGTGGTCTGGAGGTCGTAGTCGACCCACAGGCCGCCCATCGTGTAGTGCACGGCGGGGTAGATCCGCATGGGCACCTGGTACGGATCCTCGTCGGTGATCCGCTGGTACATGTCGAAGAGGTTGCCGTACTTGGCCTCGACGGCCCCCCGGCCCATGCGCTTGATGGCGTCGGCGAAGTCGAGGTAGACGCCCTGCCCGCCGGGGCCGACGCCCCGCCCCTCGTCGCAGACGTTCTTCGCGGCGCGGGAGGCGATGTCGCGCGGCACCAGGTTGCCGAAGGACGGGTAGATGCGCTCCAGGTAGTAGTCGCGCTCGTCCTCGGGGATCTCGTGGGGCGGGCGGTCGTCGCCCTTGGCCTTCGGCACCCAGATGCGGCCGTCGTTGCGCAGCGACTCGCTCATCAGCGTCAGCTTGGACTGGTGGTCGCCGGTGCGCGGGATGCAGGTGGGGTGGATCTGGGTGAAGCACGGGTTGGCGAACCAGGCGCCGCGCCGGTGTGCCCGCCAGATCGCGGTGGCGTTGGAGTTCATGGCGTTCGTCGACAGGTAGAAGACGTTGCCGTAACCGCCGCTCGCCAGCACCACCGCGTCCGCGAAGTACGTGTCGATCCTGCCGGTGATGAGGTCCCGGGCGACGATCCCGCGCGCCCGCCCGTCGACGACGATCAGGTCGAGCATCTCGGTGCGCGGGTGCATCTCGACGTTCCCCGCGGCGATCTGCCGGCTGAGGGCCTGGTAGGCGCCGAGCAGCAGTTGCTGTCCCGTCTGGCCGCGGGCGTAGAAGGTCCGCGAGACCTGGACGCCGCCGAAGGAACGGGTGTCGAGCAGGCCGCCGTACTCGCGGGCGAACGGCACGCCCTGGGCCACGCACTGGTCGATGATCTCGACGGAGATCTGCGCGAGGCGGTGGACGTTGGACTCGCGGGCCCGGAAGTCGCCGCCCTTGACGGTGTCGTAGAACAGCCGGTGGACGGAGTCGCCGTCGTTGCGGTAGTTCTTCGCGGCGTTGATGCCGCCCTGCGCGGCGATGGAGTGGGCGCGGCGCGGGGAGTCCTGGTAGCAGAACTGGACGACGTGGTAGCCCTGTTCGGCGAGGGTGGCTCCGGCGGAGCCGCCGGCGAGGCCGGTGCCGACGACGATGACGGTGTGCTTGCGCCGGTTGGCGGGGTTGACCAGCTTGGCCTCGAAGCGGCGCTTGTCCCAGCGCTCGTGGACGGGGCCCTGCGGGGCCTTGGTGTCGACGACCGGTGCCCCGGTCGTGTAGTCGGTGTAGGTCATGTCAGCTCACCACTCCGGTCATGACGCCCACGGGTACGGCGATGAACCCGGCCGTGAGCAGCAGCGCGAGGACGTTGGCGACGATCTTGAGCGCACGGTCGCGGGTGCGGCTGCCGGCGCCGAGGGTCTGGGCGGCGCTCCAGAAGCCGTGCCGGATGTGCAGGCCGAGCGCGAGCATCGCGACGATGTAGATGACGTTGCCGTACCAGGTGGAGAAGGTGTCCACGACGTTCTGGTACGGGTGGCCCTCCTGGAAGCCGCCCGAGTGCACGGTGCCGGTGGTCAGGTCGAGGACGTGCCAGACGATGAACAGGCCGAGGATGATCCCGCCCCAGCGCATGGTGCGCGTCGCGTAACTGGCCCGCGGCCTCTTGTGCACGTACTTGCTGGGGCGCGCCCTGATGTCACGGCGGCTGAGCTGGTACGCGGAGACGGCGTGCGCGACGACGGCGGCCACCAGCACGACACGGATCAGCCACAGCGTCCACTCGTAGTGCATGAACGGCTCGCCGACGGTGCGCAGCCAGTGTCCGTACGCGTTGAACTCGCCGGCCCCGAAGTAGATCTTCAGGTTTCCGATCATGTGGGCGACCAGGTACAGCAGCATGATCAGGCCGCTGACCGCCATCACGGTCTTCTTGCCGAGGGTGGAGTCCCACACGGTGCGTGCCATGGACGGCCGTCGGTCCGTCCGCGTTGCCAGTGCCATGTCACAGCACGCTACGGACGCGCAGCCGATCGGTCCAAGACATGGTGCGGCTTGATTCCATAGGCCGGGGCTATCGTACGAGGATGCAGTTCCACCAGCTCCAGTACTTCGTGGCCGTCGCCGAGACCCGGCACTTCACCCGGGCCGCCGATCTGGTCCATGTCGCGCAGCCGTCGCTGTCGCAGCAGATCAAGGCGCTGGAGCGGGAGCTGGGCGCGGACCTGTTCCTGCGGGCGCGCGGCAACATCACGCTCACGGACGCCGGTGAGGCCCTGCTCCCGCTGGCCCGGCGCATCCTGGCCGACGCGGACACGGCCCGGCACGAGGTGCTGGAGCTGGTGCAGCTGCGGCAGGGGCGGGTGCGGCTCGGTGCCACGCCCAGTCTGTGCACGGGCCTGCTGCCGGACGTGCTGCGCGCCTTCCACGACCGCTACCCGGGCATCCGGCTGCTGATCGAGGAGGGCGGTTCGCACGACCTGGTGCGCGAGCTGGCACGCGGCGCGCTGGATCTCGCCCTGGTGGTGCTGCCCCTGCCGACGCCGTCCCCGGCGCTGACGACGGTGGAGCTGCTGCGCGAGGACCTGGTCGTGGTGTCCTCCCCCGAGGCGCCGAGACCCGGCCGGGGGCGGCGCACCGTACGCGTCGCCGACCTGGAGGGCGAACGCCTGGTGATGTTCCGGCACGGCTACGACCTGCGCGAACTGACCGTGGCGGCGTGCCGCGCGGAGGGGTTCGAGCCGGACTTCGCGGTGGAGGGCGGGGAGATGGACGCGGTGCTGGGTTTTGTACGGGCCGGGCTGGGGGTTGCCGTGGTGCCGCGGATGGTGGCGGCGAGGTCGGGCCGTGGCCTGCGGGTGACTCCGCTGGCCCGGCCCGGCCTCCACCGTACGATCGCGCTGGCGCACCGCAGCGATGTGGCTCCGCCTCGGGCTGCTCGGGAGTTGCAGCGGATGCTGCTTGAGCGGTGAGGCGGCGTTTCCTGGAGCGCCGTTGTTCGTGAGCTCCGTTCAGGGTGCGGGTGGTCTGTGGCTGGTCGCGCAGTTCCCCGCGCCCCTGAAAGGCCGCTCCAGCTCAGCCCGTCGCGTCCGCCAGTGCCAGTTCGTGCAGGCGGTCCGGAGGGCCCGGCCTTGCGTAGTACCAGCCCTGGGCCGTGTCGCAGCCCAGTATCCGCAACTGCTCGGCCTGCGCGCCCGTCTCGACGCCCTCGACCGTCACCGCGAGGTCCAGGCTGTGGGCCAGGGAGACGATCCCCTCGACGATCTTCAGGTCGACGGGGTCGGCCGGGAACTGCTGCATGCTCTGGGTGAAGGAGCGGTCCAGTTTCAGGATGCTGACCGGCAGGCGGCGCAGGTTGGCGAGGTTGGAGTAGCCGGTGCCGAAGTCGTCCAGGGCGATGTCGACGCCCATCTCCGCCAGGCGGCGCAACGGCTTCAGCAGATCGTCGTCCGCGCCGATCAGCGCCGACTCCGTGACCTCCAGGCAGAGCGCGTCCGGTTCGATGCCCGTGCGTTCCAGGATGTCGACGGTGTCCTGGACCAGACCGGGGTGGGTCAACTGGCAGGGCGAGAGGTTGACGTTGATCCGCAGCGGGCCCACCGCCTCGACCCCGCCGTGCAGTTCACGCCACTCGCGGGCCTGCCGTACCGACTGTTCCAGGACCCACCGGCCCAGCGGCACGATCAGCCCGGTGTGTTCGGCGAGGGGGATGAACCGGTCCGGGCCGAGCACCCCGTGCTGCGGATGCAGCCAGCGCACCAGGGCCTCCGCACCGCGCACACTGCCGTCGCCGAGATGGACCAGCGGCTGGTACTCGATGAAGAACTCGCCCCGCTCCAGGGCCGTCGGCAGCGCCGTGGTCAGCCCGTGCCGGGTGATGGCGCGGGCGTCCGCCTCCGGGTCGGCGAGTTCGAAGCGGTTGCCGCCGGCCGACTTGGCCCGGTACATGGTGATGTCGGCGCTGCGCAGCACCTCCGCCGGGCTGCGCTCCCCCGCCGGGCCCTCGACGATGCCGATGCTGCCGCGCACGGTCAGTTCCCGGCCGTCGACGCTGATCGGGGCGAGCAGCGCGTTCATGATGCGCGTGGCGAGCTCGTCGACCTCACGCTGGGTGTCGGGGCCCGTGGTGAGAGCCACGAACTCGTCGCCGCCGAGCCGGGCGACCATCTCGCCGGGCGCGGTGGCGCAGGACTGGAGCCGGTCGGCGACCTCCACCAGCAGCCGGTCGCCGGCCGCGTGGCCGAGGCTGTCGTTGACGGTCTTGAAGCCGTCGAGGTCGAGGTAGCACAGGCCGAACCGCTGGCCCTTCCCGGCGCCCAGTGCCTTCTCCAGGCGCTCGAAGAAGAAGGTGCGGTTCGGCAGCCCGGTCAGCGCGTCGTGCGTGGCCTCGTAGCGCAGCCTCAGGTTGAGCAGCCGGCGCTCGGTGGTGTCCTCCATCAGCGCGAGCTGGTACTGCGGGCTGCCGTCGGCGTCCCGCAGCAGGGAGACGGTCAGGTTGGTCCACAGGACCGTTCCGTCGGGGCGGTAGAACGCCTTCTCCACGTGGTAGTGCTCACGCTCGCCGCGCACGAGTTCGTCATAGAGCCGCCAGGTCTGCGGCGCGTCGTCCGGGTGGGTCCACTCCCTGACGTTGCGCGTGCGCATCGTCTGCTCGGAGACCCCGAACATACGCAGCAGCGCGCCGTTGACCTGGAGGATGTTGCCGTCGAGGTCGGCCATGCCGATGCCTATGGCGGCGCCCTCGAAGACCGCGCGGAAGCGGGCCTCGGTCGCGTGCAGGGCCTGCGCCACCACGCCCTGCGCCCGCAGGGCGGCCTGGGCGATGGCCTCCTGCTCGGCCAGCGTCCGTTCGCGCAGGGCCTGCGCGAAGCCGGCGGCCATCGCGTGCTGGAGCCGTGCGGAGCGCGCCCGCAGGTCCTCCTGGTCGCCGTCACCGCCGCAGTACAGGACCAGGTAGGCGTCCACGCAGTCCAGCGTGCGGCTGAGCGCCTCCGGGTCGGTGCAGTGCGCGTCCACGAGGGCGGCGCCCACCGCCCTGCCCTCGTCGGCGTCGAAGGCCCGGGCCAGCAGTGCCCGGCTCAGCCTCCGGGCCAGCGGCAGCAGGTGTTCCTCGAACTCGGGCCGGGTCGACGACGTCGAGGTCACCGGGAAGACGGCCCGGCTCCAGATCGTCGCGAACCGGCGCAGTCTGTCCTCCGGCCCGTCCGGTTCCGCGATCACGCCGTACGCCCCACGCCCGCGAAACCGGAGAACGCATACGGATCCTCGTCCTCCGGTGCGGTGTCGGGCCGCCAGCGCGGCATCGCCACCAGTCCGGGTTCCACCATGTCGTACCCCTTGAAGAACCGCGCGATCTCCTCGCGCGAGCGCATGATCAGCGGGTTGCGGATGTCCTGGTACACGTTCACCGCGCCCCCGGCCCGCTCCGGCGGCAGCGGGATGCCCTCGTACGAGGCATGGGTGAGCACGAGCAGGCTGCCGGGCGCGAGAGCCTCGCCCAGCTCGGCCACCGCCCCGTACGGGTCGTCCTCGTCTTCCACGAAGTGCAGTATGGCAACGAGGAGCAGCGCCACTGGCTGATTCAGGTCGATCAGCCGCTCCACTTCGGGGCTGCGCAGGATCTCCTGGGGCTTGAGCAGGTCCGCGGCGACGGCGGCCGCGTCGTCGTTGCCCTCCAGGACCGCCTGGCTGTGCGCCACGGCCACCGGGTCGTGGTCGACGTACACCACGCGCGCGCCGGGGCGGGCGGCCTGGGCCACCTCGTGCACATTGCCGAAGGTGGGTATGCCGGAGCCGATGTCCAGGAACTGGCTGATGCCCTGATCGGCCGCGTACCGCACGGCGCGGCGCATGAACGCCCGGTTCGCCTGCATGATCTTGGGGAGTCCCGGCATGAACTCCATGGCCCTACGGGCCGCTTGCCGGTCGACCTCGAAGTTGTGCGATCCGCCCAGGTAGTAGTCGTACATCCGGGAGACGCTGGGCACCGAGATGTCGATGCTCCGTGGGGCCCAGGCGGGACGCTCCATCTATCTCTCCAAGGCGTAGGCGATCCGGTGTTCGAGCAGAGGCTACTGATCGCCCGCCAATGGAGCGACCCGAAACGGAAATTGACCATCCGTTCCCGGTCACTGCCTGCGGCACGTGCCGAATTGATACCCGTGCGCCCGCCCTTCGAACATAGGGCGAACATTCTGTGACTTCTGGCGAAGCACGGCAAAACGGTCCGCCCCTCCGTGAGTACGGAGGGGCGGACCGGGTCGGTTCCGTCGGGTGGACGAGATGGTCAACCCTGGGGAGGTTTTCTCTACTTCTCCGACGCGCCGACCAGCTTGCCGTCGGGCCGCACGGCGTACCAGGTGCCGCCGACGCCCTGGCCGTTGGTGTCGCCGGGGGCCTTGTCACCGGCGAAGGTGTAGATCGGCGAGCAGTTGATCGTCTGCTGCTTGCCCTTGCCGTCGGTCCGGTCGAAGACCATGTAGCCCTTCTCCTGGATGCCCTTGGTGTCGGCGTAGTCGACGGGCTCCACGAGCGGCCACTTCTCCAGGCACGCGCCGGAGCAGTTGGAGACGGGCTTGGGCCAGGCCTGGTCCTTCTTGAACCGGTAGACGGTCATGCCGTTCTTGTCGACGACGATCTCGCCGAGCTTGGGGTCGTTGCGGGTGGACAGCCCGGGCTGCGCCTCGGCCCCGGCGCCGCCGGCCCCGCCGCCCTGCGCCTTCTTGCCGTCGGGGGCCAGCGCGTACCACTTGCCGCCCACGCCCTGGCCCTTGACGTCACCGGCGTTGACGTCCTTGGCGTAGCGGTAGGCCGGCCAGCCGGCGACGGTGAGCTGCTTGGTGCCGTCGGCGCGGGTGACCGAGCCGAGCAGCGACTTGTCGATGCCCTCGCCGGCCTCGGCGTCGTCCGCGGGCACCGGCGGCCAGGTCTTGGCGCAGTCGCCGTCGCAGTTCGACTTGGGCGGCTGCTCGGTGTCCTGGTCGAACCGGTACAGGGTGAGGCCCAGGCTGTCGGTCACCACCTTGCCGACCTCCTCGGCGGTGGCGACGGAGAGCTTGCCCGCGGGGCTGGACGGGCTGGAAGGGCTCGGCGCGGCCTGCTGACCGCCGGCGGTGCCGCCCACCGAGTTACCGGCGCCGATGCTTCCGTAGTCCCCGGGCGCTGCCGAGGCACCCACGTTCTGGCTGGCCGCCGGAGGGCTGTCCTGACCACACGCCGTCGTCAGCGCCAGGACCGCCGCGGCGCTCGCCACGAGTGAGGCGCTCCGCCAGGAGGTCTTCATCGTCAACTCCCCATAATCGCAAGGGTGTTGCAGCGCCCTGCTGCGCCGCCGCACGGTCATGAGTACGCATGGCGGGCGTGATTGTGTTCAACGACCGGCCAAATTTCTTTCCGGAACCCGTGACTGCGCCGCCCGCCACCCGCTCGCGGGTAGGGGCCGAAGGTGCTGCGGGCGACCGCCCGGCAAACCGGCGGCACCCGGATATCCCCCTTTCGGGGCAATCCCCTTGCACTCCGGCACGTCCCGGCGGCAGAAGGCTCATGATCTTCGTCGTGCATGGACCCCTATCGACTCAATCCGCCCTCGCCGCAAAGGCCTTGGCGGCGAGGGCGGATTGAGTC
>NZ_MUKA01000141.1:0-34295 GCF_002150735.1 Streptomyces africanus
AGCTCCCGGCACACCGCGGCCCGCCGCTCGGCCCCGAACACCTCGGCCATCGCCGCCAGCGTGTCGTCGAGCCGGTGCGGGGCCTCGAAGTAGACGAGCGTGCGCCGCTCCCCGGCCACCTCCCGCAGCCGCCCCAGCCGCTCCCCCGCCTTGCGCGGCAGGAACCCCTCGAAGCAGAACCGGTCGACGGGCAGCCCCGACAGCGCGAGCGCGGTGAGCACGGCGGACGGCCCGGGCACGGCCGTGACCCGGACGTCCCGCTCCACGGCGGCGGCGACCAGCCGGTACCCCGGGTCCGACACCGACGGCATCCCGGCGTCCGTGACGAGCAGCACACGCGCCCCGCCCACCAGCTCATCGACCAGCTCCGGCGTCCGCGCGGACTCGTTGCCCTCGAAGTACGACACCACCCGCCCCTTGGGCGTGACGCCGAGCGCCTGGGTCAGCCGCCGCAGCCGCCGCGTGTCCTCGGCGGCGACGACATCGGCTCGGGCCAGTTCCTCGGCGAGCCGGGGCGGGGCGTCCGCGGTGTCGCCGATGGGGGTGCCTGCGAGTACGAGGGTTCCGGTCACGCCCCCATCCTCCCAGGGGCCGGGGACGCACCCTCCTCCCAGGGGCGGAGGATGGAGACGCATACCGGCCATGCACGGGACTCACACAGCACGGTTCCCTACGATGGCGCGGTGACCAGTACCGCGTCCTCCACGGACACCCGGCAGGGCCAGGCGCCGCACGAGCAGCGGCCGTCCTGGCAGCAGCGGCTGCGCCGCTTCGGCTACCAGCAGCCACGAAGCGACGCGGGTGACGTCCGTGACCGGCTGGTGCCGCCGTACACCCAGCCCGGTCCGCGCCTGTGGGCCGCGCTCGGCGTCCCGCACACGCTCGCGGGGCGGCTGGTGCGCTGGTCGGGCTGGATCGGCCCGCTGCTCGTCACGCTGCTGGCGGGCGTGCTGCGGTTCTGGAACCTGGGCAACCCCAAGGCGGTGATATTCGACGAGACGTACTACGCCAAGGACGCGTGGGCGCTCGTCCACCGCGGTTTCGAGGTCAACTGGGACAAGAACGCCAACGACCTGGTCCTCTCGTCGGGCGGGCACGTCACGATCCCGGCGGACGCGGCGTACGTCGTGCATCCGCCGGTCGGCAAGTACGTCATCGGACTCGGCGAACTGCTGTTCGGTTTCGACCCGTTCGGCTGGCGGTTCATGACGGCGCTGCTCGGCACGCTGTCGGTGCTGCTGCTGTGCCGGATCGGCCGCCGGCTGTTCCGCTCCACGTTCCTGGGGTGCCTGGCGGGCGCGCTGATGGCGGTGGACGGCCTGCACTTCGTGATGAGCCGCACGGCGCTGCTCGACGGCGTGCTGATGTTCTTCGTGCTGGCCGCGTTCGGCTGTCTGCTCATCGACCGGGACCAGGCGCGCGGGAAACTCGCCGCGGCGCTCCCGGTGGACGCCGACGGCCGCGTCCGCCCCGACCGGCACGTCGCCGAGACGGCCCGCCTGGGACGGCGCCCCTGGCGCTGGGCGGCGGGCCTGATGCTGGGCCTGGCCTTCGCCACGAAGTGGAACGGCCTCTACATCCTGGCCGCGTTCTGCCTGATGACGGTCCTGTGGGACGTCGGCTCGCGCCGGGTGGCCGGTGCCCGGCACCCGTACGCGGCGGTGCTCCGGCGCGACACGGGCCTGGCGTTCCTCGCCACGGTCCCCGTCGCGATCGTCACGTACGTGCTGTCCTGGACCGGCTGGATCCTCTCCGCCACCGACGGCAAGGGCGGCTACTTCCGCAACTGGGCCGCGACCGACGGCAAGGGCGGCAACTGGACCTTCCTGCCCGACTGGCTGCGCAGCCTGTGGCACTACGAGCACCAGGTGTACGAGTTCCACGTGGGCCTGTCCTCGCCGCACACCTACCAGTCCAACCCCTGGAGCTGGCTGGTCCTGGGCCGTCCGGTGTCGTACTTCTACGAGTCTCCGGCGCCCGGCAAGGACGGCTGCCCGGCCGACGCGGGCGAGAAGTGCGCCCGCGAGGTGCTGGCCCTCGGCACGCCGCTGCTGTGGTGGGTGGCCTGCTTCGCGGTCCTCTACGTGCTGTGGCGCTGGCTGCTGCGCCGCGACTGGCGCGCGGGCGCCATCGCCTGCGGCATCGCGGCCGGCTACCTGCCCTGGTTCATGTACCAGGAGCGCACGATCTTCTTCTTCTACGCCATCGTCTTCCTGCCGTTCCTGTGCCTGGCGGTGGCCATGCTCCTCGGCGCGATCACCGGCCCGCCCCGCTCCACCGACACCCGCCGCGTCGTCGGCGCCACGGCCGCGGGCGTCCTCGTCCTGCTGATCGCGTGGAACTTCATCTATTTCTGGCCGCTGTACACCGGTACGGCCATACCGATCGACGACTGGCGGGCGCGGATGTGGCTGGACACCTGGGTCTAGCCGCCTTCGGTCAAAAAACCGAAACGCCCGTGCCGGTAGTAACCGCTTGTGCTTAGAGTGCTCCCGGATAGAGCTTTCTGAACACGTTCAAAGGAGCGTGTGAAGCTCAACGGGGAGGGGACCGCCGGATGAGCAAGGGGGTCAAGGCCGCCGTCATAGGCGGTGTGTTCGCGGTGATGGTGGGCGGCGCCGGGTACGGGGCCTACAACATCATGAGCGCGCTGAGCGGTGACGGGGGCACGAGCGGCGTCGCCACGGAGAAGAAGTCGGGGCCGCCGGACAAGGACGAGGTCAAGGAGACCACGGCCAAGTTCTTCGCGGCCTGGGAGGAGGGCGCTGTCGCGACGGCGGCGTCCGTCACGAACAACGACGCGGCCGCCGAGCAACTGCTGACCGCCTTCGGGGACGACGCGCACATCACCGGCGTGAAGATCACGCCCGGCGCGGCGGCCGGCACCACCGTGCCCTACACGGTGAAGGCGAAGGTGGCCTACGACGGGAAGTCGAAGCCGCTGAGCTACAGCAGCAAGCTGACGGTCGTGCGCGGCCTCACCAGCGGCCGGGCGCTGGTCGACTGGCAGCCGTCCGTCGTGCACCCCGAGTTGAAGAAGGACGACACGCTCGTCACGGAGCAGTCGGCCAGCCCGCCCATCGAGGCGGTCGGCCGTGACGGCTCCGAGCTGACGAAGGAGAAGTACCCCTCCCTCGGCCCGGCCCTGGACGCCCTGCGCGACAAGTACGGAGAGAAGGCCGGCGGCACCCCCGGCATCGAGCTGGTCGTCCGGCACAACGGCAACGGCGCTCCCGACACCCCGCTGCTGACCCTCGCCGAGGGCAAGCCGGGCAAGCTCACCACCACGATCAGCCCGAGCGCGCAGGCGGCGGCCGAGAAGGCGGTCAAGCGGTTCGCCCAGTCGTCGGTGGTGGCCGTCAAGCCGAGCACCGGCGAGGTGCTGGCCGTGGCGAACCACCGTACGGACGGCTTCAACGCGGCCTTCGAGGGCAAGGCGGCACCCGGCTCCACGATGAAGATCATCACCGCCGCGATGCTCATCGACAACGGTGTGACCTCGATGAACGGCCCGGCACCCTGCCCGCCCACGGCGACGTGGCAGAGCCAGACCTTCAACAACCTCAAGGGCATGGAGCCCGACGACAACGCCACGCTCGCCAACAGCTTCATGCGGTCCTGCAACACCGCCTTCATCAAACTCATCGACGAGAAGCCGCTCACGGACGCCTCGCTGACCCAGGAGGCCGAGCAGCGCTTCGGGCTCGGGCAGGACAACTGGAAGACCGGCATCGTCTCCTTCGACGGCAGCGTCCCCGCGGTCGGCGGCCCGGACCGGGCGGCCGGTGCCATCGGGCAGGGCCAGGTCCAGATGAGCCCGCTGAACATGGCCTCGGCGACCGCGACCGCGATCACCGGCACCTTCCGTCAGCCCTATCTCGTCCCGCCGAAGCTGGACGACCGTAAACTGGCCCGGGCCGACGGCCTGAAGGCGAGCACCGCCGCCCAGCTGAAGCAGATGATGCGGCTCACCGCCACCCAGGGCACCGCCCAGGAGGCCATGGCGGGACTCGGCGGCGACATCGGCGCCAAGACCGGTTCCGCCGAGGTCGACGGGAA
Organism: Streptomyces africanus; assembly: GCF_002150735.1. Taxonomy (GTDB): domain Bacteria; phylum Actinomycetota; class Actinomycetes; order Streptomycetales; family Streptomycetaceae; genus Streptomyces; species Streptomyces africanus. Next base: position 4,060 of record NZ_MUKA01000141.1, read on the forward strand.
CGCCAAGTCCAACAGCTGGTTCACCGGGTTCCGTGACGACATCGCGGCGGCGGCCATGACCGAGGAGGGCGGCCACGGCGGCGACGCGGCCGGGCCGATTGTCGCAGCCGTGCTACGAACGGGTGGCTGATCTCACGTCCCCGGAACGGGACTCTAGGGTGGTGGCCGTCGTTGGGACAGCCGAGGGCAACGGGGACCCTGGGGATTCGTGGAGGAACGAACAGCAGTGGGCAACAGAAGGCGCGTCGCCGAGCGACGAAAGACGAGGCCCGCCGTGATCGGCGGGATGATCGCCGTGGTCGTCGGCGGCGCCGGGTTCGGCGCCTACGCGCTGTACGGCGGCGGCGCGGCGGCCGACGACGGCACCCGCGCGGCCTCCGCCGACCACAAGCCCAAGGTGAAGACCGGGCCCCTGTCGGCGACCGAGGTCACCACCACCGCCCGCGCCTTCCTCACCGCCTGGCAGTCGGGGAAGGTCACCGAGGCCGCCGCGGCCACCGACGACGCGGCGGCGGCCGGGTCCCTGCTCACCGGCTACACCAAGGACGCCCGCGTCAAGGACGTCACCCTCACCCCGGGCACGCCCACGGGTGACAAGGTGCCGTTCTCCGTCAAGGCCACGGTGGCGTACAAGAACACCGAGAAGCCGCTGGCGTACGACAGCGCGCTGACCGTCGTCCGCCGTACGAGCGACGGGAAGCCGCTGGTCGACTGGCACGCGGCGGTCGTCCACCCCGACCTGAAGGACGGCGACAGGCTGGTCACCGGCGAGGCGGGCACGCCCCCGGTCAAGGCCCTCGACCGGGACGGCGGCGAACTGACCAAACAGAAGTACGCCTCGCTCGGCCCGGTCCTGGACGGGCTGCGCGAGAAGTACGGCAAGAAGGCCGGCGGCAAGGCCGGCATCGAGCTGCGGGTCGTGCGCGGGAAGTCCGCGAAGTCCGACGACCTGTCCGACAAGACCCTGCTGGAGCTGAGCAAGGGCACGCCGGGCACGGTGAAGACCACGCTGGACCCGGCCCTCCAGGCGGCGGCCGAGCAGCAGGTCGCGAAGAAGGCCCGGTCGTCGGTGGCCGTGGTGCGGCCCTCGACCGGCGAGATCCTGGCCGCCGCCAACGCCTCGCCCGGCTTCAACACCGCCTTCCAGGGCTCGCTCGCGCCCGGCTCCACGATGAAGGTCATCACCTCGTCGCTGCTGATCGACAAGGGCCTGGCCTCGGCGGACAAGAAGCATCCCTGTCCGAAGTACTTCACGTACGGGCACTGGAAGTTCCAGAACGACGACAAGTTCGAGATCAAGGACGGCACGTTCAAGGCCGCCTTCGCCCGCTCCTGCAACACGGCCTTCATCAGCCAGGCGCCGAAGCTCAAGGACGACGACCTGACCAAGCAGGCCCAGCAGGTCTTCGGCCTGGGGATGAACAACTGGGCCATCGGTGTGCCGTCCTTCGACGGCGCTGTGCCGGTGCAGTCGCAGGCCCAGATGGCCGCCTCGCTGATCGGGCAGGGCGGCGTCCGGATGAACCCGCTGAACATGGCATCGGTGTCGGCGACGATCAAGTCCGGCACCTTCCGCCAGCCGTACCTGGTCTCCCCGGACGTGGACGGCCGCAAGCTCGCGACCGCCTCGCGCACGATGTCGGGGGGCACGCTGTCCCAGCTGCGTGAGCTGATGTCGTACACGGCCGACTACGGCACGGCCGCGGAGGCGATGGCCGGGGTGGGCGGCGACGCCGGCGCGAAGACCGGGTCCGCCGAGGTCGACGGCCAGAAGAAGCCGAACGGCTGGTTCACCGCCTACCGCGGCGATCTGGCGGCGGCGGGTGTGGTCCAGCAGGGCGGGCACGGCGGTTCGACGGCCGGTCCGATCGTGGCGGCGCTGCTGAAGATGGGCGGCTGACCCTCAGGGCGTGTAGCCCGGGCCCGGCCTCAGTGCGTGACCGGTTCCGCGGCGGCCATGTACGTCCGCCGCAGGAACCGCAGCAGCGCCTGCCGCTCGAACTGCACCACCGACACGCCCCGCGCGGAGTGGAACTCCACGACGGCCTGCACCCGGCCGCACGGCCACACCCGCACCTCACCGCTGCCCGTGGGGGCCCGCAGCCCCTCCTCCAGCAGCCGGCGGTCGAAGGTCCACTCTCGCCCCCCGGTCCCGGGAAGCCGGATCCGCACACTGCGGGGATCGCGGTCGGGGTCGTACCGCAGCGTCACCGGAACCGCTTCCTGCTCGTCGATCAGCGGCACGGCCGCGTCCGTGACGATGTGGGCTCGCGCGTACTGCTCGACTACGGACATCGGACGGACCCTTCACCGTGCGCTACCTGTGTGGAAACTGTGCGTCCACCCCTCTCCAATGTCGCATATCTTCCGAATTGCGCCCATGGGGCATGATATGTCGCTCGTGAGATAAAACGAGCGGCGCGCTCTTGCACATCGTTCGCATCAAGCCACATCATCGAACCGTGCATGTACCCGACGGATTCATCAACGCGCCCACCTCCGCCGCCACCGGCGTGATCGCCGCGGGCGCCGTCGCCGTGAGCCTGCGCGGCGCGCGCCGCGAACTCGACGAGCGGACGGCACCGCTGGCCGGACTGGTCGCGGCGTTCATCTTCGCCGTGCAGATGCTGAACTTCCCCGTAGCGGCGGGGACCAGCGGCCATCTGCTCGGCGGTGCGCTCGCCGCGATACTCGTCGGCCCCTACACCGGGGTCCTGTGCGTCTCCGTCGTCCTGCTCATGCAGGGCATCCTCTTCGCGGACGGCGGTCTGACCGCGCTCGGCGTGAACATCACCAACATGGCGATCGTCACCACGGTCGTCGCCTACGCCCTCTTCCGGGGCCTGGTGAAGGTGCTGCCCCGCACCCGCCGGTCGGTCACCGTGGCCTCGTTCGTCGCCGCCCTGTTCTCCGTCCCGGCCGCCGCGCTGGCCTTCACGCTGATGTACGCGGTCGGCGGCACCACCGACGTGTCGATCGGCAAGGTCGCCACCGCCATGATCGGCGTGCACGTCCTGATCGGCATCGGCGAGGCCGTGATCACCGCGCTGACCGTCGGCGCGGTCATCGCCGTCCGCCCGGACCTGGTGTACGGGGCGCGCGGCCTCACGCAGCGGCTCAAGCTGCGAGTGAACGGCGAACTGGTCGACGCCCCCGAGCCCGAGCCGGCCCCGGTGGCCGCCCGGACCTCGCACCGCACGGTGTGGGCCGCGGGCCTGGCCGCCTCCCTGGTCCTGGCCGGGTTCGTCAGCTTCTACGCCTCCGCCGACCCCGACGGCCTGGAGAAGGTCGCCGCCGACCACGGCATCGACAAGAAGACCGAGGAGCACGCCGTCGCGGACTCCCCGCTCGCCGACTACGGCGTCAAGGACGTCACCGACGCCCGCCTGTCCGGGGGGCTGGCGGGCGTCATCGGCGTGGGCGTCACGGTCGTCGCGGGCAGCACGGTCTTCTGGGCCGTCCGCCGCCGCCGTGACGACGACACCTCCCCGTCGAACACGTCGAACACGTCGAACACGTCGACTGACGTGTCGGACTCGACGAGCACCACGAGCGTCTGACATGGGAGCAGGGCACGCGCACAAGCTCTACCGGCACGGGCACTCGCCCGTGCACGGTCTGCCGCCGCACACCAAACTCGCCGCCGTGTTCGCCTTCGTGGTGGTCGTGGTGTCGACGCCGCGGGAGGCCATGTGGGCCTTCGGTCTGTACGCCGTCCTGCTCGGGACCGTGGCGTACGCCGCGCGGGTGCCCGCCGGGTTCCTGCTGAGGCGGCTGCTGATCGAGGTGCCGTTCGTCGCGTTCGCGGTGCTGATGCCGTTCGTGGCGGAGGGCGAGCGGGTCGACGTCCTCGGCCTGTCCCTGAGCGTGAACGGTCTGTGGGGTGCCTGGAACGTGCTCGCCAAGGGCACGCTCGGCGTCGCGGCCTCGGTGTTGCTGGCCGCCACGACCGAACTGCGCGAACTGCTCCTCGGCCTGCAGCGGCTCAAGCTCCCGCCGCTCCTCGTCCAGATCGCGTCCTTCATGATCCGCTACGGCGACGTCATCACGGACGAGATGCGGCGCATGCGGATCGCCCGGGAGTCACGCGGCTTCGAGGCGAAGGGCGTCCGGCACTGGGGCGTCCTGGCCAAGTCCGCGGGCGCCCTGTTCATCCGCTCCTACGAGCGCGGCGAACGCGTGCACCTGGCCATGGTCAGCCGCGGGTACGCCGGCTCCATGCCGGTCATCGACGAGGTGACCGCATCCCGGGCGCAGTGGTCGTACGCCCTCGCGCTGCCGGGTGCGGCCCTCGTCGTCTGTCTGCTGGGATGGTCCCTGTGACAGATGTGACCCCTTCCCTGGACGTGGCCGGTCTGGCCTTCGCCTATCCCGACGGGCACCAGGCCCTCTTCGGCGTGGACTTCTCCCTCGCACGCGGCGAGCGGGTGGCCCTGCTCGGCCCGAACGGTGCCGGCAAGACGACCCTGGTGCTCCACCTCAACGGCATCCTGACCGGCGGCACCGGCACGGTGAAGGTGGCCGGACTGCCCGTCGGCAGACAGCACATGGCGGAGATCCGCCGCCGGGTCGGCATCGTCTTCCAGGACCCGGACGACCAGCTCTTCATGCCCACGGTCCGGGAGGATGTGGCGTTCGGGCCCGCTGCGGCCGGGCTGAAGGGCGCCGAGCTGGAGCAGCGCGTGGACCGGGCGCTGGAGCGGGTCGGCATGGCGGAGTTCAAGGACCGGCCGCCGCACCACCTCTCCTTCGGCCAGCGCCGCCGGGTGGCCGTCGCGACCGTCCTCGCCATGGAACCGGAGATCCTCGTCCTCGACGAGCCCTCCTCCAACCTCGACCCCGCCTCCCGCCGCGAACTGGCCGACATCCTGCGGTCGTTGGACGTGACCGTGCTGATGGTCACGCACGACCTGCCGTACGCCCTGGAGCTGTGCCCGCGCGCCCTGATCCTCAGCGAGGGCGTGATCGCGGCGGACGGCCCGACCGGCGAACTGCTCTCCGACGAGGACCTGATGCGCGCCCACCGGCTGGAGCTGCCGTTCGGTTTCGACCCGCGTTCGGTGACAATGGGCGCGTGACGAACGAGGAGACCGAGGGCTCGCTGCTGCTGGACGACCAGCTCTGCTTCGCGCTGTACGCGGCCCAGCGGGCGGTGACGTCCGCCTACCGCCCCCTCCTCGACGAGCTCGGCCTCACCTATCCGCAGTACCTGGTCCTGCTGGTCCTGTGGGAGCGCGGTGAGACCACGGTCAAGGAGCTGGCCGCCGCGCTGAGGCTCGACTACGGCACGGTGTCGCCGCTGCTCAAGCGGCTGGAGAGCCTGGGACTCGTCCGCCGGGAGCGGGCGGCGCACGACGAGCGCTCGGTGCTGGTCGCCTGCACCGAACCCGGGGAGGAGCTGCGCGAGCTCGCGGCGCGCGTGCCGGGCGCCCTGCTCGCGGTGACGGGTCTCGCTCCGCCAGAGGTCGCGCGTCTGCGCGAAGAGCTGTGGCGGCTGGCGGAGGCATCGCAGGCAGCCCCGAACCGCCCGCACTGATCGCCCGTTACCCCCGGTTATCACCCCCTGCTGAGCAGACGCTTTCCTACTGGCCGGTACCTTGTGCGCGATGTATTAGTGCGCACCTGTTCTGGGGGATCCAGCCATGACCGACGCCGCCGCCGTCGACAGCCGCCCGACGAAGATCATGTACGTGGCCGAGGCCACCGCCCACGGCGGCCGCGAGGGCTATGTCACCAGCCAGGACGGACAGCTCGACCTCAAGGTCGCGATGCCCCCGCAGCTCGGCGGCGACGGCAACGGCACCAACCCGGAACAGCTCTTCGCGGCCGGCTACAGCTCCTGCTTCCACAACGCGCTGATCCTCGTCGGCAACCGCGAGGGCTACGACCTGACCGGCTCGACGGTCTCCGCGAAGGTCGGCATCGGCCCCAACCGGCAGCGCGGCTACGGTCTCGCGGTCGCCCTCAGCGTCTCGCTGCCCGTCCTCGACCCGGGCCTCGCGAGCAAGCTGGTGGACGCGGCCCACGAGGTCTGCCCGTACTCGAACGCGACCCGCGGGAACATCGACGTGACCATCCTGCTTGGCTGAAGGGGAGCAACGAGAGCACCGCAGCGAGACGAGGAGTACGGACGTGGATGTGCACGGCACAGTGGCCGAGGGCTTCGAGCCGGTCAGGGACGCGTTCGTACGGAACTTCGAAACACTCGGGGAGCGGGGCGCGGCGGTCGCCGTCTACCGGGACGGACAGCGGGTCGTCGACCTGTGGGCCGGCACGAAGGACGTCGACGGCACGGCCCCCTGGGAGCGCGGCACCGCCCAGGTCGTGCGCTCGGCGACGAAGGGTGTCGCCGCCGCCGTACTCCTGCTGCTGCACCAGCGCGGGCAGCTGGACCTGGACGCGCCGGTGGGCCACTACTGGCCGGAGTTCAAGGCGCGGGGCAAGGAGCGGGTGCTGGTCCGGCACGTCCTCAACCACCGGGCCGGCCTGCCCGTGCTCGACCGGCCCCTCACCCCTGAGCAGGCCCTCGACCCGCTGCGGGGCCCGGAGGCGGTCGCCGCCCAGACCCCCGCCTGGGAACCCGGCACCGACCACGGCTACCACGCGCTCACCTACGGCTGGCTCGTCGACGAACTGGTGCGACGCGTGACCGGGCAGGGCGCCGGGGCATGGCTCGCCGCGCAGATCACCGGCCCGCTGGGCCTGGACCTCTGGCTGGGTCTGCCGGACGCGGAGGCCGGCCGGGTCGGACGCGCGGGCCGTGTCGAGGGACCCGAGCCGGCCGGCGGCCTGCGCGCCCGCCCGAAGCGCTCGGTCACCGAGGCCTACGAGGACCCGGCCTCTCTGACCCGCCGGGCCTTCGCCGCCATCACCCCGTTCCCCGACCAGAACGACCCGGCCTACCGCGCGGCGGCCCTCCCCGCGACCAACGCCATCGCGACGGCGGACGGACTGGCCCGCTTCTACGCGACGCTGATCGGCGACACGGCCGGCGCCGCACGCCTGTTCGCGCCGGAGACGGTCGCACTGGCCCGGGCCGAGGAGTCGGCGGGCCCCGACCGCGTCCTGGTGGTCGGCACCCGCTTCGGCCTCGGCTACATGCTGCACGGCAGCGCCTCCCCTTTCCTCACACCGGGCTCCTTCGGCCACCCGGGCCGCGGCGGCGCCCTCGGCTTCGCCGACCCGGAGACCGGGGTCGCCTTCGGCTACGTCACCAACGGCTTCCGCAAGACGGTGACGGCGGATCCGCGGGCGCAGGGGCTGGTGCGGGCGGTGCGGGGAGCGCTGGGGCTCCAGACGTGAAGCCGGGGCCCTAGACGTGGATCGGGTGGGAGGTCCGCCCGGACGCCTGGTCGATCTCCTCGTGCGCCTTGGTCAGCAGCTGCATGGCGAGTTCGTTGAGGGCCCGCGCGCCGGCGATCTCCTCCCCGACTCTGGGCTGATTGACGTCGGTCCGGTGCCGGCTGGCGTGCCCGCGCGCCCGTACCTCGGTGCCGTCGGGCAGCCGGACCATCGCCACCGCCTGGGTGTGCTGGTCGTCCTCCCGGAACTCCATCTCGACGTGCCATCCGACTCTGGTCCGCATCATGTCGATCACCTCCGGAACGCCTAGTTCCAGGGTCCTCCTCAGGAGAGGGATGCGCACCCGTCCGACCCGGTCTATCCGGTGTGCAGCATCAGCCCGATCCCGGCGACGAGCAGCCCGGCCGCCACGATTCTCGGCGCCCCGAACCGCTCCTTGAAGAACACGGCCCCGATCGCCGCGCCCACGATGATCGACGACTCGCGCAGGGCGGCGATGGGCGCGAGTTCGGCCCGAGTCTGGGCCCACAGGACGAGGGCGTAGGCGGCGACGGAGAGGGCGGCTCCGACGAGCCCGGTCACGGCGAACGGCCGGAGCACGGCGCCGGTCTCCCTCCCCCAGCGGCTCACGGCGTACGCGGGGATCACGACTCCCTGCACGGCCATCAGCCAGGCGATGTATCCGAGGGGGGATCCGGAGGCGCGCACGCCGAGTCCGTCGACGACGGTGTACGCCGCGATCGTCAGCCCGGTCGCCAGGGCCGCCCCGATCGCCGCCCAGTCGGGCCGGCGCCCGCGCAGTCCCCACACGGCGACGCCGGTCAGCCCCGCGCAGGACAGGGCGATGCCGGCGGCGGCCCACCCGTCGGGCACCTCGTGGGCGAAGACGGCGGCGAGCACGGTCACGACGAGCGGCGCCGTGCCGCGGGCGATGGGGTAGGCCTGCCCGAAGTCGCCCAGCCGGAAAGACCTCATGAGCAGCGCGTAGTAGGCGATGTGGATGACGGCGGAGGCGAGCAGATACGGCCACGCCGGGGCCGCCGGAAACGCCACGAAGGGCGCCAGGGCCAGCCCGATGACCACCCCGCCGCCCGAGATCAGCGCGAACCCGGCCAGCTTGTCGGTGATCTTGTGGGCGATGGCGTTCCAGCTGGCGTGCGTGACGGCGGCGAGCAGGACCGCGGCGGTGACCAGGGGCGTCACGCGGCGCGCTCGCGCACGTCCACGAGAGTGGCGCCGGCGTGGGCGACGAGGTCCCGGGGCGGCATGGGGAACACGGTGTACGGCGTCCCGGCGGCGGCCCAGACGACGTCGTGCTCCAGCAGGGACCGGTCGGCGAGCACACGCGTCCTCGTCCGGTGCCCGAAGGGCGGCACGCCGCCGATGGCGTACCCGGTGGCCTCCCGCACGACCTCGGCCCTGGCCCGCGTGACCTTGTCCGCCCCGAGCTCCTTGCGCACGAGCTCGAGGTCGACCCGCGACGCCCCGTCCATGAGCACCAGCACCGGCACGCCGTCCGCCGCGAAGATCAGCGACTTGCAGATCTGGCTCAGCTCACACCCGAGCGCGGCGGCGGCCTCGGCGGCGGTACGGGTGGCTTCCGGGAACCGGCGGACCTGGCGGACGAGGTCCCCGATCCCCAGCTCCCGCAGGGCCTCGGCGAAACGGGGGTGTGCTCCGGAGTTGTCGGCGTCCGTGGCGGCTGTCGTCGTCATGCGGGCACGCTAGCGGTACGTGTACGAGGCACGCGAGGTGGTCTCAGCCGGTGGCGTCCTCCGGCCGGACATCCGCGAACTCCCACCACGCGAGCGGCAGCCAGTCCCCGTCGACGAAACCGTCGACGGACCCTCCGGTGCCCTGGATGGTCACGCGCGTCCCCTCGGGATAGACGACGCCGGACAGGCCGGGGACCGCCACGAGCAAGGTGCCGATACGTCCTGACAAAGCGCTACTTCCTTTCTTCTGTAGATGCAAATCGTCTCATCATGCACGAGCCTGGTATATGACCCACGGCACAGTTGGAGGTGCGTGACGATGAGGGCTGTCGTGTACAAAGGCCCCTTCGAGGTAGCGATAGAGCAAGTGGAGGACCCACGGATCCAGCACCCGAACGATGTGATCGTCCGTGTCACCTCGACCGCCATCTGCGGCTCGGACCTGCACATGTACGAGGGCCGTACCGCCGCGGAACCGGGGATCGTGTTCGGCCACGAGAACCTCGGGGTCGTCGAGGAGGCAGCGGAGGGAGTCACCTCGCTCAGCCGCGGCGACCGGGTGGTGATGCCCTTCAATGTGGCATGCGGCTTCTGCAAGAACTGTACGGCCGGCTTCACGGGCTTCTGCCTGACCGTGAACCCGGGCTTCGCCGGCGGCGCCTACGGCTATGTCGCGATGGGGCCCTATGTGGGAGGCCAGGCGGAGTACGTGCGTGTGCCGTACGCCGACTTCAACTGCCTCAAGCTCCCCGAGGGCACCGAGAAGGAGACCGACTTCGTCCTGCTCGCCGACATCTTCCCGACCGGCTACCACGGCAACGAGCTGGCCGATGTGCGTCCCGGTGACAGCGTCGCGGTCTACGGCGGCGGACCGGTCGGGCTCATGGCCGCCTACTCCGCGATGCTGCGCGGCGCGAGCAAGGTGTTCGTGGTCGACCGGGTCGCGGAGCGGCTGGAGAAGGCGCGGGAGATCGGCGCCGTGCCGGTCGACTTCACCCAGGGCAGTCCGGCGGAGCAGATCAAGGAGCAGACCGACGGCCAGGGCACGGACAAGGGGATCGACGCCGTCGGCTACCAGGCGCAGGCGCAGGGCGAGGACCGTGAGGAACCGGCGACCGTGCTGAACGCGCTCGTCGAGACGGTCCGGCCGACGGGTGCGCTCGGCGTGCCCGGCCTGTATGTCCCGCGCGACCCCGGCGGGCCGGACGAGCAGGCGAAGCACGGCATGCTGATGGTCTCCATCGGGCGCCTCTTCGAGAAGGGGCTCCGGATGGGCACCGGCCAGTGCAACGTCAAGCGGTACAACCGCCACCTGCGTGACCTGATCATCGAGGACCGTGCGAAGCCGAGCTTCGTCGTCTCGCACGAGCTTCCTCTCGACCAGGCGCCGAGCGCGTACGAGAAGTTCGACAAGCGCGTCGAGGGTTACACCAAGGTCGTCCTCCACCCGCACGCGTGAGAAACACACCTGAGAAAGAAGAGCCGGTGAGGGCTCCCCGTCCCCAGGGGGCCCTCACCGGCCGGTCTCTCAGGGTGCTGTCACGGTGCTGTCAGGGGGCGCGCACCAGCTCCCTGTCCTGATTCCCGCGGTCGGTGTCCGTGCGCAGGCCCTCGCCCTCGACGTCCACGTTGGGCAGTGCCCGGTCCAGCCACCCGGGCAGCCACCAGGCCTTGCGGCCGAGGAGGGCCAGGACGGCCGGGACGATGGCCATGCGGACGATGAACGCGTCGAAGAAGACCGCGATCGCGAGGCCGAAGCCGATCATCTTGACCATCGACTCGGACGAGCCGATGAAGCCGGCGAAGACCGCCATCATGATGACCGCCGCGGCCGTCACCACCCGGGCGCCGTGCCTAAAGCCCGTCACGACCGCCTGGCCGGCCTTCTCGCCGTGGACGTAGGCCTCCCGCATCCGGGTCACCAGGAAGACCTCGTAGTCCATGGCCAGGCCGAAGACGACGCCCACCATGAAGATCGGCATCATCGACATGACCGGGCCGGTCTGCTCGACGCCCATCAGGTCCGCCAGCCAGCCCCACTGGAAGACCGCGACCACCGCGCCGAGGGCCGCCATCACCGACAGGAGGAAGCCGAGGGCGGCCTTGAGGGGGACCAGGATCGAGCGGAACACCACGATCAGCAGGAGGAAGGCCAGGCCGACCACCAGGACCAGGTAGGGGATCAGGGCGTCATCGAGCTTCTCGCTGACGTCGATGTTCATCGCCGTCTGGCCGGTGACCAGCACGTTCGCATCCGAGTCGGCCTTGATCCCGGCGCCCTTGCCGCGGATGGAGTGGACCAGGTCCTCCGTCGCGACCGACGACGGCTTGGAGCCCGGGACGACGGTGATCGTCGCCGTGTCGCCGGCCTTGTTGGGCGCCGGCGGCGTGACCGTGACGACGTCCTCAAGGCCCTTGATCTCGTCGCCGACCTGCGTGAAGGCCGCCTTCGGGTCGTCGCTGTCCTTGGCGTCGACCACGACCATCAGCGGGCCGTTGAAGCCCGGCCCGAAGCCCTCGGAGAGGAGGTCGTAGGCACGGCGCTGCGTGGTGGACGTGGGCTGGGAGCCGTCGTCCGGCAGGCCCAGTTCCAGGCTCGCCGCCGGGACGGCCGCCGCGCCGAGGCCGACGACGCCGAGCAGCAGCACCGCGACCGGGCGGCGTACGACGAAGCTCGCCCAGCGCGTGCCCAGGTTCGGCTTCGCGGGCCCCTGCTGCTTCTTGGCCCGGCCGAGCAGCCTGCTCTTCTCCCCCGCCGGCTTCACCCTCCGGCCCGCGTATCCGAGCAGCGCCGGGATCATGGTCAGTGCGATCAGCACGGCGATGGCCACCGTGCCCGCCGCCGCGACGCCCATCTTCGTCAGCATCGGGATGTTGACGACGGACAGGCCCACCAGGGCGATCACGACCGTGAGGCCCGCGAAGACCACCGCGGAACCCGCCGTGCCGACGGCCCGGCCCGCCGCGTCCTCGCGGTCACGGCCCTCGGCCAGTTCGGCGCGGTAGCGGGAGACGATGAACAGCGCGTAGTCGATGCCGACCGCGAGGCCGATCATCATCGCGAGGGTGGAGGTCGTCGAGCCCAGGTCCAGCGCACTGGCCAGCGCCGTGATCGAGGAGACGCCGATGCCGACGCCGATGAGCGCCGTCAGCAGCGGCAGACCGGCCGCGATCAGCGAGCCGAAGGTGATGACGAGGACGACGGCGGCGACCGCGATGCCGATGATCTCGGTGGTGCCGGTGGTCGGGACCGTCTGGAGCGCGTCACCGCCGATCTCGACGGTCAGCCCGGTCTTCCGCGCGTCCTGCGCGGAGTCCTCCAGGGCGTCGCGGGAGGAGTCCTCCAGCTCCATGCCGGAGACCTTGTACGACACCTGCGCGTACGCGACCGTGCCGTCCTTGCTGACGGCCTTCGCCTGGTACGGGTCGGTGACGCGGACGACCTCGGAGCCGTCGGAGAGTTCCTTGACGGTCTCCCGGACGGTCGCCTTGTTGCCGGGGTCGGTCATCTTCTCGCCGCTCGGCGCCTTGAAGACGACGCGTGCGGTGGCTCCGTCGGCGCTCGTGCCGGGGAAGCGCTGTTCCAGCAGGTCGAAGGCCTTCTGGGCCTCGGTGCCGGGAATGGAGAAGGAACTGTTGCCCGCGGCGGGGGCACTGGCCGCGCCGACCCCGGCGAGGGTCAGCAGGGCCACCCATATCAGGGCGACGAAGTGCCGCCGCCGGAACGACATCCGGCCGATCTTGTAAAGGAATGTGGCCACGAGGGCGTACTCCCGGTCAGGTCGTGGGGTTGGTTCTGGGCAGGGCTGATCAGCCCGACGACGTGAGCGGTGACGTCAGGTGGGGTGTGACTCAGGGGGTTTGTCAGTCGACGGGAATGCCGAGGGCGGGGAGGACCACGGCGTCGATGTACGAGGTGAGGAACTCCTGCGTGGGCGGCTGGTCGTCGATCAGGGTGCGCGTGGCGAAGGCGCCGACGAGCATGTGCACGATGTAGTCGAGCGCCGGGCGGCCGGCCTGGACCTCGCCGCGGTCGACGGCCCGTTGCACCACCCGGTGGAACTCCTCCATCTCGGGCTCGATGAGCAGTTCCTTGAACGCCTGGAGGAGGTCCGGGTTGCCGTGCACCGCCATGAACAGACCGCGCATCAGCGCGGCGTTCTGCTGCATGGCGCAGTCGTCCTCACGCGCGGTGAGGGCGTGCAGGTCGCCCCGCAGGGATCCCGTGTCGACGTCGGCGACGCTGCCCGGCTTGTTGTGCCGGATCGCCTTGGCCACCAGCTCCGGCTTGCCGCCCCACTGGCGGTAGAGCGTCGCCTTGCTGGACCGGGTGCGGGCGGCCACGGCGTCCATGGTGAGGGCGTCGTAGCCGACCTCGCGGAGCAGGTCGAGCACGGCCGTGTACAGCTCGGCCTCACGCTCGGGGGTGATCCGACTGCGACGCGCGGTGGCGACCTCAGCCATCTCGCTCACCTTCCTGCTCGGAACGACACGGTTTCGTACACCACAAAGGTAGCGCACCCTCTTATGAAAACGAAACCGTTTCGTACGTGTCCTGGGTCACGGCCACGCCCAGGGTCCGGTTTGCCTGGACTTGCTGCACTCCGTCCCCCGGCAAAGCATGAAGACGTGACCTATCTGCGTCTGCCGCACCTCCATGACGACCTGCTCTGCTTCGTGGCCGAGGACGACCTCTGGCTCGCCCCGCTCGACGGCCCCGGCCGCGCCTGGCGGCTCACCGTCGACCGCACCAAGGTGGGTCACCCCCGCTTCTCCCCCGACGGACGGCACCTCGCGTACACAAGCTGGCGCAGCCTGGTGCCCGAGGTGCATCTCGCGCCGGTGGACGGCGGCCCGGCCCGGCAGGTGAGCCACTGGGGCAGCGCCGACACCCGGGTCTGCGGCTGGACCCCGGACGGCGAGATCCTGGCCGTGGCCTCGCACGGCGAGCCCTTCTCCTACTACACCTGGGCATACAAGCTCTCCCCGGACGGCGACCCGGGCCGCAAACTGCCCTGGGGCCCGGTCTCCGACATTCAGGTCGCCGACCTGGCCGGGGAGCGCAAGTCGCTCCTGCTCACCGGTACCCCGCCGCACGAACCGGCCGCCTGGAAGCGCTACCGGGGCGGGGCCACGGGCAGACTGTGGCTGCACGGCGAACGGCTGCTCGAAGGCCTCGGCGGCCATCTGCACTCCCCCATGTTCGTCGGCGGCAGGATCGCCTTCCTCTCCGACCACGAGGGCGTCGGCAACCTCTACTCGTGCGCCTACGACGGCTCCGACCTGCGCCGGCACACCGACCACGACGCCTTCTACGCCCGGCACGCCGCAAGCGACGGCACCCGGGTGGTGTACCAGTGCGCGGGCGACCTGTGGCTGGTCGACGACCTGTCACGGGACTCCGAACCACGCCGGCTGGACGTGCGGCTGAGCGGCCCGCGCGCCGGGCGGCGCCCGTACCAGGTGGCCGCGGCCCAGCACGTCGACGGGATCTCGGTCGACGAGACCGGGCGGGCCGGCGCGGTCGTCGTGCGCGGCAGCCTGTACTGGCTCACCCACCGGGACGGGCCGGCCCGCACCCTCACCGACACCCCGGGCGTCCGGGTCCGGATGCCGGAGATGCTCGGCGCGAGCGGGCGGGTGGCGTATGTGACGGACGCGGAGGGCGAGGACGCGATCGAGATCGCCTCCCTGCCCCGGGCGAGCGGCGCCCGCGCACCGCGGCGCCTGGCCTCGAGAGCGCTGGGCCGGGTGCGCGAGCTCGTGTCCGATCCGGAGGGCGAGCGGCTGGCGGTCGCCTCGCACGACGGACGGCTGCTGCTCGTGGACGTGTCCGAGGAGTCCGGCGGCGAGGTCAGCGAGCTGATCCGGTCGATCAACGGGCCCGTGCGGGACCTCGCGTTCTCCCCGGACGGGGCGTGGCTGACCTGGTCGCACCCGGGCATCGGGCGGACCCTGCGGCAGATCAAGATGGCCCGGATCACAGACCGGTTCATCGTGGACGTCACCAACGGCCGTTTCGAGGACGAGAACCCGGCCTTCACGCGCGACGGCCGCTACCTCGCCTTCCTCTCCTGGCGCGGCTTCGACCCCGTCTACGACGTGCACACCGGCGACCTGTCCTTCCCCCTGGGCTGCCGCCCGTACCTCGTGCCGCTGTCCTCCGCGACGCCCTCCCCGTTCGCGGTGAACCCCGAGGGCCGCCCGGCCGCCGGGGGCCTGGACCCGGTGGAGGACGACGAGAACGGGGACAACGGGACGGTGACCGTCGAGGTCGAGGGGCTGGAAAGCCGGGTCACGCCCTTCCCGGTGGCCGCCTCCAAGTACTCGGCGCTGCACCCGGTGGCGGGCGGCGGGCTGGCGTGGCTGCGCTGGCCGATCTCGGGCGCGCTGGGCGAGACGTTCGCCAACCCGGACGACACCAGCGGCCGGCCGACCCTGGAGCACTTCGGCATCACCAGGGCCAAGAAGTCCGAACTCGCCGTGCACCTGGACTTCTTCGCGGTCAGCGGCGACGGCACGCGGCTGGTGATCGTCGACGAGGGCGAGCTGCGCGCGGTGCCCGCGACCGAGCCCGGCGACCTGGACACGACGGTGTGGATCGACACGCGCCGTATCCTGCACGTGGTCGACCCGGCCGCGGAGTGGCGGCAGGCGTACGAGGAGGCCGGGCGGCTGATCCGGGCGTACTTCTGGGAGCCGGGCATGTGCGGCATCGACTGGGCCGGGGTGCTGGACCAGTACCGTCCGCTGGTCGAACGGGTCGCCTCCCCGGACGAGTTCGCCGACCTGCTGCGCGAGGTGCTGGGCGAACTGGGCACCTCCCACGCCTACGTCACCGCCGCCCGGCGCAACGAGGGCCCGCCGCACTACCAGCGCCGGCAGGGCCTGCTGGGCGCCAACTTCGTACGCCGGGACGGCGGCTGGATGGTCAAGCGGATCCTGCCCGGCGACTCCTCCGACTCCAAGGCCCGCTCCCCGCTGGCCGGTACGGGCATCCGCGAGGGGGCGATCCTGACCCATGTCGACGGCCGCCCGGTGGATCCGGACGCGGGCCCGTATCCGCTGCTGGCGGGCGCGGGCGGTACGACGGTGGAGCTGACCTTCTCCCCGGCGCAGGGCACGGGACCGCCCCGGCGGGTCGCGGTCGTCCCGCTCGTCGACGAGCGGCCGTTGCGCTACCAGGACTGGGTGGCCAAACGCCGGTCCGTGGTACGGGAGTTGAGCGGGGGGCGGTGCGGCTATCTGCACATCCCGGACATGGGCGGTTCGGGCTGGGCGCAGTTCAACCGCGATCTGCGCATGGAGGTGTCGCGGCCCGCGCTGATCGTGGACGTGCGCGGCAACGCCGGCGGTCACATCAGCGAGCTGGTCATCGAGACGCTGAGCCGCACGATCCTGGGCTGGGACCTGACCCGCGACGCCCAGCCCGTGTCGTACACCTCGAACGCGCCCCGAGGCCCGGTGGTGGCCCTGGCCGACGAGGCGACCTCCTCCGACGGTGACATGATCACCGCCGCGTTCAAGCTGCTGAAGCTGGGCCCGGTGGTGGGGCAGCGCACCTGGGGCGGTGTGGTCGGCATGACCGGCCGGCACGAGCTGGGGGACGGCACGGTCATCACGGTGCCGATGAACGCGGCCTGGTTCGACGCCTACGGCTGGTCGGTGGAGAACAAGGGCGTCGCCCCCGACATCGACGTCCTGCGCACCCCGCTGGACTGGGCGGAGGGCCGCCACGCCCAGCTGACCGACGCGGTGGAGCTGGCGCTCGGGCTGCTGGAGACCAACCCACCGGCGAAACCGCCGACCTACAGCGACGTACCGGACCGTTCCCGCCCGAAGCTGCCGCCCAGGACGTGAGGAAGGGGTGCCCCGCGCGAGGCACCCCTTCCGTTCAGCGCGCAACGTCAGGCGTCGTAGTCCTGGTCGAAGCGGTCCTCCTGCTCGCGCTCCCGCTCACGCTCGCGCTGCGAGGGCTGCGAGGGCTGCGAGGGGTCCATGTCCTCGTCACGCCGGCGACCGCGGCCCTGCATCTGCTCACGGGCCTGGTCGGCCTTCTGCTTGGCCTGGTTCTGCCACTGCTCGGACTTCTCCTGGAACTGGTCCTTCATACCCATGTGGGTTCACTCCCGTTGGGGGTGAGGGGATCTGGCTCGACCAGATTCACACGGGCCGTGACGCTGCGCATGTCGATCACTTACGGACTGTAGTCCTCTGCTGCTCGTCGGCCGCTCCTCCCGCCCCCACGAGGCCCGTGCGCATGCCGGTCAGCCGGTCCGCGAACCGGCGCATCTCGCGCTGCCCCACCGTCCCGATGACCCCGGGCAGATATCCGCGCACGCCCTGCATGCCGCGCAGCCACCACTGCCCGTAGACATGGCTCGACCGGCGCTCGATCCCGGCCACCAGCCGGTCCACCGCCGGGCCCAGCGGATACGTCTTGTTGGACGGCCAGGGCAGCCGCTGCCTCAACTCCCGCATGACGTCGTCCTGGTCGGCCCCGCGCACCATGTCGGTGTCGGTCCACGACAGATACCCGACGCCGACCTTCACACCCCGGTGCCCGACCTCGGCGCGCAGGCTGTGCGCGTAGGCCTCCACACCGGACTTGGACGCGCAGTACGCGGTCATCATGGGCGCCGGCGTGATCGCCGCGAGGGAGGCGATCTGGAGCAGATACCCCCGGCTCTCCAGGAGCGGCGGCAGGAAGGCCCGGGCCGTCACCGCGGAGCCGACCAGGTTGACCTCGATCACCCGCCGCCAGGACACCGGGTCGGAGTCGGCGAACGGACCGCCCGTGGCGACGCCGGCGTTGGCGACGACGATGTCGACCCGGCCGAAGCGCTCCCTGACCTCCTGCGCGACCCGGGCCATCGCCTCGTGGTCGGTGACGTCGGCGTGCCAGTGGTCGCTGTCGCTGTGCAGCCGCCCGGAGACCTCCTTGAGCGCGTCCGGCTCCAGCCCGACGAGCGCCACCTTCACGCCGCGCGCGGAGAGCTTGCGGGCCAGCAACTCCCCGACGCCGCGCGCCGCCCCGGTCACCACGGCGACTCTGCCCTCAAGGCTCACCCTGCTCATGCGCTCTCCTCGGATACGACCCGGTTGTGTGCCTGGATGTGTGCCTGGACGAGTTCACGTATCTTCCCGGTGACCAGCTCGGGCGCCTCGACGGGCGTCATGTGGCCGATGCCGGGCAGCTCGGTGAGCCCGGTGCAGTGCGGCAGCGCGGCGGCCAGGGCCCGGGCGTGGGCCGGCGGCGTGAGCCGGTCCGCCGTACCGGCCACCACGGCCGTGGGCACGTCCAGCTCCCGCACGCCGTGGTCCAGGTCGAGCAGGTCCAGCACATGCGACCAGGCGTAGCGGACCTTGCGGGGGCAGGCGTGCACGATACGGGCACAGGCCTCGACCATGTGCGGGGCCGAAGCCGGGCCCATCGTCCCGTACTTGAGGATCCGGCGGGCCAGGGGCGTGACCGGGCCGAGCGGTGCCCGGGAGCCGAGGATCCGCCGGGTCAGCCAGGTCCGCAGCCGCCCGGGCCGCAGGGGGACGACGGTGGAGGAAGCGACCAGCTGCGAACTGCCCGTGCTGCACAGCAGGACGGCGGCGGTGTGCTCGCGGAAGGCGGTTCTCCCGGAGGCCGCCATCACGGTCATACCGCCCATGGAGTGCCCGGCGATCACGGCCTGTTCGCCGGGTGCGAGGGTGGCGCCGAGTACGGCTTCCAGGTCGTCGGCGAGGGCGTCGGTGGTGCATGCGGGGCTCGCGGGGCTGCGTCCGTGGCCGCGCTGGTCGTAGGCGATGACGCGGTGGTCGGTCGCGAGGTCGCGGATCTGGGCCGCCCAGAAGGCGGTGGAGCAGGTCCAGCCGTGGGCGAGGACGACGGCGGGGGCCCCGTCGGGCCCGTGGATCTCGACGTGCAGCCGGGCGCCGTCGGCGGAGACGGCGGTCAGTTCGCGCGCCGGGGCGGGCGGGGCGTAGGGGCCGGAGTCGACGTGCAGAAGACGGCTCACGCGTCCACCCCGGCCTTCTGCCCGGCGGCCTTCCGGGTCCCCGTCACGGGGGTCCGCAGGACGTCGTACTCCGCGAGGTCCACCCGCCGCGTCGCCCGCCGGAACTCGGCTGTCGTGCCGGGCCAGATGGTGGTGTTGCGGCCGCTCGCGTCGAGGTACCAGCTGGTGCAGCCGCCGGTGCTCCACACGGTCCGCTTCATGCGCTCCTGCACCCGGTGGTTCCAGGCGCGTACGGCGCTCGGCCGGGCGTCGAGGGCGACCCGTCCGCCGAGGACGTCGACCTGGCGGACGAAGTCGGCCAGATAGTTCAGCTGGGACTCGATCATGAAGATCATCGAGGAGTTCCCCAGGCCGGTGTTGGGCCCGATGATCGTCATCCAGTTGGGGAAGCCGGCCGCCGATGCGCCGCGCAGTGCTTCCATGCCGCCCTTCCAGGTCTCGGCGAGGGTCCGTCCGTCCGCGCCGACGACCCGCTCGGCGATGGGCATGTCGGTGACGTGGAAGCCGGTGCCGAAGACGATCGCGTCCACCTCGGCCTCGCTGCCGTCGGCGGCGACGAGGGTCGATCCGCGGACCTCGGTCAGCCCGCTCGCGACGACGTCCACGTTGGGCTGTGCGAGCGCCGGGTAGTACTCGCTGGACAGCAGGATCCGCTTGCAGCCGATGCGGTAGTCAGGGGTGAGCTTCGCCCGCAGGGCCGGATCCTTGACGGCGCGGGCCATGTTGCGCTTGGCCAGCCGCTCGACGAAGCCGAGTTCGTTCGGGCGCTTGGTGAACGCCTGGACCTGCACCTCCCGGATGCCCCACAGCAGTCCGCGGCGCAGCTGCGAGGTGAAGGGCAGCTGCCGGTGGAGCCACCGCTCGGCGTCGCTGATGGCCCGGTCGACGCGGGGCAGCACCCACGGCGGGGTGCGCTGGAAGAGGGTGAGCCGCGACACGTCGGGCTGGAGGGCCGGCACGATCTGGATGGCCGAGGCCCCGGTCCCCACCATGGCGACGCGCTTGCCGCGCAGGTCGTAGTCGTGGTCCCAGCGGGCCGAGTGGAAGACCTTGCCCGGGAAGGAGTCCAGCCCGGGGAGGTCCGGGACCTTCGGGTCGGACAGCGGCCCGGTGGCGGAGACGACGATGTCCGCCGACAGGCTCCCGCTGCTGGTCTCGATGTCCCAGCACAGCCGCCCGGCGTTCCACGTCATCCGCTTCACCTCCGAGTCGAAGCGGATGTGCGGCCGCAGCCGGAAGGTGTCGGTCACATGCTCCAGGTAGGCGCGGATGTGCTCCTGCCCCGAGAAGACGCGCGGCCAGTCGGGGTTGGGCGCGAAGGAGAACGAGTACAGATGCGACGGCACGTCACACGCGCACCCCGGGTAGCTGTTGTCGCGCCAGGTCCCGCCGACGCTGCTCGCCCGCTCCAGCACGACGAAGTCGGTGACGCCCTCGCGGCGCAGCCGGACGGCGGCCCCCAGCCCGCCGAACCCGGACCCGACCACCGCGACCCGCACATGCTCGCGTTCGTGTTCGCGTTCGCCCATGCCGACACCTCCACACACCACGAGAACCATGCCAGTGAACACTGGCGCAATGGGAGCGTAGGGCAGTGACGTACTGATGGGTAGGGGGCGGCCGAGGAAAGCCACCCTCGGTACGCCTTAAGGTGCCCAGGTGGCCGAGAAGCGTGAATACCGCATGGAAGAGCTGGCCCGCCTGGCCGGGATCACGGTGCGCACCCTGCGCTTCTACCGCGAACGCAAGCTGATCCCGCCGCCTCGCCGGGAAGGCCGGATCGCCTGGTACGACGACCACCACCTGAACCGGCTGCGCACGATCACGGCCCTGCTGGAACGCGGCCACACCCTCAGCGGCATCGCGGAGCTGGCGGAGGCCTTCGACCACGGCCGGGACGTCGGCGACCTGCTCGGCGTGGACGCCCCCACCGAGGAGGAGCCGGTCCACCTCACCCCCGAGGAGCTCGCCGACCACTTCGCGGGCGAGGCCACCCCCGAGAACCTCGCCGCCGCGATGGAACTCGGCTACCTCGGCACCGACGGCGACGAGATCGTCCACATCAGCCGCCGCCTCCTGGACGTCTCCTCGGCCCTGGTCCGCGAGGGCATCCCGCTCGCGGAGGTCCTCGGCGCGGCCAAGCAGGTCCGCACCCACGCCGACGCCCTGGCCGAACTCTTCACCGGCCTGGTCCTGCGCCACGCCTCCGAGGCCGACCTGCCCCGCCTGCGCCCGCTGGCCCGCAGCGTGGTGGAGGCGGAGCTGTCCCTGGCGATGGACCGCAGGATGCGCAGGCCCTAACGGTCGTAGACGACGGTCACCGGCGCATGGTCGGACCACCGCTCCGCATGCGTGGCCGCCCGCTCCACGAACCCCTTGACCGCCCGCCCGGCGAGCCCCGGCGTGGCCACGTGATAGTCGATCCGCCAGCCGGTGTCGTTGTCGAAGGCCCGCCCGCGGTACGACCACCACGAGTACGGGCCCTCGGTGTCCGGGTGCAGGGCGCGTACGACATCGACGTACCCGCCGTCCGCGGGATCCAGGACCCGGGACAACCACTCCCGCTCCTCGGGCAGGAACCCGGAGTTCTTGGTGTTGCCGCGCCAGTTCTTCAGGTCGGCCCGCTGGTGGGCGATGTTCCAGTCGCCGCAGACCAGCACCTCGCGCCCCTCGGCGGCGGCCCGCTCCCGGAGTTCCTTCAGATGGGCGAGGAACTCGCCCATGAAGCGCTCCTTCTCGTCCTGCCGCTCGGTGCCGACCTCACCGGAGGGCAGATACAGGGAGGCGACGGTGACGCCCGGCAGATCCGCCTCCACGTACCGTCCGCTGCCGTCGAACTCGGCGGACCCGAACCCGACCTGGACCCGGTCGGGTTCACGTCGGCTGTACAGGGACACCCCGGCCCGCCCCTTGGCGGCGGCCGGCGCGTGCACCACGTGCCAGCCCTCGGGATCCCGGACGGCCTCGGGCAACTGCTCCGGCTCGGCCCGCACCTCCTGCAGACACAGCACGTCGGCGTCGGTCTGCGCGAGCCATTCCACGAAGCCCTTCTTCGCGGCGGCACGCAGCCCATTCACATTCACAGAGGTCACAGTGAGCACCCCGGCACCATACCGGCACACTGGACCAGGTCCAGTTCCGGATCGAATACGGTAGCCGTCATGCAGATACGCCGGGTCTCCTTCGACCACCCCGACGCCGTGAAGCTGAACGACCAGGTCCAGGCCGAGTACGCCGTCCGCTACGGGGACGACGGCGACGCCACGGTCATGGCCGCGTCGGACTTCGTGCCGCCGAACGGCATCTACCTGATCGCGTACGACGAGCTCGGCACCCCCGTCGCCTCGGGCGCCTGGCGCTCTCAGGACGCCAACGACGAGGGCAACCTGGACGGCGACGCCGAGGTCAAGCGCATGTACGTGATCGAGCAGATGCGCGGCCGGGGCATCGCCCGCCGCATCCTGGCCGCCCTGGAGGAGGACGCCCGCGCGGCCGGCCGTATCCGCATGGTCCTGGAGACGGGCCTCAAGCAGCCGGAGGCCATAGCCCTGTACACCTCCAGCGGCTACGAGCCGTGTGCCAAGTTCGGCTACTACCGCCACTACGAGTCGAGCCGCTGCTTCGCGAAACGGCTCCGGCACCCTCGCTGAAGGGCCGCTCAGCGCAAGTCTCCCCTCGTGACCCATGGCTCCAGCTACCTGGCGGCGAAGGGGATCACCACGGCACAGACCGTACTGGCGGTGCTGGTGCTGCGATTCGCCGTGGTGATTCCCGTGCTCGTCGTCGCCGGGTGGCGAAGGCTGCGGGCGCTCAGTGGCGCACAGATATCCGGGGCGGGACTGCTGGGGCTGATCCTCGCGGGGATCTTCCTCCTGGAGACGTACGGGGTCGTGCACACATCGGCGACCAACGCCGGGCTCATCATCAGCCTCACCATGATCTTCACGCCGATCGCCGAGAGCCGGGTGCGCGGCACCGGGCTGTCGGGAGCGTTCCTGGCGGCGGCCGGTCTCTCCGTGCTCGGTGTGGTGCTGCTGACACAGGGCACCGGGTTCAGCGCTCCGTCCGTCGGTGACCTGCTGATGCTGGGCGCCGCCGTCGCCCGCACGGTGCACGTGCTGGCGATGGCCCGGATGGACTCGGTGCGGGGCGCGGACTCACTGTCCCTGACGACCATTCAGCTGGGGAGTGCGGTGGTGGTGTTCGCCCTGCTCTCGACGGCCTCCGGTACGGACGCCACGCCTTGGGCGGTGGCCGCCGGCTTCGGGGCCGCTCAGTGGCTGGGACTGCTGTACCTGTCCGTGTTCTGCACGCTGTTCGCCTTCTTCGTCCAGATGTGGGCGGTACGGCGGACCTCTCCGTCGCGGGTGAGCCTGCTGCTGGGCACCGAGCCGGTCTGGGCCGCCGTCGTGGGCATCACCCTGGCCGGTGACCGGCCCGGGTGGCTGGGCTTCCTCGGTGTGGCGCTGATCCTGGTCGGCACGGCCTGGGGCCGCTCCGTGGCCGGCCGGGACGGGGACGCCGAGAGGGCTTCGGCGGGCGATGACGGCACGGGGAACCCGGCGGAGGCCGTCACGGCATCGGACGGCGAGCCGGCCCAGCCGCACGGCACGGACCCCGGCCTGGAACCGGCTGGCCGCGCCTAGGCGTTCCGCCAGGTCCGAGACGAGGCGGCGGACCGTGCGCTCGGAGATACCGAGCTTGCGGGCCATCGCCTCGTCCGTCATTCCGCCCGCGAGCATCCGCAGCCGGCACCGTGAGCAGTGGTCGAAGATCTCCCGGAACACTCCCACCAGAACGTCACCGTGCAGCATCGCCGCCGCGAGCCCGCCGTCGGCGGTACGCGGCGCGGGCACGATGCCGCGGGGCTACACGCCTGACCCGGGATCAGTGCAACGCAGAGATCCCGCCCGATCAATCAGATCGGACGGGATCTCGTCAACTGCCCCGAGCCAGCTCGGAAACAGTCGCTGCGTGGACCTGAGGGGATTTGAACCCCTGGCCCCCTCGATGCGAACGAGGTGCGCTACCGGACTGCGCCACAGGCCCTTGCAACGAGTGAAACTTTAGCACCCCGATCGGCCTGCTTGGAAATCCGTTCCCGAGGGGCGGTCACCTGCGGCTTCGTGGGGCTACTCGTTGGCGGCCCGGGGCCGGCCCCCGTCCTCGTACTGGTCGAACAGGGGGGTGCGCCCGCGCTCCCGGGCCCGCCGTGCGGAGGCCGCGCGGCGGGCGTCGCTGCGGCCGCCGCCGTCCGCCCTCTCCTGCGTGCGGGCGTCCGCCTCGCCGGGGTCCGCGCTGTCGGCGGGGGGCGGAGCGTCCTCGTGATCGGGGGTGACGGTGCTCGACCGCGCGGAGCTCCAGGTGTCGGGGGCTCCGAGGTCCACGTCGCTGGTGGCCCGGGGCGCGACGGGTGCGGTCACATAGGTGGGCAGAGGCACCGGCACCGGCTCCCAGCTGTCGCCCTGCCCCGGCCGCCGCTGCCGCTCGCGCTGCTGGTCGACCCACTCGGCGTGGTCGGTCTGCTCGACGAGTGCGCGCCGGTCCGCCGCGAGGGCCGACAGGCCGGGGTCGGCCGCCGACTCGGATCCCGCCTCCGGTCCCTCGACCTCTTCGTCGGCGGAGGCGCGCCGGCGGGGCTGCCGCTGGCGCTCCCGCAGCCGCTGGGCCGCGGCCTCGGCCCGGCGGCGGTCCATCTGGTACGTGAAGCGGCGGCGCTCCTGGGAGCGCAGGTACGCGATGTACACGCTGAGCATGACGGCGGGCACACCGGGCGCCCACAGGAACGCCAGGCCCCCGACCGCGGCGACGATCGCGCCCAGGGTGAAGGCGAGGAACAGCATGGTGGTGGTGCGCCGACGGCGCGCGAGCACCTTCGAGCGCCGGGCCCGCGCTGCGGCCGCCTGGTTCGCCTGGCTGGTCTTGTTCGCCCTGGGGGTCGCGCCGCGCCGGGCGGCGGGCACCTGGCCCCGGCCGCGTTCGGCGCTCGCCGGGTCCGGTCCGGGTGCCGGGCGGGCCGGCTGCTCGGGGGCGGGCGACGGTACGGGTGCCTGGGTCTGGGGACGCGTTTTGGACACGGCGAAGGCCCGGACGTCCACCGAGTCGGTGACGGCGTCCAGGTCGTCGGCGTCCTGCTCCCCCTCCTCGGTGGAGCGCGCCCGCAGGTCCTTGGCGTACCGGCGCTCCATGGCCGCCTTTCCGGACAGAAGCCGGATGGCGGTGCTGAAGCGTTCCGTCGGACGGGCCTCGTTCAGCTCGTCCTGCCTACGGAGCCACATCGGCACCAAGTAGGCGGCCCAGGCCCCGACAATGACTGCGTAGATGAGGCCGCTGCTGCTCACGCCTCACACGGTAGAGGGGTTTGCGTGAGGCCATCTGCCAATTGAGCCGGTGTGTCGCACGATCTGGCTGATATTTCGAACTTTTTTTGTGACCGATGCGATCAGCAGAGCGTCCCGGCCGGGAATTCAATGCCCCAAGACGGTCACCGGCCGATCAATTTCGAACATGTATTCAATTTCCGGGGTGCTGCCGGATTCCCGGATTACTCTGCGATCGTGCCCGGTGCCAGCGCCTCAGCAACCCGTCCGGCACCTCTTCCGCCGTGAGCGCGAAGACGAGATGGTCGCGCCAGGCCCCGTCGATGTGGAGATAACGCGGCCTGAGCCCCTCCTCACGGAATCCGAGTTTCTCCACGACCCGGCGGCTGGGCCCGTTCTCCGGGCGAATGCAGACCTCGATGCGGTGCAGCCCGACCGTGCGGAAACAGTGGTCCACGACGAGCGCCACCGCCGTCGGCATCACCCCGCGGCCGGCCACGCCCTCGTCCACCCAGTAGCCGACATGCCCCGAGCACATCGAGCCCCAGGTGATTCCGGCCACGGTCAACTGCCCCACCAGCCGCCCCTGGTACTCGATGACGAAGGGCAGCATCCGGCCCGCGTTCGCCTCCGACCTGAGGTGGCGGACCATCTGGCGGAAGGTCGGACGGTGTGCCATCGGCCCGCCGGGCGTGGGCGGCGGAATGGTCGCCTCCCAGGGGCGCAGCCAGTCGCGGTTGCGCCGGTTGACCTCGCGCCACGCCCGCTGGTCGCGCAGCTTTATCGGCCTGAGGACGATGTCACCGTCCACCAGCTCGACGGGCCAGGATGGGCTGTTCAGCTCGCACCCCCACTGCCGGGTCTGGGGTGGTCACCGCCGCGGAGCTGCTCGACGGCATGGACCAGCAGCGGCTCCAGGACCGCCAGCCCGTCCTTCACGCCGCCGCTGGAGCCGGGCAGGTTGACGATCAGCGTGCCGCCCGCCACTCCGGCCAGGCCCCGGGAGAGCGCCGCGGTCGGCACCTTCTCCCGGCCGAACGCCCGGATGGCCTCGGCGATGCCCGGCACCTCGTGGTCGATCACGCGGCAGGTCGCCTCGGGGGTGCGGTCGGTGGGCGAGATGCCCGTGCCGCCGGTGGTGACGATGACGTCGTAGCCGGTCTCGACACCGGCGCGCAGGGCCGCCTCCACGGGGTCGCCGTCGGGGACGACCTGGGGGCCGTCGACCTCGAAGCCGAAGCCCCTCAAGCCGTGCGCGATCAGCGGACCGCCCTTGTCCTCGTAGATCCCGGCGGCGGCCCGGTTGGAGGCCGTGACGACGAGAGCGCGGTAGGTCATGCCCGGCTCCAGTCGCCCGACTTGCCGCCCGTCTTCTCCTCCACCCGTACGTCCGTGATGACCGCTCCCTTGTCGACCGCCTTGACCATGTCGATCACGGTGAGCGCGGCGACGGAGACCGCGGTGAGGGCCTCCATCTCGACGCCCGTGCGGTCCGTCGTCTTCACGGTGGCCAGGATCTCCACCGCGTCGTCCGCGACCGACAGGTCCAGTTTCACACCGGACACCGACAAGGGGTGACACAGCGGGATCAGGTCCGGGGTGCGTTTGGCGCCCATGATCCCGGCGATCCGCGCGGTCGCCAGGGCGTCGCCCTTGGGGACGCCCTCGCCGCGCAGCAGTTCGATCACGCGGGGCGAGACGAGGACGCGTCCGCTGGCGCGGGCGGTGCGGGCGGTCACGTCCTTCTCGGACACGTCGACCATGCGGGCGGCACCCGCCTCGTCGATGTGCGTCAGGCGGTCCTGCGTAGGGGGGTCCTGCATGTTCATGCTGTGTGGCGCTCCCGGTCCGGGCCTGCTGTGCGCGACACGGTACCCCCAACCAGCGCCTCTCAGCCGAGCAGGACCACCTCGACCTCGGTGCCGGGCTCGACGGACTCGGTGTCCTCGGGGACCACGATCAGCGCGTCGGCGTGGGCGAGGGCCGCGATCAGGTGGGATCCGGCGCCGCCGACCGGGGTGACCCGACCGTCGGCGTACGTACCGCGCAGGAACTGGCGGCGGCCCTTCGGCGAGGTCAGCGCCTTGTCCGCGGTCAGGGTCGCCCGGGTCACCGGCCGGTGGACGTCCTGAAGGCCCATGAGAGCGCGGATCGCGGGGCGGACGAACAGTTCGAAGGAGACGTACGACGACACCGGGTTGCCGGGCAGCGCCAGCAGCGGGGTGTGGTCGGGGCCGATGGAGCCGAAGCCCTGGGGCTTGCCGGGCTGCATGGCGAGCTTGCGGAACTCGATGCCGCTGCCCTCCTCGTCCGCGTCGGCGACGTGGGACAGGGCCTCCTTGACGACGTCGTACGCCCCGACGCTCACGCCGCCCGTGGTGACCACCAGGTCGGCGCGGACCAGCTGGTCCTCGATGGTGGAGCGCAGGGTCTCGGCGTCGTCGGCGACGGCGCCCACGCGGTAGGCGATGGCGCCGGCGTCGCGGGCGGCGGCGGTGAGGGCGAAGCTGTTGGAGTCGTAGATCTGACCGGCGCCCAGTTCCGTGTCCGGCTGGACGAGTTCGCTGCCGGTGGAGAGCACCACCACGCGCGGGCGCGGGCGCACGCGGACCGTGCCGCGGCCGATCGCGGCGAGCAGGGCGATCTGGGGCGGGCCGAGGATCGTGCCGGACTCCAGGGCGCGGTCGCCGGCCTTCACGTCACTGCCTTTCGCGCGCACGTGCGCGCGGGCCTCGGCCGGGCGGTACACCTGCACCTGCCCCGTGGCGCCCTCGGGGCCGAGGCTGCGGGCCCGCATGCCGCGCACCGGGCCCTCGCCGAGCCCGCCGTCGGTCCACTCGACGGGCACGACCGTCTCGGCGCCGGGCGGCAGCGGGGCACCGGTCATGATGCGGGCGGCCTGGCCGGGGCCCACGTGGAGCAGCTCGGCCTGGCCGGCGGCGACGTCCCCGACGACCTCCAGGGCCGCCGGGAACTCCTCGCTCGCGCCCGCCACGTCCGCGATCCGTACCGCGTAACCGTCCATCGAGCTGTTGTCGAAGGGCGGCAGGGACACCGGCACCGTGACGTCCTCGACGAGGACGCAGCCCTGGGCGTCGAGCAGGTGCAGCTCGATGGGTTCCAGGGGGCGGACGGTGGCGAGGATGTCCTCGAGGTGCTCCTCCACCGACCAGAGGTGGTCGGGGCCGGAGTGGTCCTGGCCGGTGACGCGGGGCGCGGCGCTGCTCAACGTGCTACATCTCCTCGGCTACGTAACTGCGAAGCCAGGTCCGGAAGTCCGGGCCCAGGTCTTCACGTTCGCACGCGAGTCGGACGATGGCACGCAGGTAGTCGCCGCGGTCGCCGGTGTCATAGCGGCGGCCCTTGAAGACGACGCCGTGCACCGGGCCGCCGATCTTCTCGTCCTGGGCGAGCTGCTGGAGGGCGTCCGTGAGCTGGATCTCGCCGCCGCGGCCCGGCTCGGTCTTGCGCAGTATGTCGAAGATGTGCGGGTCGAGGACGTAGCGGCCGATGATCGCGTAGTTGGACGGGGCGTCGGCCGGGTCGGGCTTCTCGACCAGGCCGCTGACCTGGACGACGTCGCTGTCCTCGGTGGTCTCCACGGCCGCGCAGCCGTAGAGGTGGATCTGCTCCGGGGCGACCTCCATGAGCGCGATGACGCTGCCGCCGCGCTGCTCCTGGACCTCGACCATGCGCTGCAGCAGGGGGTCGCGGGGGTCGATCAGGTCGTCGCCGAGGAGGACGGCGAAGGGCTCGTCCCCCACGTGCGGGGCGGCGCACAGGACGGCGTGGCCGAGGCCCTTGGGGTCGCCCTGGCGGACGTAGTGCATCGTCGCGAGGTCGCTCGACTCCTGCACCTTGGCGAGGCGGCCGGCGTCGCCCTTCTTCTGCAGCGCCGACTCCAGCTCGTAGTTGCGGTCGAAGTGGTCCTCGAGGGGGCGCTTGTTGCGGCCCGTCACCATGAGGACGTCGTCGAGACCCGCGGCGACGGCCTCCTCGACCACGTACTGGATCGCCGGCTTGTCGACGACCGGCAGCATCTCCTTGGGAGTGGCTTTGGTGGCCGGCAGGAACCGGGTGCCGAGGCCTGCTGCGGGAATGACAGCCTTGCTGATCCGAGGGTGCGACTGAGTCATGCCCGCCACCTTATCCGGTGCCTTTGCATGGAATCTGCGGCTCCGGTTCATAGGCGCTCATATGAGCGTATTGCGACGGTACGGGAGCAACCTTTGAGTTACATCGGACGTCCGGGTGAGCCTGACAAGCGGAGTTTGCGGTTCGAGTTCCTCGCGGTGAGGAACAGGTTGACGGCGGATGACCTGCGGGAAACGTCGGCCGCGCTGGCCGGGCGGGCGCTGGAGCTGCCCGAGTTGGCGCGGGCCGGGACGGTGGCGGCGTACGTCTCCGTGGGGAGCGAACCGGGGACGCTCGCGCTCCTGGACGCGTTGCGCGCCCGGGGTGTACGGGTCCTGCTGCCGGTGCTGCTGCCCGACAACGACCTGGACTGGGGCGTCTACGAGGGCGAGGGCTCGCTCGCGCGCGTCCGACACGGCGGCAGGATGGCGCTCTTCGAGCCCGCGGGCGAGCGGCTCGGGCCGGACGCCGTGACCACCGCCGACGCCGTGCTGCTGCCCGGGCTGGCGGTCGACGCGCGCGGGATGCGGCTGGGGCGCGGCGGAGGCTCGTACGACCGCGTGCTGGCGCGGCTGGAGCGGGCGGGTGCGGACCCCGCGCTGGTGGTGCTGCTGTACGACTCGGAGGTCGTCGAGCACGTCCCCGAGGAGCCGCACGACCGGCCGGTGCACGCGGTGGTGACGCCGTCGGGGGTGCGGCGGTTCCGGCCGGGAACCTGACGCGAAAACGGCCCTCCACGCGCGCGTGGAGGGCCG
>NZ_MUKA01000141.1:34318-35085 GCF_002150735.1 Streptomyces africanus
GCCCGGAGGCGCCGCTGAGGTTGATCCAGCGGGACTTGTCGAGGTCGCCGAGGTTCACCACCATCCGCATGGACGGCACCCACACCACGCCGTAGCCGCCGGCCGCGTTCCAGCCGGTCGCGTTGACGGTGGCCTCGCCGCCGCTGAGCTCCCACGGGCCGCGGTTGAGGGCGTACTGGACGAATCCGGGGCCCTCGGTGCCGAGGGTCTCGTTCTTCAGGAACAGGCGGTGCAGCCGGCCCCAGGTCCAGGTGTCGATGTCCTTGCCGAGCTTGGCGGTCAGTTCCCAGCGGGCGTCGACCATGGCGCGCCTGAACAGCTGGTCGCGGTTGACGGCGCCGTCGCGGGTGCCCACCTCGGGCGTCTTCCACCAGTCACTGTCGGGCTGGTCCATCAGCTTGCGGACCACCTCGAACCAGCGGTCGCCGCCGTCGGGCTGCGCCTGGTCCGGGTCGCGCTCGCCGCACTCGCGCACCTTCTCGGCCTCGTCGGCGGGCCCGGTGGTGNNTGAAGTAGGCGGCGGCCGCCGAGTCGGCGTCCTGGGTGTAGTCCCAGCCCTCCAGCAGCTTCTGCGCCTCGCGCACGTCCTTGTTCTCGGGGTCGATCTTGAGCAGCGTGGGCACCAGCAGCCGGGCGATCTCGCTGCTGTTGTCCAGCTGCATCTGGCGCATGTCGTCCGTGGAGATCTTGCCGCCGTCCTTGATCTTCGACCGGATCAGGTCGGTGATCCGCTGGCTGCGCGTGCCGTAGCCCCAGTCCTTGGTGAG
>NZ_MUKA01000142.1 GCF_002150735.1 Streptomyces africanus
TAGCCGAGCTCCTCGCCGTCGCCGTCGATCTCCTCGTCGAAGTCGTCCAGCAGATCGGCGAGCGAGTCCGGGTCGTGCACGGCGCCCTCGAAGACATGGCGGCCCTGGCCGATCAGCCAGCAGCGGAAGAAGTCGAAGGCGTCGTCGCTCGCCCCGTCGAGCAGTACCCAGGCCGCGCCCCACAGGTCCCAGTGGTAGGCCCGGTTGTAGCGGGACTCGAAGTGCCGGGCGAAGTCCAGGACCGAGTCCGGGTCCTTCTGCGTGAGCCGCTCCACGAGCAGGTCGGCCTGCTCCTCCGGGTCGCCCTCGGCGGCCTCCCGGGTGTCGTCCACCAGCTCCCAGAACTCCGTCTCGTCCATCACGGGTCCAGCATCGGCCCTGGGGCACAGGGGCGCACCCGGAGTGCGCGGGATCGTTATACGCCGTCCCGGCGGTGGTACAGCCCGGCCAGCCGCAGCGCGTCCCCGGCGAACCGCTCGCGCAGGCTCTCCGGCGCCAGCACCTCCACCTCCGGGCCCAGCGCCGTCAACTGGGTGTGGGCGACCTCCTCGGACTCCACCGGCAGGGCCACCGTCACCCAGCCGTCGCCGTCCGGAGCGTCCGCGTCCGCCAGGGCCTCACGGGCGGACAGCGAGCCGAGGGCGTGCGGCAGTGCGCGCACACCGTCCGGGGACAGCCGCACCACGACCCGTGCCCGCAGGATCGACCGCGCGAACTGCTCCGCCCGCTCCTCCCAGAAGGCCGGCAGATCGAAGTCCGGCTCCCGCTCGAAGCGCTCCTCACCCGGGTCCACCGCCGTGAACCGGTCGATCCGGTACACCCGGAAGGACCCGCCCCCGGCCACCCGGGCGCACAGGTACCAGACGCCGGCCTTCAGCACGAGCCCGTACGGCTCCAGCTCGCGGACGACCGCGTCCTCCCCGCGCCGGTAGCGCGCGGTGATCCGCAGGTCGTCCCACACCGCGTCGGCGACCGCCGGCAGCAGCACGGGCGTCTCCGGCTCCCTGAACCAGTTCGGCGCATCCAGATGGAACCGCTGCGCCGCCGTCCTCGACGCGTCCCGCAGCGAGGGCAGCAGGGCGGCCGACACCTTCAGCCGGGCCGCCGAGGCGGCGTCCTCCAAGCCCATCTCGCGCAGCGCCCCCGGCACCCCGGACAGGAACAGCGCCTCGGCCTCGCTGCGGTGCAGCCCGGTCAGCCGCGTACGGTACCCGCCGACCAGCCGGTACCCGCCGACCCGGCCCCGGTCCGCGTACACCGGCACACCCGCCTCTGACAGCGCCTGGGCGTCCCGGGTGACCGTCCGCTCCGACACCTCCAGCTCACGGGCCAGCTCGGCGGCCGTCATGGACGGCCGGGACTGGAGCAGCAGCACCATCTTGATGAGCCGGGCAGCGCGCATGGACCACATCATGCAGGAGGAGGCCCCCGCCGCAGCGGGAGCCTCCTGCCGACAAGCCCTTACAGGCCGTACTTCTCTTACAGGCCGTACTTCGCGCGCGCTTCCTTCACGGCCGTCGCCTTGACCTCGCCGCGCTTGGCGAGCTGGGCCAGGGCCGCGACGACGATCGACTCGGCGTCGACACCGAAGTGGCGGCGGGCCGCCTCACGGGTGTCCGAGAGGCCGAAGCCGTCGGCGCCCAGCGAGGACCAGTCCTGCTCGACCCACTGCGCGATCTGGTCCGGGACCTGGCGCATGTAGTCGGAGACCGCCAGCACCGGGCCCTCGACGCCCTGGAGCGCCTGCCGGACGAAGGGAATCCGCTCCTCGCCGCGCAGCAGCGCCTCGTCCGCCTCCAGGGCGTCCCGGCGCAGCTCGCTCCACGAGGTCGCCGACCACACGTCGGCCGCCACGCCCCACTCCTCGGCGAGCAGCTGCTGCGCCTTCAGCGCCCAGTGGATCGCCGTACCGGAGCCGAGCAGCTGGATCCGCGGGGCGTTGGCCGGGGGCGTGATGCCCGCCGACTCCGCCGTGTTGAAGCGGTACAGGCCCTTGACGATGCCCTCGTCGATGCCGTCCACGGACGGCTTCGCGGGCTGCGGCAGCGGCTCGTTGTAGACGGTCAGGTAGTAGAAGACGTTCTGGTCCTCACCCGGGGCCGCCTCACCGTACATCCGGCGCAGACCCTCCTTGACGATGGCCGCGACCTCGTACGCGAACGCCGGGTCGTACGTCAGCGCCGCCGGGTTCGTCGCGGCGATGACGGGGGAGTGGCCGTCGGCGTGCTGGAGGCCCTCACCGGTCAGCGTCGTACGGCCCGCCGTGGCGCCGACGAGGAAGCCGCGGCCGAGCTGGTCGCCGAGCTGCCACATCTGGTCGGCCGTGCGCTGCCAGCCGAACATCGAGTAGAAGATGTAGAACGGGATCATCGTCTCGCCGTGCGTCGCGTACGACGTCGAAGCGGCGATGAAGTCGGCCATCGAACCGGCCTCGGTGATCCCCTCGTTGAGGATCTGGCCGTTCTGGGCCTCCTTGTAGTACATCAGCTGGTCGCGGTCGACCGGCTCGTACGTCTGGCCCTTCGGCGAGTAGATGCCGAGCGACGGGAAGAGCGACTCCATACCGAAGGTGCGCGCCTCGTCCGGGACGATCGGCACCCAGCGCTTGCCGGTCTCCTTGTCGCGGACCAGGTCCTTCACCAGGCGGACGAACGCCATGGTGGTGGCCACGTTCTGCGAGCCGGAGCCCTTGTCGAAGGACGCGAACGCCTTCTCGGCGGGCGCGGGCAGCGGCGCCACCGGGTGGACGCGGCGGGCCGGGGCCGGACCGCCGAGGGCGGCACGCCGCTCCTGGAGGTAGCGGACCTCGGGGGAGTCGGCGCCCGGGTGGCCGTAGGGGACCACGCCGTCGACGAAGTCGCTGTCCTTGATCGGCAGGCCGAGCAGGTCGCGCATGTTCTTGAACTCGTCCACCGTCAGCTTCTTCATCTGGTGGTTGGCGTTCTTCGACGCGAAGCCCTCGCCGAGGGTGTGGCCCTTGACCGTCTGGGCCAGGATCACGGTCGGCGCGCCCTTGTGCTCGACGGCGGCCTTGTACGCGGCGTACACCTTGCGCGCCTCGTGACCACCGCGCGAGAAGTGGAAACACTCGAGGATCTTGTCGTCGCTCAGCAGCTTCGCCAGCTCCGCCAGCGCCGGGTCGCCGCCGAAGAAGTCCTGGCGGATGTAGGCCGCGTCGCGGGTCTGGTACGTCTGGATCTGCGCGTCCGGTACCTGGCGCAGACGGCGTACGAGCGCGCCCGTGGTGTCGAGCTGGAACAGCTCGTCCCAGGCCGTGCCCCAGAGCGTCTTGATGACGTTCCAGCCGGCGCCGCGGAACTGGGCCTCCAGCTCCTGCACGATCTTGAAGTTGGCGCGGACCGGGCCGTCCAGGCGCTGCAGGTTGCAGTTGATGACGAACGTGAGGTTGTCCAGCTCCTCACGGGCCGCCAGCGCGAGGGCCGCCGTCGACTCGGGCTCGTCCATCTCGCCGTCACCGAGGAACGCCCACACGTGCGAGGCGGAGGTGTCCTTGATGCCGCGGTTGGTCAGGTAGCGGTTGAAGCGCGCCTGGTAGATGGCGGAGAGCGGGCCGAGGCCCATCGACACCGTCGGGAACTCCCAGAGCCAGGGCAGGCGGCGCGGGTGCGGGTAGGAGGGCAGGCCGTTGCCGCCCGCCTCGCGGCGGAAGTTGTCGAGCTGCTCCTCGGTCAGCCGGCCGTCGAGGAACGCGCGGGCGTAGATGCCGGGGGAGGCGTGGCCCTGGATGTAGAGCTGGTCGCCGGAGCCGTCGGCCTCTTTGCCCTTGAAGAAGTGGTTGAAGCCGGTCTCGTAGAGCCAGGCAGCGGAGGCGAAGGTGGCGATGTGGCCGCCGACGCCGTACTTGCTGCCGCGGGTGACCATCGCCGCCGCGTTCCAGCGGTTCCACGCGGTGATCCGCTGCTCCATCGCCTCGTCACCGGGCACGGCCGGCTCGGCGGCGGTGGGGATGGAGTTGACGTAGTCGGTCTCGAGGAGCTTCGGCAGCGCGATGCCGGCGCCCTCGGCGCGCTCCAGCGTGCGGCGCATCAGGTACGCGGCACGGTGCGGCCCGGCCGCCTCGGTGACGGCGTCCAGGGAGGCCTGCCATTCGGCGGTCTCCTCCGGGTCGCGGTCCGGGAGCTGGTCGAGCTCGCTCGGCTGGATGGCGTTGGGGTCGGTCATGTCGCCGCCTTCCTCAGTCGAAGGGGGTTCCCTCACGTAAGGGGATCGGGGGTGCCCTTGGTCTTTGGCAGGACAGGGCTGGAGCTTGGGTGGCAAGCCCGTCGGCGACTGTAACTCGCTGATCGATGATCGATCAAAGGGTTGAGAGGCAAAACCTCTTGATCACGAGAAAGTAGGCACGGGGTGCCTCCGGCGGTGGCACGCGGTGACGGCTTTCCTCTGGGTTTTCGCAGGTGAGAGGCGTTTGAGCGGGAGTGCGCTCGGGTGTCACGCCCGCGGCGCGCAGCCCAGGACGTGCGCCTTCACCAGTTCCGCGATCCGGGGGTCGCGGCGCTTGAAGGCGGCGACCAGCTCCTCGTGCTCCTCGGCGTACGACTGCTGCCGGGTGCCCAGCCAGCGGATCGACAGGGCCGTGAACACCTCGATGCCGAGGCCTTCCCAGGTGTGCAGCAGGACGGAGTTGCCCGCCGCGCGGACCAGTTCGCGGTGGAAGGCGACGGTGTGGCGGACCTGGGCCGTGCCGTCGGAGACGCGGTCGGCCTGGTAGAGGGCGTTGACATGGGGCTCCAGGGCCGAGCAGTCCTCCGACAGGCTCTGAGCCGCCAGTTCCGCGGCGATGGCCTCCAGGCCGGCCCGGACCGGGTAGCTCTCCTCCAGGTCGGCGGCCGTCAGGTTCCTGACGCGGACGCCCTTGTTCGGAGCGGACTCGATCAGGCGCAGCGACTCCAGTTCGCGCAGGGCCTCGCGGACCGGGGTCTGGCTGACCTCCAGCTCGGTGGCGATCCGGCGCTCCACGATCCGCTCGCCCGGCTGCCAGCGTCCGCTGATGATCCCCTCCAGGATGTGCTCGCGGATCTGCTCGCGCAGCGAGTGGATGACGGGCGCGGTCATGTGGGCTCCTTAGGCGGGATTGACGTTTAGACAATACGGCCGGTTCGCTCCGCGGGTGGGGCCGACGAGGGCGCTGTCGCGCAGGTGAGACGAGGCGCACACGGTGTTTGCGGCGCATGTGAGCTCGGGCCGGACGGTCTTCGGCGGCTGCGGGTCGTTCGTGCTTGATCGCGCCCACGCGGCGGAGCCGCACATTGATACAGCCCCGCGCCCCTTGGGTACGACGGTGCCCCGCCCGGGAGATCCGGACGGGGCACCGATCAGCCGTAGAACCCGAGGTCAGAGGCCGAGCTCGACCTCGAACTCGCCCGCCTCCAGGATGGCCTTGACCGCCGTCAGGTAACGGGCCGCGTCGGCGCCGTCCACCAGGCGGTGGTCGTAGGACAGGGTCAGGTACGTCATGTCGCGGACGCCGATGACCGTGCCCTCCTCCGTCTCGATGACGGCGGGGCGCTTGACCGTGGCGCCGATGCCGAGGATGGCGACCTGGCCCGGCGGCACGATGATCGTGTCGAAGAGCGCGCCGCGCGACCCGGTGTTGGAGATGGTGAAGGTCGCGCCGGACAGCTCGTCCGGGGTGATCTTGTTGGCGCGGACCTTGCCCGCCAGCTCGGCCGTGGCCTTGGCGATACCGGCGAGGTTGAGGTCACCGGCGTTCTTGATGACCGGGGTCATCAGGCCCTTCTCGGAGTCCACCGCGATACCGATGTTCTCGGTGTCGAAGTAGGTGATGGTCCCCTCGGCCTCGTTGATCTTGGCGTTGATGGGCGCGTGCGCCTTCAGCGCCTGGGCCGCGGCCTTGACGAAGAACGGCATCGGGGAGAGCTTGACGCCCTCACGGGCCGCGAACGCGTCCTTGGCACGGGAGCGCAGCTTCATCAGGCGGGTGACGTCGACCTCGACGACCGAGGACAGCTGGGCCTGCTCGTGCAGGGCCTTGACCATGTTGTCGCCGATGACCTTGCGGATCCGCGGCATCTTGATGGTCTGTCCGCGCAGCGGGGACGCCTCCAGCACCGGGGCCTTCTTCGCCGCGGCCGGAGCTGCGGCGGCCGGGGCCGGGGCAGCGGCGGCGGCCTTGGCGGCCTCGGCGGCG
>NZ_MUKA01000679.1:0-287 GCF_002150735.1 Streptomyces africanus
GCCGCCCGGTGGTGGGATCCGGCCCGGTCGGCTGCTGCCGGGGTCATGGCGGGATCGGCGGTTCCCGGCGGCATCGGCGTGGCCCTGTCCGGCAGGGCGCGGAGCATCCGGTGCAACTCGGCCAGATCGGGTCGGGCGGCCGGGTCCTTGTCCAGGCAGCGCTGGGCGATGCTCCTCAGCGGTTCCTGTACGCCGTCCGGGTCAGGTGCCTCGTGCGTCACCTGATAGCCCGTCGTGTACGGGCTGCCGCCGTCGAAGGGGCGATTGCCGGTGGCCGCGTACACCAG
>NZ_MUKA01000679.1:294-559 GCF_002150735.1 Streptomyces africanus
TTCAGGTCCCGGTGCACGACACCCGCCCGGTGGATGTCGCGCAGCGCCTCGACGAGTCCCAGCGCGAGCCTGCGCAGGTCCTGCCCGCCCAACGGCCCGTCCTGGGCCACTATTTCGGCCAGTGTGCGACCTGGCACGTACAGCGTCGCCAGCCACGGCTGTTCGGCGTCCGAATCGGCGTCCACGACCGAGGCGGTGAACGCCCCGCTCACCCGGCGCGCCGCCGCGACCTCCTGCCGGAAGTGGGCCCGGAACTCCTCGTCCA
>NZ_MUKA01000143.1 GCF_002150735.1 Streptomyces africanus
CCCCAACGCCCCCCGCTGCGGCGCGATCCCTGCCGGTACCGCCCGCTGGCGGGCCGGTGTGCCCGTCCAGCAGGTGCCGCGGCGGGACAGCAGGCGGCGGAGCCACAGTTCCAGGGAGACGAGGTCGGCGAGGCCGTCCAGCGGGAGGGGCTCGCCGGCCGCAGCGGAGCGCAGGGCCTTGCGGACCACCCGCGCCTCCACCAGTCCCGCCTCCGCCAGCAGCGGCGTGTCGAACAGGGCGACCAGGGAGTCCGCCGCCACCCGCAGCCCCGTACGCGCCGCGGCCGCCGCCGTCGCCTGGGTCGGGACGCCCCACCCGGGCGGCAGGTCCCGGACGCCGGCCCCTTCCAGCACCGTACGCAGGATCGCCGCCCGCGCCCCCGGCCGCACCCGCAACGCCTCGGGCAGCGCCCGGGCCGCGCGCACGACCTGGTTGTCGAGGAACGGCGCGTGCAGCCGCTGGAAGCGGATCTCCGCGGCCTGCTCCAGCACCCGCAGGTCCGCCGCGTACCGCGCCAGCGCCGCACGCGCGCGGAAGTCACCCGGCCGCTGTCCCGGCCCCACCAGCTCCGACCGGTGCGTCGCCGCCTGAAGGCGAACCGATACTTCAGCGAGCGCCTCACCGGTCAGCCAGCGCGCCGCCGGCCCGGGTCTCCCCCAGGTGAGCGCGGCGAGCGAGGCCTCGACCGCGCCCCCGGGCGCGTCCAGGCCCTCGTCCGTACGGTGGTCCAGCAGGCGCTCGGCCAGGGACTCGAGCCCCGCCCGGTACGGCGTACGGGACAGCCGTCGCGCCGCCGCGTACACGCGCGCGGGGACCAGCACCGAGCCGTCCGTCTTGGCCAGCGCGGCGACGGGCCGCACCAGGTGGCGCCGCTTGCGGTCCATCAGCAGGTCGGCGAGCCGCGCGGGATGGGCGTCCAGGACCTGCCGCGCGCCGTAGCCCGTGAAGTGGTCCGCGCTGCCGGCCGCGAGCCGCGCCCGGTGCCAGGCCGCCGTCACCAGGGACGCGCCCGGCTCGTCGGTCAGCGGGCCCTCCAGGTCGGCGTACGGCAGGGTCTCCTCGCCGCCGGCCACGACGACGTGGTGCAGCCGCGGGTTCGCGGCCAGCGCGCCCGCCCGCTCCAGTTCGGCCTCCCGCCCCCCGACGGCCAGGTCGTTGAACGTGACCGCCAGCAGCCGCTCCCCCGCGCCCGTGCCGTGCCCCAGCACCGTGCCCGGCATTCCGGGCAGCCCCGCGGCCAGCAGCGCCAGCGTCCCCGAAGCCGGTCCGCCGGACAGGTCCGCCCCGATCCCCGGCACCGGCATCCCGCGCGCGGCTCGCCGCTCGGCGGGCCCCATGCCGGGCACGGGCCCGGGGTCGATGTCCGCACCGGGCACGTGCCGCGGCGCGGACAGCCGGGTCCGTACGGCCTCCACGAGCGCGTCGCGCACGGCGTCGACCGCGCTGTCGGGGTCGGCCGAAGGCGCCGCCACCGCCAGCGAGGCGACCGGCTCGTACCCGGCGATCTCACGCGCCCCCGCGCGCAGGATCAGCGCATGCCCCGGCGGAATGCGCTTCACGCCGTCGTACGGCGTGGAGTCGTGCAGCGCGGCGGGCACGTCGGGGGCGGCCAGCAGCGCGGCGAGGTGCCCGAAGTCGAGGTTGGCCTCGATGAGGTCGGCCAGCGGCAGCGCGGCCGTCGCATACGCCGTACCACCGGCCCAGGGGGTGTAGAACACCGGCCGCGCGCCCGCGAGGTCGCCGCAGACGGTGACCCTCCGGCCGACCTGCACGATCGCGGTGTAGCTGCCCGGCCAGGCGGTCAGATGCCGAAGTGCCCCGCCGCGCGCGGCGAACAGCGCGACGCGCAACTGCTCGTCGGTGGCGCCGCAGATGCCGAGGACGGCGATACGCGTCCGGTCGTCGGCCTTCACGACCCGCACCTCGTCGGGGCGCCAGTCACCGACCGCCCAGAGCGGATCGGGATCGCCCCACAGGAGTTGGGAACCCACCGGGTGCAGGGTCTCGCCGTCGGGCCCCGTGGCCCCCGCCGAGCCGGCAGCGACGGCTCCCGCGGCGGTGCTGCTCCATCCCACCAACCACCGCATCGCCGCCTCCACAGGCTGTGGACAACCAGTGCACCGTACGAACCGGTTCACCATGCTGCCATGAAGGAAGCGTTCCAGAGTGCGCCCGCGCCGCTTGCGCTCCGCCGAACGCGCCCCGGCGGAGCCACCCACGCCGCCGCGAGCACCCCCGAACACCCTGAACTCCCTTGTGCCACAAGAAGAGACGGGCGGAGAGGACGGCAGCGAGGACGTCAGTGAAGACGAACATGCAGACGGCGACGGAGACGGCCGCGGAAGCGGCGAGAACAGAAGGGACGGCAGGAGACAAGACACGTCAGCGACACGTCACCAGTACGACTGCGGCGCGAATGCGCCCCCGATACGCGCCCCGAATACGCCCGAAGCGCCCTCAACTACCGTGGTCGGAGGCCTGATACCCCACCGTCGACGGGGTCGATTTTCGGCCAAATCCCCATCTCGTACGCAGCGTCGAACACTCTCCGTACAGACCCTGCGGACCACCGGGCGGTCGCGCGGTCCGGGAGACGGAGCACGCCTCCCGGACCGTTCCGCCGCCCGCGGGGATGAAGGCGGCGGTGTCCCCCAGCCCACTGGATCCAGTACAGCGGGCCGACCCACGCAACGACCATGGAACCGCTCCCGCGGTGGCCGGAGAAGAGCGCACGGGCAGGCGCACGGCCACACAGTGGGAGCACATCGCAACAGCCTGTATCTGAACCGCACTTCAGTACGGACCACAATCCCGCCAACCGGAACAATGCCCCTTAACGCTTGGGATGCGGCGAACTACGCTGGGTTTACGAATGCCGCGTGGTTATGCCAACGTCGGCAGCCGTCTGTGTCGAGGGGTGGCGCATGTCCAGGGAGCAACGCGGGCCGAACGAAAAACTCGGCGCCGTTCTCGCCCTCGCGGGAATCTCGAACGCAGGCCTCGCGCGGCGCGTCAACGATCTTGGCGCTCAGCGAGGACTGACGCTTCGCTATGACAAAACGTCGGTGGCGCGGTGGGTGTCGAAGGGCATGGTGCCGCAGGGTGCGGCACCGCACCTCATCGCCGCCGCCATCGGCCAGAAGCTCGGCCGCCCGGTGCCGCTCCACGAGATCGGCCTGGCGGACGCGGACCCCGCCCCCGAAGTCGGCCTCGCCTTCCCGAGGGACGTCGGACAGGCGGTGAAATCCGCGACGGAGCTGTACCGCCTCGACCTCGCGGGCCGCCGCACCGGGGGCGGCATCTGGCAGTCACTGGCCGGATCGTTCGCGGTGAGCGCGTACGCGACGCCCGCCTCACGATGGCTGATAACCCCGGCCGACAGTTCGGTCGCGCGTGACGTGGACCCCGGCGAGGGCTCCGGCGCACCGCTCAAAGTCGGCCACAGCGATGTGCAGAAGCTGCGGGAGGCCGCCGAGGACGCGCGGCGCTGGGACTCCAAGTACGGCGGCGGCGACTGGCGTTCGTCGATGGTCCCCGAGTGCTTAAGGGTCGAGGCGGCCCCGCTGCTGCTCGGCTCCTACTCCGACGAGGTAGGCCGGGCCCTCTTCGGCGCCTCCGCCGAACTCACCCGGCTCGCGGGCTGGATGGCCTTCGACACGGGCCAGCAGGAAGCGGCCCAGCGCTACTACATCCAGGCCCTGCGCCTGGCCCGGGCGGCGGCGGACGTCCCCCTCGGGGGCTACGTCCTGGCCTCCATGTCCCTCCAGGCCACCTACCGCGGCTTCGGCGACGAGGGCGTGGACCTCGCCCAGGCCGCCCTCGAACGCAACCGCGGCCTCGCCACGGCCCGCACGATGAGCTTCTTCCGCCTCGTCGAGGCCCGGGCACACGCGCGTGCCGGTGACGCCCAGGCGGCCGGCGGTGCCCTGAAGGCGGCCGAGAGCTGGCTGGAGCGCGCCCGCCCCGGCGACAACGACCCGAGCTGGCTCGGCTTCTACTCCTACGACCGCTTCGCCGCCGACGCGGCCGAGTGCTACCGCGACCTCAAGGCTCCCCGCCAGGTCCGCCGCTTCACGGAACAGGCGCTGTCGAAGCCCACCGAGGAGTTCGTCCGCTCCCACGGCCTGCGCCTGGTCGTCTCGGCGGTGGCCGAACTGGAGTCGGGGAACCTGGACGCGGCGTGCGAGCAGGGCGTACGAGCGGTCGAGGTCGCCGGACGCATCTCCTCGGCCCGCACCACCGAGTACGTCAAGGACCTCCTGCACCGGCTGGAGCCGTACGGCGACGAGCCACGGGTGGTCGAGCTGCGTGAACGCGCACGGCCGCTGCTGATGGCTCCGGCGTAACCGGGCAGGGATGCTGCCGTACCCGCGTTTGAAGGCATTGTCAGTGGCGCAGTGCACTATCGAAGCGGGAGGTGGTGCGGGTGACGCGAGTGCCGGAGATCGCGTACGACTGTGACGTGCTGGTGATCGGCGGGGGGATCGTCGGCCTGTCGACGGCGTACGCGATCACACGCGCCGCACCGGGCACACGTGTCACGGTCCTGGAGAAGGAACCGGGCCCGGCCCGGCACCAGACGGGCCGCAACAGCGGCGTCATCC
Organism: Streptomyces africanus; assembly: GCF_002150735.1. Taxonomy (GTDB): domain Bacteria; phylum Actinomycetota; class Actinomycetes; order Streptomycetales; family Streptomycetaceae; genus Streptomyces; species Streptomyces africanus. Next base: position 4,606 of record NZ_MUKA01000143.1, read on the forward strand.
ACAGCGGCATCTACTACCGCCCCGGCTCCCTCAAGGCGCGCTACGCGGTGGGGGGCGCGGCGGAGATGGTCAAGTTCTGCGCCGAGTACGGCATCCCGCACGCGGTCACCGGCAAGCTGATCGTCGCGACCGACCGCGCGGAGCTGCCCCGCCTGCACGCACTCGTGCAGCGCGGCCGGGAGAACGGCATCCCGGTCCGTGAACTGGGCGGGCCCCAGATCGCGGAGTACGAGCCGGAGGTGCGGGGCCTCGCCGCGATACACGTCGGTACGACCGGCATCTGCGACTTCGTCGCGGTCGCCCGCCAGCTGGCCCACGGCTCGGGCGCGGAGATCCGCTACGGCACGCGGGTCGTGCGCGTCGACCGCCGCCCCGAGCGCGGAGTCGCCGTGCTCACGTCCACCGGGGACGTCGTGCGCGGGCGGGTGCTGGTGAACTGCGCCGGCCTCTACAGCGACGAGATCGCCCGGCTGACCGGGGACGACCCGGACGTGCGGATCGTGCCGTTCCGGGGCGAGTACTACGAGCTGGCCCGGCCGGAGCTGGTGCGGGGCCTGGTGTATCCGGTCCCCGACCCGGCGTTCCCCTTCCTCGGGGTGCATCTCACACGCGGGATCGACGGGGGCGTCCACATCGGGCCCAACGCGGTGCCGGCGCTGGCCCGTGAGGGGTACGGGTGGGGGACGGTCCGTGCGCGGGAGCTGGGAGGGACGCTGGCCTGGCCGGGCTCCTGGCGGATCGCCCGGCGGCACTGGCGGTACGGGGCGGGGGAGCTGCGGCGGTCGCTGTCCAAGGGGGCGTTCACGGAGGCGGTGCGGAGATTGCTGCCCGGGGTGTCGGAGGACGACCTGGTGCCGACGGCGGCGGGGGTCCGGGCGCAGGCGGTCCTGCGTGACGGCACGCTGGTGGACGACTTCCTGATCCGCGAGGGCGCTCGCACGGTGCATGTGCTGAACGCGCCGTCTCCCGCGGCTACGGCGTCCTTGCCGATCGGCAGGGAGGTGGCACGCAGAGCACTGAGCGCGCTCTGAGGTGCTCGGCGTCGCTGCTGAGGCCGGGTGGGTCCGCAACCCGGCGGCGCGGGGTGCCGCTGCGCCCACCCGTGCCACCTGGGGGCACCTCCCAGGCCCTTAAGGCACTGGGGGAGGCACGACTGCCCGCAGCTAAGGCGAGACGCGCCCGCACCCCCGGCGCGGCCCCGACCCACCACC
>NZ_MUKA01000680.1:0-437 GCF_002150735.1 Streptomyces africanus
GCCGTTCCAGTTCGTGGTCGTGACCGTCACGCATCGCTGCCGGGCGAAGTCGGCCAGGACGTCGAGGAACTGCAGCCCCGCCGTGTCCATGAAGTGCACCTCCCCCATGTCCAGGTGCACCCGCGTGATCGTGGGCGGCAGCTCGGCCAGGGTCCTGGCCAGTGTTTCCGCACAGCCGTGAACCAGCTCACCGCGCGGGGTGAGCTCGGCCCGTTCCGCGTCCACGCGGCCACTGATGACCAGTGTGTTCAACCCTCCTGTGGGATGTGGTGATGCCGCAGACGTCATGTCACCGCCTTCTCGGTCCTCTTCGGTCGTGTTCCTCCTCGCGGAACTGACCGACGTCACTCGCCCCCGTGGACGCCGGTGTGAGATGCGCCTGCCCGCCGTACGGCGTAGTACACACCACAGCGGGGAATGAGCCTCTCCCGGAGGGG
>NZ_MUKA01000680.1:449-2331 GCF_002150735.1 Streptomyces africanus
GCAGGGTGTCCGGGCGGCGGGCGAAGTCGTCCTGACGACACGTGCGATCTGGGAAGGCGTACTGGAGCAGGCCGTTCGCGAGGATGAGGACGTGTATTACCTGGAGTTGTCCGAGGTGACGTTCATCGACGTCGCGGGCGCGGGTGCGCTCGCGACGGCCGCCGGGCAGCTCGGGGACGGCCGGCGGTTCGTGGTGCGGCAGCCGCCGCCGGCCCTGCGGCGGACGCTGGACCTGCTGTGGCCCGGCCACGCCGGGATCGAGGTGTCGGTGTCATGACCGCTCCCGTCGCCGAACCCTTCGGGCCCCTGGAGCCCTTCGTCCATCCCGCGCTCTTCTACCGCGACGAGGCCGAGTACCTCGACGTCACCGTGCCCTTCGTGCGCGAGGGCCTGGCGGCCGGCGAACCCGTGGCCGTCGCCGTGCCCGGCAAGAACCTCGCGATGATCCGGGACGCACTGGGCGAGTCCGCCGGGTCGGTGCGGCTGCTGGACATGCGCGAGGCCGGCCGCAACCCCGGGCGGATCATTCCCGGCGTGCTACGCGCGTTCGCCGACGCCCAGCCGCCCGGACGCCGCGTGCGGATCATCGGCGAGCCCATCTGGGCCGGGCGCTCCGACACCGAGTACCCCGCCTGCGTCCAGCACGAGGCGCTCATCAACGCGGCCTTCCGGGGCCGTACGGCGACCATCCTGTGCCCGTACGACGTCGAGCGGCTCCCCGAGCACGTCCTGGCCGACGCCTACGCCACCCATCCCACCGTCATCCCCTCCGGCTCCCGGCTGGAGCAGGGCAGCGACGCGTACGCGCCCGGGGACGTCGTCGACCGCTACAACGAGGCGCTGCCGCCCGTTCAGGACGCGCTGACGTTCGCCTTCGACTCCGGCTCGCTCTCCGAGGCCCGGCACGTGGCCGTCGGGGAGGGCGCGCGGCTCGGGCTCACCGGCGTCAAGCTGGACGACCTGGCCCTCGCCATGGCCGAGCTCACCACCAACAGCGTGGTGCACGGCGGCGGCCGCGGGGTGCTGCGGGTGTGGACCGAGGACGGGTACGTGGTCTGCGAGGTGCGCGACGAGGGGCGGCTCGCGGACCCGCTGGCCGGGCGCCGGCCCGTGCCCCGTGACCAGCGCGGCGGGCGCGGGCTGCTGCTGGTGAATCTCATCGCCGACCTGGTGCGGCTGCACCGGGGAGACGGCGGGACGACCGTGCGCTGCTGGTTCGCCCGCTGAGGGACCGTCGAGGGCGGGCCTCGTACCCCGGCGGCTCAGGAACCCAGCGGATCCAGCGCCAGCGGTTCGATCCTGCCCTCCAGCATCGCGCCGAGGCCCTGCACGGCGCACACGTCCGGGCGCTCGGCGATGTGCACGGGCATCCCGGTCGCCTGACGCAGCATCTGGTCCAGGCCCGGCAGCAGCGCACTGCCGCCGACCATCATGATGCCCCGGTCGGCGAGGTCGGCGACCAGGTCGGGCGGGCAGGAGCGCAGCACCTTGCCGATGCCGTCCAGGATGGCGGTGAGCGGCGTCTGGATGGCGTCCCGTACGGCGGCGGTGTCGACCTGGACGGAGCGGGCGAGGCCGGTGGCGACGTCCCGCCCGTGGATCTCCGTCGAGGCCGGGCCGTGCGGGGTGAGGCCGTTGCCGGACAGGGCGAGCTGCAACGGCCGTACCGACTGGCTGGGCAGCATCAGCTCGTGCTCGTGCCGCAGGTGCTGCACGATCGCCTGGTCGACGGCCTCGCCGCCCACCGGGATGCGCTCGGCGGTGACGATCGAGCCGAGGGACAGCACCGCCACCTGCGTCGCCGCCGCACCGCACACCATGATCATCGTGGCCTCGGGCTGCTCCACGGGCAGTCCGCAGCCGACGGCGGCGGACTGCCCGT
>NZ_MUKA01000144.1 GCF_002150735.1 Streptomyces africanus
GAGGTACGGGCCACGGCCTCGGAGGACAGCAGCGAGCCGGACGGCTCCTGGCCGAAGGCCTTGGTGCGCATCGGGGTGGCCGTGCGCTCGGGGTTGATGCAGTTGACGCGGACGCCGTCGCCGGCCCACTCGTCGGACAGGGCCTGGGTGAGGTTCACCATGGCGGCCTTGGTCGAGGNNCAGCAGCTGGCCCTTGGTCTCGGACAGGTACTTGTACGACGACCGGGCGATCTGCACCGGGGCCAGGTAGTTGACCTTCAGCGCCTCCTCGATGGTGGCGTTGTCGGTCTCGGCGAGCTTGCCGATGCGCAGCACACCGGCGGTGTTGACCACGTAGTCGATGCGGCCGGTCTCGGCGTAGGCCTTGGACAGGGCGTCGTCGACCTCCTCCGGGTTCTCCACGTGGGTGCCGGTGGTGGAGCGGCCCAGCGCGTAGACCTTGGCGCCGTAGGACTCGGCGAGCTCGGCGATGTCCTTGCCGATGCCGTAGGAGCCGCCGAAGACGACGACCGTCTTGCCGGTCAGCAGCTCGCGGTACGCCTCCTCGGAGACCTGCTCGGGCGCGGCGGTGGAGGCCAGCTGGAAGAGCTTGTCGGCGATGAAGACGTCGACGGGCTGGGTGACCTTCATGTTGTACTCGTCACCCGCGACGACGTGGATCGGCACGTCCGGCAGGTACTTGAGC
>NZ_MUKA01000681.1 GCF_002150735.1 Streptomyces africanus
CCCGGAGCAGCCGGACGAGTCCGTCGCGCAGCAGGAACAGGTCTTCGGCTAGGACAACGCGCAAGGGATCTCCATGGTGACCATGGTGGGACCGCCCGCGGGACTGCCGACGGCCAGGACGCCGTCGAATGTACCCAGTCGCCGCTCGACCCCGGCCAGCCCCGAACCGGCCCCGATCACCGCACCTCCCTTCCCGTTGTCGGTGACGGTCGCCCGCAGATGGCCGTCCGCGTGGTGCAGGTCGACCCAGATCCGGTCGGCGCCGGAGTGCTTCACGGCGTTGGTGAGCACCTCGCTCACGGCGAAGTACGCGGCCGACTCCACGGGCGCCTCCGCCCGCCCGGGCAGGTCCACGTTCACCTCGGTGGCCACCGGCAGCCGCAGCGCCAGCGCCCGTACGGCGTCGCCCAGTCCGCGCTCGGCCAGGACCGGCGGATGGATGCCGCGCACCAGCTCGCGCAGTTCGGACAGCGCCTCGACCGAGGACCTGCGGGCCTGCGCGATCAGCTCCTTGGCCTGGGCCGGGTCCTTGTCGAGGAGCGCCTCGATGGTGCCCAGGTCCATGCCGACCGCGACGAGCCGGGCCTGGGCGCCGTCGTGCAGGTC
>NZ_MUKA01000145.1 GCF_002150735.1 Streptomyces africanus
AGCTGGTGATCCCGTACGGCGCCGCCGTACGGGATCACCAGCTGCGGATCGGTGTGCCCGAAGTCCACGTCGAAGACGATCGTGGTGTCGGGCGCGTAGGTACGCATGGCGCGCAGCACGGCCTCACGCTGGTCGGACGCGTGACGAGCGGCCTGTTCCGGGCTGTTGGGCTGCTCGAAGGACCAGGTCTTCGGGCGGCCCATGAGGAGGGCCGAGAAGCGCTGGAGCAACCCGCGTTCGCCCATGTTGCGCAGGGTGCGGAAGACCTCCGTGGCGCTCGGCATGTCCTCGGAGGTCTCAAGGATCAGCACGCCACCGTCGTACACCGACAGATCGGGCGCGATCTCGCGGTCGGCCATCAGCAGCCAGCCGATGATCTCCAGGCAGCCGCCCCAGCTGCGGCCCTCGACGACCCGGTCGGCGTTGACCCAGGTCCAGCCGGTCCCGGGCCGGGTCTCCGGCTCCGCGTCGAAGGTCGCCGGATCCGCCCAGTCCCGGTCGATGTCACGCCACCGCTCGGCGGGCCGCAGCTCGTACGGGCCGGAGGTGAACAGGGCGGCGCGCAGGGACTCCGCGGTCTGCGGGTGCATGGCCCCGGGGCGCCCCAGCTCGCACATCACAGTCGCCCCGTGAAAGGCGACGATGCCGCTGTTGTGGAGGTAGGCGAGCAGGTTCGTGTTGTCGCTCATCCCGAAGAACGGCTTCGGATGGGCCCGGATCAACTCCCGGTCCAGCAGCGGCAGCACGGTGATCTGGTCGTCCCCGCCGATCGACGCGATGACCGCCCTGATGTCCGGGTCGGCGAAGGCGGCGTGGATGTCGTCGGCCCGCTCCTTAGGCGATGAGCCCATCGTGCGGGTCGCCGGATACTCGACAGGCTCCAGCCCGTACTCCTTGCGCAGCCGCTCCAGGCCCAGCTCGTAGGGGAGCGGGAAGAGCCCCGGCAGGCCGGACGAGGGCGAGAGCACGGCGATGCGGTCACCGGGGGACGGCTTGGGCGGGTAGGAGAGGCTCGTCATGCCGGGAGGCTACGGCGCGGCGGTCCGTCGGCGCACCGTGATAAACCGGGTCCGAGCAGCGGTCCCGCCCGGGCCGCCCGACCCCGAACGGACCGGAGGAACCGTGCCCCGCACCCTGGCCAACGCCCCGATCATGATCCTCAACGGCCCCAACCTGAATCTGCTCGGCCAGCGTCAGCCGGAGATCTACGGCTCCGACACCCTCGCCGATGTCGAGGCCCTGTGCGCCAAGGCGGCGGCCGCGCACGGCGGCACGGTCGACTTCCGCCAGTCCAATCACGAGGGCGAGCTGGTCGACTGGATCCACGAGGCGCGGCTGAACCACTGCGGCATCGTGATCAACCCGGGCGCCTACTCGCACACCTCCGTCGCCATCCTGGACGCACTCAACACCTGCGACGGCATGCCGGTGTTGGAGGTCCACATCTCCAACATCCACAAGCGCGAGTCGTTCCGGCACCACTCCTACGTCTCACTGCGCGCCGACGGGGTCATCGCGGGGTGCGGAGTGCAGGGGTACGTCTTCGGCGTGGAGCGGGTCGCGGCGCTGGCCGGGTCGGGGCACGCCGACGCCTGAGCTCTCCTACGGCGCATCGCCCCGCTACAACCGCCCCGCCTCCACGATCCGCCGCAGAAAACGCCGCGTGCGCTCCTGCCGAGGTTCGCCGAAGACCTGCTCGGCGGTGCCGCGTTCCAGCACCACGCCGTCCTCCAGGAAGCACACCTGGTCGGCGACCTCCCGCGCGAAGCCCATCTCGTGCGTGGCCAGCACCATGGTCATGCCCTCGTCCTTCAGGCCGCGGACGACGGTGAGGACCTCGCCCACCAGTTCGGGATCGAGGGCGGCGGTGATCTCGTCGAGCAGCAGCAGCCGGGGGCGTACGGCCAGGGCGCGGACGATCGCCGCCCGCTGTTGCTGTCCGCCGCTCAGCCGGTCCGGGTACTCACCGGCCTTCCCGCCGAGCCCGAGCCGTTCCAGCAGTTCACGCGCGCGTGCCTCGGCCTCGGCGCGGGGCACGCCGTGCACCCGGCGCGGCGCGAGCGTGATGTTCTCCAGCACCGTCAGGTGCGGGAAGAGGTTGTACGCCTGGAAGACCACGCCGATCCGGCGGCGCACGGCGTCCTGGTCGACGCGCGGGTCGGTGATCTCCTCGCCGTCCAGCCAGATCGCCCCGTCGTCGATCTCCTCCAGCAGGTTCGCGCACCGCAGCAGCGTCGACTTGCCGGAGCCCGAGGCGCCGATCAGCGCGGTGACCGTGTGCGGGGCGACCTCCAGGTCGACGTCCCGCAGGACGACCGAGCCGCCGAAGGACTTGCGGACGGCCTCCATACGCAGCACGGGCGCGTCGCTCATGTGATTCCTCCCTGGGCCCGCCGGCGGTCCATCCGCGCCGTCACCCAGTCCGTGAAGCGGGTCATGGGGATGGTCAGCGCGACGAAGACCAGACCCGCGACGATGTACGGCGTGTAGTTGAGGCTGCGGCCCACGATGATGTCGGCGGCCCGTACGGCGTCCACCGCGCCCCCGATCGAGACCAGCCCGGTGTCCTTCTGCAGCGACACCAGGTCGTTCAGCAGCGGCGGCACCTGGCGGCGCACCGCCTGGGGCAGCACCACGTACCGCAGCGCCTGCCGGTTGCTGAGGCCGAGGGAGCGGGCCGCGGCGCGCTGCGAGGGGTGCACGGACTCGATGCCGGCCCGGAACACCTCGGCGACGTAGGCCGAGTACGTCAGGGTGAGCGCGGTGCCGCCGAGGAGCACCGGGTCGACGGTCACCCCCTGGAGCCGCAGTGCCGGGACGCCGAGGACCACGATCATCAGGTTGATGATCAGTGGCAGCCCCCGGAAGAAGTCCGTGTACGCGGCGGCCAGGACGCGCAGCGGGAAGAACACGGGGCCGCGGAGCGTGCGGGCCACGGCGATCAGCATGCCGAGGACGAGCACCGCGGCCCCGCAGACGAGCAGCAGCCGGACGTTCAGCCACAGCCCTTCGAGGACCTTCGGGAACGCCTCGCGCGCGTACCCCCAGTCGAAGAACGTCTCCTTGGTGCGCGGCCAGCCGGGGGCGTTGACGACGACCAGGTAGAGGACGGCTCCGGTGACGAGGGTCGAGAGCGCGCCGATCGCGGTGGCGCGCCGGGCGCGGGCGCGCTTGTAGCGCTCACGGTCCAGGCGCCGCTGCGACGGCACGTAGCCGTCCCGCGCGTCGTGTGCGCCGGAGCCCACCGCCGGCTCCTCCTTGTTCACCGTCACTTGAGCACCGGAGCGTCGACGGCGTCCGCCAGCCACCGCTGCTCGATCCGCGCGAGCGTGCCGTCCTCGCGCAGCGCGTCCACGGCCCGCGAGACGCAGGAGGTGAGCGCGCTGCCCTTGTCGAGCACGAGTCCGAACTGCTCCGGCGTACCGCCCTGGTTCTCGAACTGGCCGACGATCGTCGCGTCCGTGATCTCGGCCCCGGTGATGTAGAAGGCGGTCGGCAGGTCCACGACGATGGCGTCGACCTGGCCGTTCTTCAGCGCGGACTTGGCCTGGTCGTTCTTGCCGAACACGGCGGCCGGCCGCGTGGGCCGCACCACGTCGTCGATGTAGTCGAGGCTGGTGGTGCCGACCTGCGCGCCCAGCTTCACGTCCTTCAGGTCGGCGATGCTCTTCGCCTTCGCCGCCCTGGAACCCTTCAGGGCGACGACGGCCTGGCGCACGTCGTAGTAGCCGGACGAGAAGTCCACGGCCTTCTTGCGCTCGTCGCTGACGGACACCTGGTTGATGTCGAAGTCGAACGTCTTCTCACCGGGCGCGAAGGCCTTGTTGAACGGGACGGTCTGCCAGACGACCTTGTCCTTGCCGTAGCCGAGTTGCCGGGCCACGGCGTACGCGACCGCCGACTCGAAGCCCTTGCCGCTCGCGGGGTCGTCGTCCTTGAACCACGGCTCGTAGGCGGGTTCGTCGGTGGCGACCGTCAGCTTGCCCGCGGTCCGGGTGGCCAACTCGCCCTTCTCGCACGTGTTTCCGGCCGAAGAGGTACCGGCCGCGGGCTCCTGCGGCTGCGGTGCACAGCCGACGGCGGCGGCGAGCAGGGCGACGGTGACGGCGGCGGCAGCGCGGCGCGGGGCACGCGAGGCAGGATGCATGGCGCGAGATTGGCAGCCGACGGTCCCGTTTGTCGAGGTCACGACGGCATCTGCTCGCATCGTGGGAGCGGGTGTTGCGTTCTTGTGAACACTCCGTGGCGCGCGCCGAGTCCGGCAGTCGCCGGGGCCGCCGGCCGAGGGCGGGGATCGGCAGGCCGGCGGCCCATCCGCCCAGGAGCCGTCATCCTGCGCGGGGCTGCTACCAGTTGACTGCGCAACTACCCGCGCCGGGAGCGCGCGTACGGCACAGGCGTGTGCGAATGATTCACACGGGGCGCGCACGCCCCCGCGCGGTCCCTCACCACCCGCGCGCGTGCCACTCCGGCAACTGCGGGCGTTCCGCGCCCAGCGTGGTGTCGTCGCCGTGCCCCGGGTAGACCCACGTCTCGTCCGGGAGGACGTCGAAGATCTTGGTCTCCACGTCGTGGATGAGGCTGGCGAACGCCTTGGGATCCTTGCGGGTGTTGCCCACACCGCCGGGGAAGAGGCAGTCCCCGGTGAACACATGGGGATGCCCGTGGGGGTCGTCGTAGACGAGGGCGATCGAACCGGGCGTGTGCCCGACCAGATGGCGCGCGGTGAGTTCCACGCGCCCCACCCGGATGGTGTCGCCGTCGTCGACCAGCACGTCGGTCGGCACCGGGATGCCGTCGGCGTCGTCCCGGCCCGCGTACGTGCGGGCGCCGGTGGCCGCCACGACCTCGGCGAGCGCCTGCCGGTGGTCGCCGTGCTGGTGGGTGGTGACGACGGACGCGATGCCGTCGTCACCGATCATGCCGAGCAGCGTCTCCGCCTCGTTGGCGGCGTCGATCAGCAGCTGCTCGTCCGTGGCCCGGCAGCGCAGCAGATAGGCGTTGTTGTTCATCGGACCGACCGCGATCTTGGTGATCATCAGGTCCTTGAGCTCGTGCACGTCGGCAGGTCCGCCGACCGTCACCTGTCCGCTGTACGTCATGAGCGCCAGCCTATAGCGGGGAAGCGGCCCGGGTCCTACAGCGGGGGCAGGGCGGGAAGGGCTCCGCCGTCCACCGTCAGCGCGGCTCCCGAACGGCGGCCGGCGAGCCAGCCCAGCAAGTCCGCCGGGGAGCCGGTGACGGTCACTTCGGGCCCGTCGTCGGCCTCTCGTCCCGTGCTCCACGCGCGCGTGCCGTCCGTGAGGCGCGTGGGCGGTACGTCGGGATGCCCGGCGAACCGGTCGGCGAGGAAGGCGATCTCCCGCTCCGTGAACTCCGCCGGCAGATCCTCCAGCTCGTACCCGATCCCCAGGTCCACGTGGTGCAGCTCCACCTCCACCCACCGCCGGAACGGCACGCGCGACGCGGAGTCCGTGACCCCGTTGCGCAGCTCCACCGTGCGCGACCAGTCCGCCGGAGCGGCCCCGGCCTCCTGGAAGCGGGCCGCGCTCTCGCGCAGGTCGGCGAGGTGGACGTCGAGGGGGCGCGGGGCGTCCCGCTCGATGTCGGCGTCCCGGGCGTCGCCGGAGACGTACATGGGGCGGCCCTCGAGGACGTTCACGAGGGCGTCCGCGTTGCGCGCGAGGTGGGCCAGCACATGGCCCAGGGTCCAGCCGGGAAGCCGTGACGGCTGCGTCACAGCGGCGTTGTCCAGTTTGCCGACTGCGAGGAGCAGCCGTTCCGTAGCGGCTTGTACAGACGCCAGGTCATGACCGTGATCAATCATGGTGCTGACCCTAGCTCCGCCACACCTTCGGGTGAAGGTGGTGAAGCAGTGCCGGTAATCGAATGCGCGTGCTATATGGTCGGACGTGACGTCGGGCATGCTGGAAAGCCGGGGTTTGTTGGCAACCCGTGAATCCGACCGGCGTTGTCAGTGGCTCCCCCTAGTCTGAGAAAGCACGGGGGCCCCGCCCCTGTCACTTCTCTCAAGAAAGGTGCGGACCGGCGTGGCCGACCGTCTCATCGTTCGTGGAGCGCGCGAGCACAATCTCAAGAACGTCTCGCTCGACCTCCCGCGCGACTCGCTCATCGTCTTCACGGGCCTGTCGGGGTCGGGCAAGTCCTCGCTGGCCTTCGACACCATCTTCGCCGAGGGACAGCGGCGCTACGTGGAATCGCTGTCCTCGTACGCCCGGCAGTTCCTCGGCCAGATGGACAAGCCGGACGTCGACTTCATCGAGGGCCTGTCCCCGGCCGTCTCCATCGACCAGAAGTCGACCTCGCGCAACCCGCGCTCCACGGTCGGCACCATCACCGAGGTCTACGACTACCTGCGTCTGCTCTTCGCGCGCATCGGCAAGCCGCACTGCCCCGAGTGCGGCCGCCCGATCTCGCGCCAGTCGCCGCAGGCCATCGTCGACAAGGTCCTGGAGCTGCCGGAGGGCAGCCGCTTCCAGGTGCTGTCGCCGCTGGTGCGCGAGCGCAAGGGCGAGTTCGTCGACCTCTTCGCCGACCTCCAGACCAAGGGCTACTCCCGCGCGCGGGTGGACGGCGAGACCATCCAGCTGTCCAACCCGCCCACGCTGAAGAAGCAGGAGAAGCACACCATCGAGGTGGTCGTCGACCGCCTCACGGTGAAGGACAGTGCCAAGCGCCGTCTCACCGACTCCGTCGAGACCGCCCTCGGCCTGTCCGGCGGCATGGTCGTGCTCGACTTCGTCGACCTCCCCGAGGACGACCCCGAGCGCGAGCGGATGTACTCGGAGCACCTGTACTGCGCGTACGACGACCTGTCCTTCGAGGAGCTGGAGCCCCGCTCCTTCTCGTTCAACTCGCCCTTCGGCGCCTGCCCGGACTGCTCCGGCATCGGCACGCGCATGGAGGTCGACCCGGAGCTGATCGTCCCGGACCCGGACAAGAGCCTCGACGAGGGCGCCATCCACCCCTGGTCGCACGGCCACACCAAGGACTACTTCGGCCGCCTCATCGGCGCCCTGGCCGACGCCCTGGGCTTCCGTACGGACATCCCCTTCGCGGGCCTGCCGCAGCGCGCCAGGAAGGCCCTGCTGCACGGCCACAAGACGCAGGTCGAGGTCCGCTACCGCAACCGCTACGGGCGCGAGCGCCGGTACACCACGGCCTTCGAGGGCGCCGTCCCGTTCGTCAAGCGGCGCCACAGCGAGGCCGAGAGCGACGCCAGCCGTGAGCGCTTCGAGGGCTATATGCGCGAGGTGCCCTGCCCGACGTGTGAGGGCACGCGTCTGAAGCCGATCGTCCTCGCGGTCACGATCATGGACAAGTCCATCGCGGAGGTCTCCGCGATGTCGATCAGCGACTGCGCGGACTTCCTGAGGGAACTGAAGCTCAGCGCCCGCGACAAGAAGATCGCCGAGCGCGTCCTGAAGGAGGTCAACGAGCGGCTGCGGTTCCTCGTCGACGTCGGCCTGGACTACCTCTCCCTGAACCGCGCGGCCGGCACGCTGTCCGGCGGTGAGGCCCAGCGCATCCGCCTGGCCACCCAGATCGGCTCCGGCCTCGTCGGCGTGCTCTACGTCCTCGACGAGCCGTCCATCGGCCTGCACCAGCGCGACAACCACCGGTTGATCGAGACCCTGGTCCGGCTGCGCGACATGGGCAACACGCTCATCGTCGTCGAGCACGACGAGGACACCATCAAGACCGCCGACTGGGTCGTCGACATCGGCCCCGGCGCCGGTGAGCACGGCGGCAAGGTCGTGCACAGCGGCTCCCTGAAGGAGCTCCTCGCCAACGAGGAGTCGCAGACCGGTCAGTACCTGTCCGGCAGGAAGGCCATCCCGCTGCCCGGGATCCGGCGCCCGCTGGACCCGTCCCGGCAGCTCACGGTGCACGGCGCCCGGGAGAACAACCTCCAGGACATCGACGTCTCGTTCCCGCTGGGCGTGTTCACCGCCGTCACCGGCGTGTCCGGCTCCGGCAAGTCGACCCTGGTCAACGACATCCTGTACACGCACCTGGCCCGCGAGCTGAACGGCGCGAGGAACGTGCCCGGGCGCCACACGCGCGTGGACGGCGACGACCTCGTCGACAAGGTCGTGCACGTCGACCAGTCGCCCATCGGCCGCACCCCGCGCTCCAACCCGGCGACGTACACCGGCGTCTTCGACCACATCCGCAAGCTGTTCGCCGAGACCACCGAGGCGAAGGTCCGCGGCTACATGCCCGGCCGCTTCTCCTTCAACGTCAAGGGCGGCCGCTGCGAGAACTGCGCGGGCGACGGCACGATCAAGATCGAGATGAACTTCCTCCCGGACGTCTACGTCCCGTGCGAGGTCTGCCACGGCGCCCGGTACAACCGGGAGACCCTGGAGGTCCACTACAAGGGCAAGTCCATCGCCGACGTCCTGAACATGCCGATCGAGGAGGCCACGGAGTTCTTCGAGGCGGTTCCCGCGATCTCCCGCCACATGAAGACCCTCAAGGACGTCGGCCTCGGCTACGTCCGGCTCGGCCAGTCCGCGACCACCCTGTCCGGCGGTGAGGCCCAGCGCGTCAAGCTCGCCAGCGAGCTCCAGCGCCGCTCCACTGGCCGCACCGTCTACGTCCTGGACGAGCCGACCACCGGTCTGCACTTCGAGGACATCAGCAAGCTGCTGACGGTCCTGTCCGGACTGGTCGACAAGGGCAACACGGTCATCGTCATCGAGCACAACCTCGACGTGATCAAAACGGCCGACTGGATCGTCGACATGGGCCCCGAAGGCGGCGCCGGCGGCGGCCTGGTCGTCGCCGAGGGCACGCCCGAAGAGGTCGCCGCGGTGCCGGCCAGCCACACCGGAAAGTTCCTGCGCGAGGTCCTCGGCGCCGACCGGATCAGCGACGCGTCCTCGGTGAAGGCCCCGAGCAAGACGCCGGCGAAGAAGACGGTCCCGGCACAGACCAGGGCGAAGAAGACCGCCGCCAGGACGGTCGACAGCACCGCCGCCAAGAAGACAGCCGCCAAGTCCACCAAGGCCGCCGCGAAGAAGACGACGCGGACGGCCAAGGGCTGACGGCTCCCGCCGAAGCACCGTGCCCCCACAGGGAACTCCCTGTGGGGGCACGGCGCTTCGGCATGCTGGTCAGGCGCTCTTCGGCTCCACGAACTGCATGTCGAGCTGGATCTTCACCACTTCCCCGAGCACACCAGGAGCGAAGCCGAGCCCGAACTCGCTGCGCCGGATCTCACCCGTCGCCTCGAACCCGGCGTGCCGGCTGCCGTCCATGGGCACATCGACCAGCCCGCCGAACTCCACGGCGAGCGTCACCGGGCGGGTCACCTCGCCGATGGTCAGCTCGCCCTCCATCGTCCAGTCCTCACCCTCACCCGACACACGCGTCGAGCGGTACGTCATCGTGGGGCGCTTCTCGACGTCGAGCAGGTCGGAGGCGCGGACATGCGCGTCCCGGTCGGCGTTGCCGGTGTCGATCGAGGCCAGATCGACGGTCGCCGAGACCCGCACGTCCTCGACGCGCTCCCCGACGAACAGGTCGGCCTCCAGCCGCTCGAAGCGCCCCCGGACCTTGGCGATGCCCAGGTGACGGATGGTGAAGCCGACGGAGGAGTGGAACGGGTCCAGGGCCCAGTGCCCCGGGGCCAGCGGCAGAGCGGTGGCGGAAGCGGCGGTAGCGGTGTCATTGGTCATGGCCTCCACCCTGAGGGGCGCGCGGCCCGGGAGGGAGACCGGCCGGAGCCTGGTAGTGGCAGGGACACCCTTCCCGTGCGCGGGGAGGGTACGTTCGGCGGGTGAGCGACAACGAGTTGGGCACGTTCCTGCGCACCTGGCGTGAAGCCGTCAGCCCCGCCGAAGTGGGCCTGCCCACCGGGCCGCGCCGCCGCACCCCGGGCCTGCGGCGCGCCGAACTGGCCACGCTCGCCGGCATCAGCGTCGAGTACCTCACGCGGCTGGAACAGGGGCGAGACCGCCACCCCTCCGCCCAGGTGCTCGGTGCCCTGGCCGACGTCCTGAACCTGTCACTCGCCGACCGGACGCTGCTGCGCCGCCTGACCAAGGAGGCGGACGGCGGCGACCCGCTGCTCTGCGCGGCGGCCCCGTCGCTCAGCCACACGGCGCGCCCCACCGTACGGGCCGTGCTGGACCACCTGGAGCCGGCTCCCGCACTGGTGGTCAACTGGATCGGCGATGTCCTCGCCCACACGGCCGGTTACGAACGCCTGGTCGGCCCCATCGGCCTGCTCGACGACGAGCGCCCCAACCTGCTGCGGTACCTGTTCACCGACGAGCGGGCCCGCAGCGCCTACCGCGACTGGGACCGGGTGGCCGATGACCTCGTCGCCCGGCTCCGGCACGGCGTCCCCTTGCGGGACCCGTACCTCGCCGAGCTGGCCGACGAGCTGACGGTGACGGCGGGGGCGGACTTCGCCGACCGGTTCGCGGACCTTGCCGTGACGCCGCGGCGGACGGGATCCCAGCACATCGAGCACCCCGAGGCCGGATCGCTACGCCTGCTGCACGAGACGCTCGCGCTGCCCGACGAGGGCCAGCGCGTGATCGTCCACCTGCCCGCGGACGACGCCACGGCCGCCGCCCTGGACCGCCTCAACGGCCGTCGCCCCGGCGCGCTGCGGGCCGTGGGGGAGGCCGGCTGAGCGACGCCACGGGACGCGTACGGGAGGACGTTTTCCTGCCGTCGGCGCTGGTTCGCGGGAGGTGTCAGCCCTCCAGCTCGTGCGCGTACGGCGGTTCCGCCCCGGCCCGGGAGCAGGTGATCGCCGCCGCACGGGTCGCGAAGCCCAGCAGCCCCGTCCAGCCGTCGTTCCCCAGCGCGGCCAGCGCCTCCGCGCTGAGCGCGTCGCGTGCCGCGAGCCCGTGCAGCAGCGCCGCGTTCACCGTGTCGCCCGCGCCGATCGTGTCCACGACCTCCACCAGCTCACCCGGCACCGCGTACTCGCCGCCGGCCGTGAAGGCGGTCAGCCCGTCGCCGCCCCGGGTGATCACGACCGCCGCCGGGCCGGCCGCCAGCCACTCCTCGGGCGTACCGCCGAGCCACCGGGCATCCTCCTCGGACAGCTTCAGCAGCGACACCGACGGCAGCCAGCTCTTGAACCGCGCCCGGTAGGCGTCCGCGTCGGGGATCAGCCCGGCCCTGATGTTCGGGTCCAGCGCGGTGAACACGCCCTGCGCGGCCGCCGCACGCATCAGCTCCTCGTAGGCGCTCGCCCCCGGCTCCAGCACCAGCGAGCAGGTCCCGAAGGAGACGGCCCGGGTGCCGGACGGCAGCGCGGAGGGCGCCGTGAACAGCCGGTCCGCCGTGCCGTCGACGTAGAAGGAGTACGCCGCCGAGCCGTCCGCGCCGACCGTGGCGACGGCGAGCGTCGTGGGCTCGGCGCCGCGCTGTACGGACGACACGTCCACCCCGGTCTCCCGCAGCCGGTCCAGCAGGGCCTGACCGAAGGCGTCGTACGACACCCGGGAGCAGAAGGCGGCGGGGGAGCCGAGACGGCCCAGTGCCACAGCCGTGTTGTACGGGCCGCCGCCGAGCGCCGGCTGGAGTGCCGCAAGGGCACCCGTGCCCCGCGGGACCAGGTCGATCAGTGCCTCACCGGCGACGACGATCATGCGACGGTTCCTCTCTCGGACTGCGCGGACTGCTCAGGCTGCTCACCCCGCACGGACTGCCCAGGCTCCTCGGGGCAGCCGCACGACGTGCGGTGGACGAAGGTGCAGGGGAGCCGCACGGTCCGGGCGGGCCGGCCGGGCTCGGCGAGACGCTCCAGGAGCACGCGTACGGCCTGGGCGCCGATGTCCCTGCTGGGCTGCGCGACCGCGGTCAGCCGGGGCGAGAACAGGTCCGCCCAGGCGAAGTCGTCGAAGCAGCACAGCGCGATGTCGCCGGGCACGGACAGGCCGTGCGCGCGCAGGGCGCGCAGCGCCCCGATGGTCATGGCGTTGTTGCCGGTGACCAGCGCCGTGGGCGGCACGGCGAGGGACAGCAGGGCGGCGGTGGCCTGTTCGGCACCGGCCGACTCGGAGTCGCCGTGCACCAGGAGCCGTTCGTCGTAGGGAAGTCCCCCGAACGCGAGGCCGGTCCGGTAGCCGGTGATCCGTTCGCTCGTGGTGCTGAGGCCCGGCCGTCCCGCCACCAGCCCGATCCGCCGGTGACCGAGACCGGCGAGGTGAGTGACCAGCCGGGACGTCGGTTCGGCGTTGTCGGAGCAGACCTGGTCGAAACGCGGTCCGCTGCCCGGGGCATCCACCAGCCGGTCCAGGAACACGGCCGGGACGTCGTGCCGCCCCAGGTAGGCGAGCAGCCCGCGCGGATTCGCGGAGGGCGCGACGATCATGCCGTCCACCCGGCGCTCGTGCAGCAGCTGGACGACCTTGCGTTCGTGCTCCGGGTCGTCGTGCGGATCGGCGATCAGGAGGCTGTAGCCGTGCTCCAGGGCGGCGGCCTCGACGCCCTGGAGGATCTCCGTGAAGTACGGGTTGCTGATCGCCGACACGGCCAGCCCGATGGACCGGGTACGGGCCGTCACCAGGGACCGGGCCAGCGTGTTCGTGGTGTAGCCGAGGTCCTCCACGGCGTCCAGGACCGCCTGGCGGGTGTGCGGCAGCACCGGCCGGGTGCCGTTCAGGACGTGCGAGACGGTCGCCACGGAGACCCCGGCGCTCCGCGCGACATCGGCCATGGTCGCCATGGCGTTCCCTCCTCCTCTTCCGGCGGGAACGTATCGCATCCGGCGCCTGACGTAAACGCTTGCGCAAACGTTTACGTCCGATCGCGGCCACGGGCCGAAGCGGTCCCGCCCTCGGGGCGGCTACTCCCAGTCCCAGCCGATCCCCAGAAACCCCGTCCGCACCCGCGGCTCGACGAGGTGCACCGACCGGTGCATTCCGCTCAGTGCCAGATCCTGGCAGCCGGTGCGCGGGGCCGCCGTCGAGTGCTGCGCGAAACGGTGGCAGCGCGCCGGTAGGGCCGCCGCGTCGAAGCACACCTGGAGCGCGTACTGGCCGCCGGGGGAGTCGAAACCGCGGAGGTACTCGTGCGACACGCCCGCCGTGCCGTCCTCGACGCCGTAGCGGAACAGGAACGTGTCGCCGGCCCGCAGCCGGGTGTCGAAGAGCAGCTCGGCCGCGAGCACGCCCGTGTCGCGGTGCCAACGGACGCGTCCCGTACGGCAGTTCTCCAGCGCGTGCACCCTCATGCGCTCCGGTGCGGCTCCCCGGTCACCGTGGTGGACGGCTACAAAACGGTCGACGCCGTCCCGGTGGGCGCGCACGATGTGGTGCGACTCCCGCTCGGCCAGCTCGCGCCGCGCCCCGATCCGCAGCCGCTCGTGGTGCCCGAGGGTGTGCAGACCGCCGTCCGGCGGGCAGCCCAGCTCGGCCAGCAGCTGGTCCAGGACCCCGGAGGCCTCGACGAGGGAGCGGTAGGAGCGGGCGGCGGACCGCTGCCCGGACGGGCCTTCGCCGGGCTCGGCGAGCAGCCGGATCAGCGACTCCTCGGGAAGCTCCAGGATCTCCTCCAGCGCGCGCACGGCCCGCAGCGACTCGGGGCGCTGCGGGCGCCTGGCCCCCTGCTGCCAGTAACTCAGGCTGGTGACGCCGACCTTCACCCCGTGGCGGGACAGATGGTGCTGCACGCGCTGCAGCGGCAGCCCGCGGGCGGCGATCGCGGCACGCAGGGCGACGTGGAAGGGGCCGCCGCGCAGAACCGAGTCCAGTTCCGCGGTGGCGACGTCCGCGTGCTGTGGGGCGTGCGGCATGCAGGGGCCTCTCTGTGAGTCGGCGACGGCTGGTCAGACCGTTCGCGCGGGCCGCCCGGGGCCGTTCCGCCGGCGCAGGGGAGGTCTTCACATCCGTAGGCCGTCGTTCAGGGGTCCCGAGTTCCTCCGCATTGAAGCGTGTTGACCTGGTCCCGACAACACCTGATGCCGGACAGTGACGTACTCCCGGCCGGGCCGGCCCGGACATGCGACCGCCCGGGGCGTGGGGCCCCGGGCGGTCTCTGCTGACGGCGAGCCCGGCCTCCGCCGAGGCCGGCGTCCGTCTATGAGCGGTCGCTCCCGCCCCGTTCCTCGACGGCCAGCCGCTTGGCCCGCACTATGTCGGGGTCGCGCGGGTCGAGGGCGTCGTGCAGGGCGAACCGTTCGTCCGCGTACCGACGGGCACGGACGGCCCGCCGGGTCTTCTCGATCCGCATCCGCTTCATCTGCGCAGCCCTCCGACCCGTGGCCCGCCCGCTTCGCACCGAAACGGCCGGTCCGCACCGACAACCTGCCTGCACCGGCACGGCCTCCGTCCGCCGGACGTCGCCGTGTCCCCGTGGGAAGCCTGCATTCCCGCTCCCGGCGTGCCGTAACCCCTGGCGGGGCATGCCGTTGGAAACCGCCCCTCGCCGAGGCCGTGATCGTGTCCCGCCGTCCCGTCGGACTGTCGGTGCTCGCCAGTAGGGTGTGAGACATGGCCGACCCCTCCAGCTACCGCCCCAAACCGGGTGAGATCCCCGACTCGCCGGGGGTCTACAGGTTCCGTGACGAGCACCGCCGGGTGATCTACGTAGGAAAGGCGAAAAGCCTGCGCCAGCGCCTGGCGAACTACTTCCAGGACCTGGCGGGCCTGCACCCGCGCACCCGCTCCATGGTGACCACGGCCGCGTCCGTGGAGTGGACGGTGGTGTCCACGGAGGTCGAGGCGCTCCAGCTGGAGTACTCGTGGATCAAGGAGTACGACCCCCGGTTCAACGTCAAGTACCGCGACGACAAGAGCTACCCCTACCTCGCGGTGACGATGAACGAGGAGTACCCGCGCGTGCAGGTGATGCGCGGTCACAAGAAGAAGGGCGTCCGCTACTTCGGGCCGTACGCGCACGCGTGGGCGATCCGTGACACGGTCGACCTGCTGCTGCGCGTCTTCCCCGTGCGCACCTGCTCGGCCGGCGTCTTCAAGAACGCCGCCCGGACGGGCCGCCCTTGCCTCCTCGGCTACATCGGCAAGTGCTCCGCCCCCTGCGTGGACCGGGTCTCCGCCGAGGAGCACCGCGAACTGGCCGACGAGTTCTGCGACTTCATGACCGGCCGCACGGCCACGTACATCCGCCGCCTGGAGAAGCAGATGGGCGAGGCGGCCGAGGAGATGGAGTACGAGCGGGCGGCCCGGCTGCGCGACGACATCGAGGCCCTGAAGAAGGCCATGGAGAAGAACGCGGTCGTGCTCGCCGACGCGACCGACGCCGACCTGATCGCGGTCGCCGAGGACGAGCTGGAGGCAGCCGTCCAGATCTTCCACGTGCGCGGCGGACGCGTGCGCGGCCAGCGCGGCTGGGTCACGGACAAGGTGGAGGAGATCACCACCGGCGCCCTCGTGGAGCACGCCCTCCAGCAGCTGTACGGCGAGGAGACGGGCGACGCGGTTCCCAAGGAGGTCCTCGTCCCCGCCCTCCCCGACCCCGTGGAGCCCGTCCAGGAGTGGCTCGCCGGGCGGCGCGGCTCGGGCGTCTCCCTGCGCGTCCCGCAGCGCGGCGACAAGAAGGCCCTCATGGAGACGGTGCAGCGCAACGCCCAGCAGGCGCTCGTCCTGCACAAGACCAAGCGCGCCTCCGACCTGACCACGCGCTCGCGCGCCCTGGAGGAGATCTCCGACGCCCTCGACCTGGACAGCGCCCCGCTGCGGATCGAGTGCTACGACATCTCCCACCTCCAGGGCGACGACGTGGTGGCCTCCATGGTCGTCTTCGAGGACGGCCTGGCCCGCAAGAGCGAGTACCGGCGCTTCCAGATCAAGGGCTTCGCGGGCCAGGACGACGTCCGCTCCATGCACGAGGTGATCACCCGCCGCTTCCGCCGCTACCTCGCCGAGAAGGAGAAGACCGGCGAGTGGACGGACGGCGAGAACGCCGAGACCGACGACACTGCCCTCACCAGTACGAACACCCTCACCGAGGACGACGGCCGCCCCAAGAAGTTCGCCTACCCGCCCCAGCTCGTCGTCGTCGACGGCGGCGCCCCCCAGGTCGCGGCCGCCCAGCGGGCCCTGGACGACCTCGGGATCGACGACATCGCCGTGTGCGGCCTCGCCAAGCGCCTGGAGGAGGTCTGGCTGCCCGGCGACGACGACCCGGTGGTCCTGCCCCGCACCAGCGAGGGCCTGTACCTGCTCCAGCGGGTCCGTGACGAGGCCCACCGCTTCGCGATCAGCTACCAGCGCACCAAGCGGTCCAAGCGCTTCCGGTCCAGCCCCCTGGACGACGTCCCCGGCCTGGGAGACACGCGCAAGCAGGCACTCCTGAAGCACTTCGGCTCGTTGAAGAAACTGCGATCCGCCACCATCGACCAGATCTGCGAGGTTCCCGGCATAGGCCGCAAGACCGCCGAGACCATCGCGGTGGCCCTCGCCCAGGCGGCCCCGGCCGCACCCGCCGTCAACACGGCGACTGGAGAGATCATGGAGGAGGAACCCGGCACCATGGGTTCCAGCGGGGAGCCCGTACGAACGGGCGGCCCGGACGAACGACGGGGGCAGGAGACATGAATGTGAACGAGCACGACGGACAAGAAAAGCAAGCCGGAGACGGAGCACAGGTGAGTACGGGCACGCCCAACGACAAGGCCGGAGCCCCGGTCGCGGCCATCCCCGAGCTGGTGATCATCTCCGGCATGTCCGGGGCCGGCCGTTCCACGGCCGCGAAGTGCCTGGAGGACCTCGGCTGGTTCGTCGTCGACAACCTGCCGCCCGCGCTGATCCCCACCATGGTGGAGCTCGGCGCCCGCTCCCAGGGCAACGTGGCCCGGATCGCCGTCGTCGTCGACGTCCGCGGCCGCCGCTTCTTCGACAACCTCCGCGAGTCACTCGCCGACCTGGAGGCGAAGAACGTCACCCGGAGGATCGTCTTCCTGGAGTCCTCCGACGAGGCCCTGGTGCGCCGCTTCGAGTCGGTGCGCCGCCCGCACCCCCTCCAGGGCGACGGCCGGATCGTCGACGGCATCGCCGCCGAGCGCGAGCTGCTGCGCGAGCTGCGCGGCGACGCCGACCTGGTGATCGACACCTCCAGCCTCAACGTGCACGAGCTGCGCGCCAAGATGGACGCCCAGTTCGCCGGCGAGGAGGAGCCGGAGCTGCGGGCCACAGTCATGTCCTTCGGCTACAAGTACGGGCTGCCGGTCGACGCCGACCTGGTCGTCGACTGCCGCTTCCTGCCGAACCCGCACTGGGTGCCGGAGCTGCGCCCGTACACGGGCCTCAACGAGGAGGTGTCGGGTTACGTCTTCAACCAGCCGGGCGCCAAGGAGTTCCTCGACCGGTACACGGAGCTCCTCCAGCTCGTCGCCACCGGCTACCGCCGTGAGGGCAAGCGCTACGTGACCATCGCCGTGGGCTGCACGGGCGGCAAGCACCGCTCGGTCGCCATGTCGGAGAAGCTCGCCGCCCGGCTCGCCGCCGAGGGCGTGGAGACGGTGGTCGTACACCGGGACATGGGACGCGAATGACACGACGTACTCCGCGGCTGAGCCGGCTGCGCCGGGTGGTGCCCGACGGCAGCACCGACGGAAGGGGCGGCCGGCCCGCCGAGGCCCGCGGCGGCAGACCCCGCCGCCGGGGCACGCAGCCCAAGGTCGTCGCCCTCGGCGGCGGCATGGGCCTGTCCGCCTCGCTCGCCGCGCTGCGCCGGATCACCGGCGACCTCACCGCCGTCGTCACCGTGGCCGACGACGGCGGCTCCAGCGGCCGGCTGCGCGACGAGCTGGGCGTGCTGCCGCCCGGCGACCTGCGCAAGGCACTGGCCGCGCTCTGTGGTGACGACGACTGGGGCCAGACCTGGGCGCGCGTCATCCAGCACCGCTTCCAGTCCCAGGGCGACCTGCACGAGCACGCGGTCGGCAACCTGCTGATCGTCGCCCTGTGGGAGCAGCTCGGCGACCACGTCCAGGCCCTCGACCTGGTCGGACGGCTGCTCGGCGCACAGGGCCGCGTGCTGCCCATGTCCGCCGTCCCGCTGGAGCTCCAGGCCCTGGTCAAGGGCCACGACCCGGCCCGCCCGGACGAGGTGGACACGGTCCGCGGCCAGGCCACCGTCGCCCTCACCCCGGGTGAAGTGCAGTCCGTGCAGGTCGTGCCGCACGACCCGCCGGCCGTCCCCGAGGCGGTCCAGGCCGTCCTGGACGCGGACTGGGTGGTGCTCGGCCCCGGCTCCTGGTTCTCCTCGGTCATCCCGCACCTGCTCGTGCCCGAGCTGCTGGACGCGCTCACGCAGACCAAGGCCCGCCGGGTACTCTCCCTGAACCTCGCCCCGCAGCCCGGAGAAACCGAGGGCTTCTCTCCGCAGCGTCATTTGGAGGTTTTGGGACGACACGCCCCTAAACTCGCCCTGGACGTGGTGCTGGCCGACGAGGCCGCCGTGCCCGACCGCGACTCCCTGACCGATGCCGCCAAGCGGTTCGGGGCCGCGGTCGAGCTGGCGCCGGTGGCCCGGCCCGACGGGACCCCGAGGCATGACCCGGAGCTGTTGGCCGCCGCGTACGACCGTATTTTTCGGATGCATGGAAGGATCGGCCCATGGCGATGACGGCAGCGGTGAAGGACGAGATCTCCCGGCTCCCCGTCACCCGGACCTGCTGCAGAAAGGCGGAGGTCTCCGCCATTCTGCGGTTCGCCGGCGGCCTTCACCTGGTGAGCGGTCGGATCGTGATCGAGGCGGAGCTGGACACGGCGATGGCGGCCCGCCGCCTCAAGCGGGACATCCTGGAGATCTTCGGCCACAGCTCGGAGCTGATCGTGATGGCACCGGGCGGACTGCGCCGCGGCTCGCGCTACGTGGTGCGCGTCGTCGCGGGCGGTGACCAGCTGGCCCGCCAGACCGGCCTGGTCGACGGGCGGGGCCGCCCGATCCGCGGCCTGCCCCCGCAGGTGGTCTCGGGGGCCACCTGCGATGCCGAGGCCGCCTGGCGGGGCGCCTTCCTGGCGCACGGCTCGCTCACCGAGCCCGGCCGCTCCTCCTCCCTGGAGGTGACCTGCCCGGGGCCCGAGGCCGCGCTCGCCCTGGTCGGCGCCGCCCGCCGCCTGTCGATCGCCGCCAAGGCCCGCGAGGTGCGCGGCGTGGACCGGGTCGTCGTCCGCGACGGCGACGCGATCGGCGCCCTGCTCACCCGCCTCGGCGCCCACGAGTCGGTGCTGGCCTGGGAGGAGCGCCGGATGCGCCGCGAGGTGCGCGCCACGGCGAACCGGCTCGCCAACTTCGACGACGCCAACCTGCGCCGCTCGGCCCGAGCGGCCGTCGCCGCCGGTGCCCGTGTGCAGCGCGCGCTGGAGATCCTCGGCGAGGACGTCCCCGAGCACCTCGCTGCGGCCGGCCGGCTGCGCATGGAGCACAAGCAGGCCTCCCTGGAGGAGCTGGGCGCGCTCGCCGACCCGCCGCTGACCAAGGACGCCGTCGCCGGCCGGATCCGCCGCCTGCTGGCCATGGCCGACAAGCGCGCCTCCGACCTGGGCATCCCGGGCACGGAGGCCAACCTCTCCGAGGACCTCGCCGACAATCTCGTGGGCTGATCCCACAGTCCGTCAAGAAGCCGGTGTCGGCCGCCACTTGGGTGGTCGGCACCGGCTTTCGCGTGTCGTTCGGGAACTCTTGACTCGATCATGGACTGTCATGAGCCTGGCATCTGTTCGCTGCTGTGGCGAACCCACGCTAGGGGGGTTCATGAGACGAAGAGCGAGATCGATCCTCGCTGTCGGCGCGCTCCTGATCGGCGGAGCGAGCATCGCGCCCATCGCCCAGGCACAACCTGACCGTCCACGCCCGTCCGACCCGGACGAAGTCAAGGTCTTCCGCGCCGACGTCACCCGTCGGCAGGTACCCCTGCTGCTCGCGGCCGGCCAGGACGGCCACGAACTCGGCGAGCAGGTGCCCGACAAGGGCACGGGCACCGTCGAGGTCTACCTCACCGACCAGCAGGCGAAGAAGCTGGCGAAGCAGGGCGTCGACCTCACCGAGCACGACCTCTCCACCCAGGCGCAGGCCCGCGTCGAGAACGCCGCCGAGGGCGTCTTCCGCCCGTACAGCGGCAAGGGCGGCCTCAAGGAGGAGATCTTCAGGACCGCGCAGCAGAACCCCGGCCTCACCAAGGTCGTCTCCATCGGCAAGACGGTACGGGGCCAGGACATCCTCGCGCTCAAGCTCACCAAGGGCGCCAAGAAGACGAAGGACGGCTCCAAGCCCTCGGTCCTCTACCTGTCCAACCAGCACGCGCGTGAGTGGATCACGCCGGAGATGACCCGGCGCCTGATGCACCACTACCTGGACAACTACAAGAAGGACCGGCGCGTCAAGAAGATCGTCGACTCCACCGAACTGTGGTTCGTCCTCTCGGCCAACCCCGACGGCTACGACTACACCCACGCCAGTGACGACAACCGCATGTGGCGCAAGAACCTGCGGGACGTCAACGGCGACGGCGTCATCGGCACCGGCGACGGCGTCGACCTCAACCGCAACTTCGCCTACAAGTGGGGCTACGACAACGAGGGCTCGTCACCCAACCCCGCCAGCGAGACCTACCGCGGCGCCGGACCGGGCTCCGAGCCGGAGACCAAGGCCCTGGACGCCTTCGAGCGGCGGATCGGCTTCACGTACGGCATCAACTATCACTCCGCCGCCGAACTGCTGCTCTACGGAGTCGGCTGGCAGGTGGCCACGCCCACCCCGGACGATGTCCTCTACAGGGCACTCGCCGGTACGCCCGGGAACTCCGCGATCCCCGGCTACCACCCGCAGCTCTCCTCCGAGCTGTACACCACCAACGGCGAGGCCGACGGCCACGCGGCGAACGTCAACGGCATGGCGATGTTCACCCCCGAGATGTCGACCTGCCAGTCCGCCTCCAACGCCGACCCGGACGACGAGTGGAAGGCGTCCGACTGCCGGTCGGTCTTCACCTTCCCGGACGACGAGAAGCTGATCCGGCAGGAGTTCGCCAAGAACGTCCCGTTCGCGCTCTCCGTCGCCGAGTCCGCCGCCCACCCCGACCGGCCGTCCTCGTCGGTCGGACTGAGCGCCGCCGACTTCACCCCGGCCGCGTTCCCGGTGTCGTACTCCCGCGGCGCCGACCAGGAGGTCTCCGTCGTCGCGCGCAAGTCGCTGCGCGACAAGGAACTGAAGTACCGCGTCAACGGCGGCCGCACCGAGGACATGAAGCTGAAGCCCTGGAAGGGCGGCGAGACCTACGGCGGTGAGGACAACCTCTACTTCGACGCCTACCGGGCGAAGGTCAGGGACGGCGACCCCGGCGACAAGGTCGAGGTGTGGTTCACCGGGGAGACGAGGAAGGGCAAGAAGGTCTCCAGCAAGCGCTTCACCTACACCGTCGCCGAGCGGCCCAAAGCGGACACCCTCGTCGTCGCCGAGGAGGGCGCGGCCGCCACGCAGGCACAGAAGTACGTGGCCGCCCTCAAGGCCGGCGGCCGCAAGGCGCTCGTCTGGGACGTCGCCCGGCAGGGCGCGCCGGACGCGCTGGGCGTGCTGAGCCACGTCGACACCGTCGTCCACTACACGGGCGCGAACGTCCCCGGCAACGCCACCCAGCTCCAGCTGCGCGCCTTCCTCAACGAGGGCGGCCGGCTGATCGAGGCCGGTGAGCAGGCCGGCGGCAGTGTCGACCTCGGCGGCGCCCTGTCCGACGACTTCAGCCAGTACTACCTGGGCGCCTACAGCCGTACCTCGGCCGCCGGAGCCACCGGCTTCACCGGCTCCGGCGAGCTGGGCGGCTTCACGGGCCCGCTCGCCGCAGCGCCCGGCAACCCCCTGGACGCGGCGGGCCGCTACGGCGTCACCTCCGACGAACTGCCCGCCGGCACGTTCCCGCGGTTCGCGAGCAAGGGCGCCGGACAGTTCGCCGGCGCGGTCAACCCGTACGGCCCGTACGCGGGCTCCTCGATGGCCGCCGCCGTCCACACCGACGACGCTTACAAGCGCCTCACCCGCACCGTGGACCTCACCGGTGTCGCCGCGGCCGACCAGCCCACCCTGCGCACCCAGCTGATGTGGGACACCGAGCCCGGCTACGACAACGTCCTGGTCGAGGCCCACACCACGGGCGCCGACGACTGGACGACCCTGCCCGAGGCGGGCGGCGCCACCAAGGCCGCCGTTCCGGCCGAGTGCGGGGGCGGCTTCTACGTCCGCGAGCACCCCTGGCTGAAGCACTACCTGACCCTGTCGGACGACGGCTGCACCGCGACCGGCAGCACCGGCTCGTGGAACAGCCTCACCGGCGCCTCCGGCGGCTGGCAGCGGGTGGACTTCGACCTGAGCGCGTACGCGGGCAAGTCGGTCGAGGTCTCGATCAGCTACGTGACCGACCCGGGCACCGGCGGGCACGGCGTTCTCGCCGACGAGGCCTCGCTCGTCGTCGGCGGCACGGCGAAGGAGACCGAGGGCTTCGAGACCTCGCTCGGCGCCTGGAAGGCGGCCGGACCGCCCG
This sequence comes from Streptomyces africanus, assembly GCF_002150735.1. GTDB lineage: Bacteria > Actinomycetota > Actinomycetes > Streptomycetales > Streptomycetaceae > Streptomyces > Streptomyces africanus. The sequence continues at coordinate 22,496 of NZ_MUKA01000145.1, forward strand.
AGGGCAGTCCGGCCGTCCTCAAGGACTGGGCCCGCACCGGGATCCTGCTCCAGACCTACGGCGCGGTCACCACGGACGACACCGTGCTGCTGGGCTTCGGCCTGGAGCACGTCGCCACCGCGGCCGACCGGGCGGCACTGATGAGGAAGGCGCTCGCCTCCCTCGACGTGTGACCGCGGACGTGTGACCCCACAAGAGCGGGGAACCCTCCGTCAACGGGCACCACACCAAGGAGCGAAATCGAGTGATCTCGCTCTCGGTGACGGGCGGTCCGTACCCCTACTGGCGGGTACGGACCGCCCTGCCGTGTATGGGGCATCTGGATGTCACCACCGCAGCCTCAGGGAGGTAGGGTCGTAGGCGGTCGGGGACATCCCAAACAGAGCTCGCCGGCTCTTCATGGCCGGCGTACCAACGAGGAGATCGGTTCGTGACGATCCGCGTAGGCATCAACGGCTTCGGCCGCATCGGTCGTAACTACTTCCGCGCGCTGCTGGAGCAGGGTGCAGACATCGAGATCGTGGCTGTCAACGACCTGGGTGACACCGCGACCACCGCTCACCTGCTGAAGTACGACACCATCCTCGGCCGCCTCAAGCAGGAGGTCTCGCACACCGAGGACACCATCACCGTCGGCGACAAGACCATCAAGGTCCTCGCCGAGCGCAACCCCGCCGACATCCCGTGGGGCGAGCTGGGCGTCGACATCGTCATCGAGTCGACCGGCATCTTCACCAAGAAGGCCGACGCCGAGAAGCACATCGCCGGCGGCGCCAAGAAGGTCCTCATCTCGGCTCCGGCCAAGGACGAGGACGTCACCATCGTGATGGGCGTCAACCAGGACAGCTACGACCCGGCGAACCACCACGTCATCTCCAACGCCTCCTGCACCACCAACTGTGTGGCGCCGATGGCCAAGGTCCTCGACGAGAACTTCGGCATCGTCAAGGGCCTGATGACGACGGTGCACGCGTACACGAACGACCAGCGCATCCTGGACTTCCCGCACAAGGACCTGCGCCGCGCCCGTGCCGCCGCCGAGAACATCATCCCGACCACCACGGGTGCCGCCAAGGCCACCGCGCTGGTCCTCCCGCAGCTCAAGGGCAAGCTGGACGGCATGGCCATGCGCGTCCCGGTCCCGACCGGTTCCGTCACCGACCTGGTCCTCGAGCTCGGCCGCGAGGTCACCAAGGAAGAGGTCAACGCCGCCTTCCAGAAGGCGGCCGAGGGCGAGCTGAAGGGCATCCTCGAGTACACCGAGGACCCGATCGTCTCGTCCGACATCGTCAACGCCCCGGCGTCCTGCACCTTCGACTCCTCCCTGACCATGGTCCAGGAGGGCAAGAACGTGAAGGTCATCGGCTGGTACGACAACGAGTGGGGCTACTCCAACCGCCTCGTCGACCTGACGGTCTTCGTCGGCAACCAGCTCTGATCCACAGAGCAGGCACGTCCATGTGAGAGCAGGGCTCGGGCGGCGCGAGAATGCGCTGTCCGAGCCCTGACTCACGTACAGATCAGAGCTGTTCGATCACGAGCGCTTACGAGCGATCACGAGCTCTTTCAGGAGTCCCCTCATGAAGACGATCGACGAACTCCTCTCCGAAGGGGTCGCCGGCCGGCGGGTCTTCGTCCGCGCCGACCTGAACGTGCCGCTGGACGGCACCACCATCACCGACGACGGCCGGATCCGCGCCGTGGTGCCCACGGTCAAGGCCCTCGCCGACGCGGGCGCCCGGGTGGTCGTCGCCTCGCACCTGGGCCGCCCCAAGGGCGCCCCGGACCCGGCCTTCTCCCTCGCCCCGGCCGCCGCGCGCCTCGGTGAACTCCTCGGCACGGACGTACGGTTCGCCACCGACACGGTCGGCGAGTCCGCCCGGGCCACCGTCGCCGCCCTCGCCGACGGCCAGGTCGCGGTCGTCGAGAACCTGCGCTTCAACGCCGGTGAGACCAGCAAGGACGACGCCGAGCGCGGCGCCTTCGCCGACCAGCTCGCCGCCCTCGCGGACCTCTACATCGGCGACGGCTTCGGGGCCGTGCACCGGGGGCACGCCTCCGTCTACGACCTTCCGGCCCGGCTGCCGCACGCCGCCGGCTACCTCATCGCCAAGGAGGTCGCCGTCCTGAAGAAGCTGACGGACGACCTCCAGCGGCCCTACGTCGTCGCCCTCGGCGGCGCCAAGGTCTCCGACAAGCTCGCCGTCATCGACCAGCTGCTCGGCAAGGCCGACCGCATCCTCATCGGCGGCGGCATGGCCTACACCTTCCTCAAGGCCAAGGGCTACGAGGTCGGCGCGTCCCTCCTCCAGGAGGACCAGCTTCAGGCCGTCCAGGAGTACCTCGAGCGGGCCGAGAAGACCGGCGTCGAGCTGGTCGTGCCCGTCGACGCCCTGACCGCGACCGAGTTCCCGGACCTGAAGACCAAGGCTCCCGCCCACCCCACGACCGTCGCCGCGGACGCCATCCCGGCCGACCAGATGGGCCTCGACATCGGGCCCGAGACCCGCAAGCTGTACGCGTCCAAGCTCGCCGACGCCGCCACCGTCTTCTGGAACGGGCCCATGGGCGTCTTCGAGCACCCCGACTACGCCGAGGGCACCAAGGCGGTCGCCCAGGCCCTCGTCGAATCCAAGGGCTTCACCGTGGTCGGCGGCGGCGACTCCGCCGCCGCCGTGCGCACCCTGGGCTTCGACGAGACGGCATTCGGCCACATCTCGACCGGTGGCGGCGCCTCCCTCGAATACCTCGAGGGCAAGACGCTCCCCGGCCTCGCCGCACTGGAGGACTGACCTAGATGGCTGTATCGAACGTTCCTGGGCGCACGCCGCTGATGGCGGGCAACTGGAAGATGAACCTCAACCACCTCGAGGCCATCGCCCACGTCCAGAAGCTCGCCTTCGCCCTGGCCGACAAGGACTACGAGGCCGTCGAGGTCGCCGTCCTGCCGCCCTTCACCGACCTGCGCTCCGTACAGACCCTGGTCGACGGCGACAAGCTCAAGATCAAGTACGGTGCGCAGGACCTGTCGGCGCACGACTCCGGCGCCTACACCGGCGAGATCTCGGGCTCGATGCTGGCCAAGCTGAAGTGCACGTACGTGGCGATCGGCCACTCCGAGCGGCGCCAGTACCACAACGAGACCGACGAGCTGGTGAACGCCAAGGTCAAGGCCGCCTACAAGCACGGCCTGACCCCCATTCTGTGCGTCGGCGAGGAGCTGGAGGTCCGCGAGGCGGGCAACCACGTCTCCCACACCCTCGCCCAGGTCGAGGGCGGTCTGAAGGACCTCCCCGCCGAGCAGGCCGAGACCATCGTGATCGCCTATGAGCCCGTCTGGGCCATCGGCACCGGCAAGGTCTGCGGCGCCGAGGACGCCCAGGAGGTCTGCGCGGCGATCCGCGGCAAGATCGCCGAGCTGTACTCGCAGGAGCTGGCCGACAAGGTCCGCATCCAGTACGGCGGCTCCGTCAAGTCGGGCAACGTCGCGGAGATCATGGCCCAGGCCGACATCGACGGTGCCCTGGTCGGCGGCGCCTCGCTGGACGCCGACGAGTTCGTCAAGATCGTGCGCTTCCGCGACCAGTGAGTATGCGGTAGACGCGATCCGTCGTACCCTTGCGGGGTCCAGCACTGTGCTGGGCCCCGCGTCGTCCATCCGAATCCGAGGAAGTTGGTCCAGCCGTGGTTTTGGGGTTCTCGATCGCCCTGATCGTCTTCAGCCTGCTGATGATGCTGCTGGTGCTGATGCACAAGGGCAAGGGCGGCGGTCTCTCCGACATGTTCGGTGGCGGCATGCAGTCCTCCGTCGGCGGCTCCTCGGTCGCCGAACGCAACCTCGACCGGATCACCGTCGTGGTCGGTCTGCTCTGGTTCGCGTGCATTATCGTGCTCGGCATCCTGATGAAGGTGAACAACTGACCGGCCCGCATCCCGCACACACTGCGTACGCAGGCAATACGTACGTAACGCCCCATGTTCGGTACGCGCGGCACAGCGCGGCCTATCATGGGGCTTGCGTCTAGGTGTGAGGGTTGTAACTCCAATCACTGGACGCGCGTTGGGCCTTACGTAGACTGAGGCGCTCGCAGCGAAGCGGAACGCCGACTCGCTTCGCGGCACCATCACGCAGGGAGTTACGACCGTGGCAAGTGGCAACGCGATCCGGGGAAGCCGGGTCGGGGCGGGGCCGATGGGCGAGGCCGAGCGCGGCGAGTCCGCGCCGCGGCTGCGCATCTCCTTCTGGTGCTCCAACGGACACGAGACCCAGCCGAGCTTCGCCAGCGACGCGCAGGTGCCCGATACCTGGGACTGTCCCCGCTGCGGCTTTCCGGCCGGCCAGGACCGGGACAACCCGCCGGACCCGCCGCGCACCGAGCCCTACAAGACGCACCTGGCGTACGTGCGCGAGCGCCGCAGCGACGCGGACGGCGAGGCGATCCTCGCCGAGGCGCTCGCCAAACTGCGGGGCGAAATCTAGGAGTTGAGACCGGCCGGGCACCAGCAGGTGCCCGGCCGGAGTTGCTTTCCGCAACCGACGGACGGCCGCTCGCCGACCGATTGTCAGTGGTGCCCTCTACGGTTTGTGCATCGGGCGAACCGTGAGGGGGAACAGTGGCGACGGTCGAGGTGGACAGCGTGCGCGTGCCCGCGTGGCGCGGCGGCTTCGGACGGCTGTGGAGCGCAGCCGGGCTGTCCAGTTTTGGTGACGCGCTGCGTACGGCCGCGCTGCCCCTGCTCGCCGTCACACTGACCGACGAGCCGCTGCTCATCGCCTCCGTCACGGCGTGCGGGTATCTGCCCTGGATCGTCTTCGGCCTGCTCGGCGGGGCCGTCGCCGACCGGGTGGACCAGCGGCGCGCCATGTGGAGGGTGGATGCCTTACGGGGGCTGCTGGTCGCCGCCTTCGCGGTGGCCGTCGCTCTCGGTCACGCCTCGATCGGCCTGCTCATCGTGCTGGCCTTCGCCCTGACCACCCTCCAGACCCTCTTCGACAACGCCGCCACGGCCCTGCTGCCCGCCCTGGTCGACCGGGACGCCCTCGGCAGCGCCAACGCCCGGCTGCTGACCGGCCAGCGCATCGCGGGCGGCCTGCTGGGCGGGCCCGTCGTGCCGCTGCTGCTGACCGCCGGGGCCGCCGTGCCCTTCGCGGCCGACGCCGTGACCTTCCTGGTGGCCGCGGCCCTGGTGGGCTCGCTGCCGGCCGCCGAGTCCGACCGCACGCCGCGACCGTCGGGGAGCACCCTGCGCCGCGAGATCGCGGAGGGGCTGCGCACCCTGTGGCGCGACCGCGCCCTGCGTAGCCTGTGCGCCGCGACCGCCCTGTGCAACATCGGCATGGGCACCCAGCTCGCCATGCTGGTCGTCCTCGTCACCGACTGGCTCGACGCGGGCCCCACGGGATACGCGGCGGCGGGCGCGGCCTTCACACTGGGCAGCCTGGCCGGGGGAGTGGTGAACGGCCGGCTGGTGGCGCGGCTCGGCCGGCTGCGGTCCGTGCTGCTCGCCGGCTCGGTGCAGACCGCCGCCCTCGTCGTCATGGGCACCGTGCGCAGCCTGGCCGTGCTGGTGGGCGCGCTGGCCGTCTTCGGGCTCATGGGCATGGTGTGGAACATCAACACGACGACACTGATGCAGGAGCGCAGCCCCGCCGGGCTCCTGGGCCGGGTCAGCTCGGCCTTCCGGACCCTGGCCTTCGCCGGCGTGCCCCTCGGCGCCCTGCTGGGCGGGGCCGTCGCCACCGCCTGGGGGCCGAACACCCCGCCCCTGCTCACGGCCGCCTTCTTCGTCCTCTCCGTCCTCGCACTGATACCCGCGCTCAAGGTGAACGTAGTTGTTGTCGAGCCGGACGACAGCGCCACGACAGCCGATGTCACGCCCTGATCAATTAAGTTGGGGACCGGCAGCGGGGCAAGGTACGCAGGCAGGACAGGAAAGAAGGCTGAAGCCCGAGATGAACGCAGACGGCCGTACCAGGCTCAACCAGATGTCCGAGTGGACGGCACTGGCCAAGCACCGCGAGGAGCTGGGCGATGTCCAGCTGCGCGAGCTGTTCGCCGCCGACTCCGGCCGCGGCACCGCGTACACCCTCCGGGTCGGCGACCTGTACGTCGACTACTCCAAGCACCTCGTCACCGACGACACCCTGCGGCTGCTGCGCGAACTGGCCGCCGCCACCGACGTGTTCGGGCTGCGGGACGCCATGTTCCGCGGCGAGAAGATCAACACCACGGAGAACCGGGCCGTGCTGCACACGGCCCTGCGGGCGCCCCGGGACGCGGTGATCGAGGTCGACGGCGAGAACGTCGTCCCGGGTGTGCACGCCGTGCTCGACAAGATGGCCGACTTCGCGAACCGGGTGCGCTCCGGGGAGTGGACGGGGCACACCGGCAAGCGGATCCGCAACGTCGTCAACGTCGGCATCGGCGGCTCCGACCTGGGCCCCGCGATGGCGTACGAGGTGCTGCGCGCCTTCACGGACCGCTCGCTGACCGTGCGTTTCGTGTCGAACGTGGACGGCGCCGACCTGCACGAGGCCATCCGCGACCTGGACCCGGCTCAGACGCTGTTCGTCATCGCCTCCAAGACCTTCACCACCATCGAGACGGTCACCAACGCCACGTCCGCGCGCGGCTGGCTGCTGGACGCGCTGGGTGACGAGGCCGCCGTCGCCAAGCACTTCGTCGCCCTGTCGACGAACGCCGAGAAGGTCGCCGAGTTCGGCATCGACACGGCCAACATGTTCGAGTTCTGGGACTGGGTCGGCGGCCGTTACTCGTACGACTCGGCGATCGGCCTCGCCCTGATGATCGCCATCGGCCCGGACAACTTCCGGGAGATGCTCGACGGCTTCCGGATCGTCGACGAGCACTTCCGGACGGCGCCCGCCGAGTCCAACGTGCCGCTGCTGCTGGGCCTGCTGGGCATCTGGTACGGCAACTTCCACGACGCCCAGTCGCACGCGGTGCTGCCCTACAGCCACTACCTGTCCAAGTTCACCGCCTACCTCCAGCAGCTCGACATGGAGTCCAACGGCAAGTACGTCGGCCGGGACGGGCGTGAGGTGGAGTGGCAGACCGGGCCGGTGGTGTGGGGTACGCCGGGCACCAACGGGCAGCACGCCTACTACCAGCTCATCCACCAGGGCACGAAGCTGATCCCGGCGGACTTCATCGGCTTCGCGCGACCGGTCGGCGAGCTGGGCGACCGGCTCAAGGCGCAGCACGACCTGCTGATGGCCAACTTCTTCGCGCAGACGCAGGCGCTCGCCTTCGGCAAGACCCCGGAGGAGGTGCGGGCCGAGGGGGTGCCTCAGGAGCTGGTGCCGCACAAGACGTTCAAGGGCAACCACCCGACGACCACGATCCTGGCACCCGAGCTGACGCCGTCGGTCCTCGGCCAGTTGGTCGCCCTCTACGAGCACAAGGTGTTCGTGCAGGGCGCCGTGTGGAACATCGACTCCTTCGACCAGTGGGGCGTGGAGCTGGGCAAGGTCCTCGCCAAGCGCGTCGAGCCCGCGCTGACCGAGGGCGCCGAGGTCGAGGGCCTGGACGCGTCGACCAAGGCCCTGGTCGGCACGTACCGGGAGCTGCGCGGCCGGCAGTGAGAGCACCGGGCGGGAGGCGGACGGCAGCGCGTCGTTCGCCCACCGCCCGGCGGCGCGCTGATTCCGCACACCGCCCGGCGGCGCCCCCTCCGCTTCCCGTAGACTCCCGGTCGATCATCACGGCGAGTGCTCGGGGGAGCGCGAAGTGGCACGCACACGCGGAAGTTGGACAGGCGGCACGCTGACGGTCAGGTCCGTCCTGAAGCCCCATGACGTGGCCCAGGCGGTGTTCCATCCCGCGTGGATACCGCAGCCTCTCGATCCGTCCGTGGAGCGGCTGAAGAGGTTCCGGGTCATCGCAGGGGCGGTCGCCTCCCTCGGGGTCTACACCTTCATCGAGGGCGGCTTCGACTTCACGGAGCTGCTGGAGAACGCGATGACGGCCTCCGTCGTCCTGCTCTTCCTCACGCCGCTGACGGTCGGGGCGATGCTCTGGGTCTGGCGGCGCGGCGGCACGGTGCGGCAGCTGCGGGTGCCGCTGCGCAACTCCCTTCTGCTGCTCCTGCTGTTCGTCGGGTGCGTGGCCGCCCTGCTGTTGCTGGTGCAGACGGTGAACGGCTCGGCGAACCCCGGCGTGATCATCGGGGTCGGCCTGACGATGATGTGGATGCTCATCTTCACGGCCTACGGGGCGGTGCGGGTCTCCGGCAACTTCTTCGGCACGGCCGCCACGCACCGCTGCCTTCCGCCGCTGCTCTCCATGGTGACCAGCTGGCTGGTGGCCGTCCCGGACCTCGTCACCGGTGATCTGCACGGACTGAGCCTCACCCTGGGGATCGTCTTCATCCTGGGCGCTCCCGTGACGGTCACCGCCATCGCGCTGCTGGAGATGGGGCGGCTCAAGCGGCGGTACGGGATCAGGCTGAAGGCCCATCCGGCGACTCTGGCACCGGCGCCCGCACCCGGGCCGGTCCCGCACATGCCGCCGGGGATGCCGCCGGGGATGCCTCCGGCGGGATCGCCGTACGTGCCGCCGCAGGGGAACCCGTACGGCCATCCCTACGCGCCGGGCGGGCAGCACCCGTACGCCCCGCACCCGCAGCCGCCGTACAACCCGCAGCACCCCTACGGGGGCTGACCCCGGAGCCGCCGGGACGTCAGGCGACCGCGCTCAGCGTGTCCGCCAGCCGGCGGCGGGCCGCGCGGGCCGCGGGTACGGCGGCCAGCGCGGCCGCGCAGAGTACCGCCGCCGCACCGAGCAGCAGCATCAGCGGGGCGGACGGGCCCCGGGCGATCCCGGCGCCGATGCCGCTCGACCGGCCCTGGGCGTCGATCAGCCAGTGGGCGAGCGGCAGGCCCAGGACGGTGGCGGCGAGCACGGCCGCCAGTGCGGTACAGCCGGTGGCCATGACCGTGATGCCCGTGATCTGCCGGGGGGACAGGCCGATGGCCTTCAGCGCGAGCAGGTCCCGTTCGCTCTCGCGGACCGTGCCGCCGATCGCGGTCAGCAGCTCGATCAGCCCGATGAGGGCGAGGACGGCGACCAGCCCGGCGACGACGGCGCGCAGCGGGGAGAGCCCGTCGGCGGGGTTGGTCACGGTGTGCACGTCCAGGTGTCCGTGCCCGGCCGTGGCCAGCCGGTCGGCGACCTCCCGTGGGTCGGCACCGGGGTCCAGACGCAGCTCGTAGAGGGTCGGGCGGAGCCCGGGGTCGTTCGCGCGGAGGGTGTCGAGGGACGTGGAGATGACCCGGCCGGCGTTCTCCGGCTCGATGCTGCGGCCCACGATGTGCAGGATCTGCGGCTGGTCGCCGACGGTCATCCGCACCCAGTCGCCGACGCGCACGTCCAGCAGGTCGAGCAGCCCCTGCCCGGCCACGGCCTCGTCGGCGCCGCGGGCGGGGCGGCCCTCGGAGAGGGTGTACGGGTAGGGGTCCTGGCCGGTGCCGAGGCCGCGCAGGGCGATGGTCGCCGTCTGGCCCGGGACCAGGGCGGCCGTCTCGACGCCGGGGTAGGCGGCGGCCACCTCCGGGTCGCGTTCCAGGAGAGCGCGGGTCTGCCGCTCGGTCAGGCCGGCGTCGGCGCGGACGCTGAGGGCGGTCGGCAGGCCGATCTGCTCGGGCGTGCTGTGGAAGCGGTCGATGGTGGTCCACGCGCTCATCGCCACGACGATCAGCAGCAGCGGCAGGGTGAGGCGGGCGACGGTGGCGAGGGACCGGGGCCGGCGCGTGAACGCCTTGTGCCAGCCCAGCACCAACGCGGGCGGAACCCGCGCTCCGAGGGCACGACGCGCCAGATCGGAGAGCTGCCCGCCCCGGGGAGCGGCGGGCCGCATCCCGAGGATCCGACGCACCCCGCCGACCGGCCGTCCGCCGGGCGGTTCCGCTGCGGGCTGTGAGGGGAGGGCTTGGCCGGTTGTCCCGGTCGGCTGGCGGTCAGGTGCGGCCGCTGCTGTGGGGCGTAGTCCGAGGACCCGGCGCAGGCCGTCGGTCAGCCGCCCGCCGGGCGCAGCCGCTGCGGGTTGCGGTCCGAGGGCCTGGCTCGTCGTCCCGGTCGGCCGTCCGCCGGGCGGTTCCGCTGCGGGCTGTGGGGGGAGGGCAGCGCCCGTTGTCCCGGTCGGCTGGCCGGCGGGCAGAGCCGCCGTGCCGCCCGGGCCGAAGCCCCGGCCCGTGTTCGCCCCGGGCAGCCGTCCGCCGAGCGTCGGCGTCGGACGCTGCACGGGTACCGGTGGGACGCGGCCCGCCCGCCAGGCGGCCAGGCCGGTGGTCGCGCCGATGAACAGCACCGCCCCCACCGGAATGACGAACAGCGCCACGGTGTGGCCGGGCAGCCCCTGCCACACGCCGACCGCGTCCCCGAGCCGTCCCGGGATCCGGCTGCCCAGGGCCTCGGCCAGCGCGGCGGCGGCCACGGCGCCCAGCAGCGCGTAGGCGAGATGCTGGAGCAGGAAGATCCGGACCACCTGGCCGGGGGTGAAGCCGATGGCCTTGAGGACGGAGAGGTCACGCAAGTGGCCGCGGATACGGGTGCCGATCGCACCGTGCACGGCGAGCCCGGCGGCGATCAGTGCGCCCAGCCCGAACAGGCCCAGCACCTGGCCGAGGAGCCGGTTGTCGCCCTGGGCCTCCGCGCGGGCCTGCTGCCAGGTTGACACCTCCCCGATCGCCCCGGCGCCCAGTACGGTCACGGCACGCTGGACGACGTAGGACGTGTCGCCGGGATCCGTCAGCCGCAGTCCGATCACCTGGCCGCCGGGGTCCGGCACAGCCGACGGCAGTGCCCACACCAGGCCCGGCTGCTCACCGGGCCGGTAGCGCGGCTCGGCGCTGTCGGCGAGGCCCACGACGGTCAGTTCGCGGGCGGTGCCGGGCACGGTGAGGGTGTCGCCGGGCTCGGCCAGCAGCGCGCGGGCGAGGCGGCTCTCCAGGACCACACCGTTCGGGGTCGCGGGGTCCAGCCAGTGGCCGGAGACGACCGGCGGGCGGCCGACGGACGGGCGTTCCGGAGTGCCGCGCAGTTCGACGGCGGCGCGGCTGCCGCGCGAGGCGACGGCGGTGTCGGCGGTCGGGTACGGGCCGGCGACGGAGTCGACGCCGTCCAGCCCGGCCAGCTTCCCGGTGTCGGCCGCGGTGTCGGTGTGCAGCCACACGTGCGCGCCGTGCGACTGCGTGAACACGCGCTGCCAGGGATTGGTGGCGTACCCGAACAGGGCCGTGGCCAGCAGCAGGGAGGCGACGATGCCCGCGGTGGCGAGGACGAGGAACAGCGCCTCGCCGCGGTGCGTGCGCAGATCGGAGTGCGCCCAGCGCAGGGTGGCTCGCACAGGCCTCAGCCTCTCGGCCCGGACACCGGGCAGCCGTCGTACACCCGCATGTCAGTCCCTCACCCGCATGTCAGTCCCTGAGTTCCAGCACACCGGATATGCCGGACCGGCGCGGCGGAGTGCCGCCGTCGAGTTCCGCGTCGTCGGCGATCCGGCCGTCGAAGAAGCTGATCACCCGGTCCGCGGCGCTCGCCAGCCGCGCGTCATGGGTGACCAGCAGGATCGTCTGCCCGCGCTGGTGGAAGCGGGACAGCAGCCGCATGACCTCACGGGTGCCCTTGCTGTCGAGGCTGCCCGCGGGTTCGTCGGCCAGCAGCAGCGGGGGATGGTTGACCAGGGCCCGGGCCAGGGCGACGCGCTGCTGCTCACCGCCGGACAGCTCGCCCGGCATGCTGCGCTCCTTGCCCGTCAGGCCCAGCTCGGCCAGCAACTGTTCCCGCTCGGCCCGGGCCCGCTTCGGCGAGGTCCCGGCGAGCAGGGCGGGCAGCTCCACGTTGTCGGCGACGGACAGGTTGGACACCAGGTTGAAGAACTGGAAGACGATCCCGATCCGCTTGCGGCGCTCCACCGCCCAGCGGGCCTCGCTGTAGGTGTCGGTGGACTCGCCGTCGAGCCAGATACGGCCCGCGTCCGGCCGCTGCAGGCCGCCGAGCAGATGCAGCAGCGTCGACTTGCCGGCCCCGGACGGACCGGTGATCGCCACGAACTCGCCGGGCCGTACGCACAGGTCGACCCCGCGCACGGCATGGGCGGGCGCGCCCTCGCCGTGGTGTGTCTTCACCAGGCCCTCGGCGCGCAGCACAGGAGCGGGACGGTCGTCGCTCACTCCAGCTCCTCCAGCTCTTCCTGGCACCGTTCCAGCCAGTCGAGGTCGGCTTGCAGGTGCAGCATCGCGCCCTCGATCAGCAGGTGGGCGATGCGGTTGTCACGGTCTTCGGCGGCGGCCAGCTTCGACAGCTGCCGCATCGTGTTCAGGTACTGGCGCCGCTGCTGGTTGATCAGGGAGATCTGGTCGGCGAGCCCGCTCTGCGGAGCGAGCGCCAGCTTCATGAAGAACTCGTCCCGTACCCGCGGCTCGTCCTCGGGCTCCTCGAACCAGGCGCGCAGCGCCTCCCGCCCGGCGTCGGTGAGGTGGTAGACCTTTTTGTTGGGCCGGCTGGACTGCGCCACGTCCTCGCCCTCGATCAGTCCCGACTTCTCGAGGCGGCCGAGGGTCACATAGATCTGGCCGACATTCGGCTGAGGGTACGCGGAGCCCAGCAGTTGCTCAAGGTCCTGCTTGAGCTCGTAGCCATGGGCGGGGCCACGGGCGAGGAGTGCCAGGAGGGGCAGGCGCACGCGTGCAGTCCTCCTGTCCGGTCCAATGTGCTCCAGGCCCTAGTATCGCCCATACCTAACAGGTATACATGGCCTCTGTTCCGGGCGAAGGCGCCCGTCGCCGGTGTACAGGGAGGAACCTATGCGGTGGATCCAAGCCGCGGGTAGGGGCCTTCTCGTTCTCGTCGTGGTCCTGACCGGTTACGTCGCCGCCGGAGCGCAGGCGGGCGAGCCCGCCGACGGCGGCCGCGGACCGCTCACCCTCGCCACCGCCGGAGACCTTACCGGCTACCTCGGTCCCCTGCTGGAGGGCTGGAACCGCACCCACCCCGGCGAAAAAGTGACCCTCGTCGAGCTGCCGGACTCCGCCGACGAGACCCAGGCCCAGATGACCACCGATCTGCGCGACGGCGACCGCAGCCGGTTCGACGTGCTCAACATCGACGTCAACTGGACCTCGGAGTTCGCCGCCGCGGGCTGGATCCGGCCGCTGCCCCGCGACCGTTTCCCGCTGCGGACCTTCCTCCCGCCGGTCGTGGACACGGCGACCTACGACGGACAGCTCTACGCCGTCCCGTACGTCACCAACGCCGGCCTCCTCCTCTACCGCAAGGACGTCCTGGCCAAGGAGGGCGTCCGGCCGCCGCGCACCTGGGCGGAGCTGGAGCGGTACGCGAAGACCATCGCCCCGAAGTACGGCCTCGACGGCTACGCCGGGCAGTTCCTGCCGTACGAGGGCCTCACGGTCAACGCGGCCGAGGCCGTCTACTCGGCGGGCGGCTCGATCCTCGGCGACGAGGGCGAGCGCGTCACCGTCGACTCGGCGGCGGCCCGTGAGGGCATCGGGTTCCTGGCCCGCGGGGTGCGCGAGGGCTGGATCCCGAAGGAGGCGCTGACCTACAAGGAGGAGGAGTCCAAGCAGGCCTTCCAGGACGGCCGGCTGCTCTTCCTGCGGAACTGGCCCTACGCCTACGTCGGCGCCTCCGCCCCGGGCTCCGAGGTCGCCGGGAAGGTCGGCGCCGTACCCCTGCCGGGACCGGACGGGCCGGGCACGAGTGTCCTCGGCGGCTCCAACCTGGCGGTCAGCACGCACGCGCGGCATCCCGACTCGGCCGCCCGCCTGATCGCCTACCTCACCAGCGAGCGCGTCCAGCGCCAGGTCCTCACGCGCGGCGCGCTGCCGCCCGTCCGGGCCGATCTCTACGAGGACCCCGCGCTCATCCGCAGGTTCCCGTATCTGCCGACCCTGCGCGAGAGCGTGCGCACGGCCGCGCCGCGTCCCAAGAGCCCGCGCTACGACCAGGTCAGCCTGGTCGTGCAGGCGGTCGTGCACGACGCGATGGCCGGGAACGAGACGCCCGCGGCGGCGGTGCGCCGGCTGGCCCGCGAGCTCGCCGTCATCTCGCGCCGCTAGGCCTCTACTTACTTGTTAGGTAACGCGGACGTCTCATCTGGTTGAGATGTGTCCGATAAATGCCGGATTCTACCACCTCAACTCCTCGGTAGCTTCTGTCTTTTCATTGACACCCTCTCGACATGCCTACTTAACATGCATGCATAACCGCTGCCCTCCTCAGAGACAGGTCGATGGGTTGAACAGGCACCACTGGTGGCGTGACGCAGTGATCTATCAGGTGTACGTCCGCAGCTTCCTGGACAGCACCGGCGACGGCGTCGGCGACCTCGCCGGCGTCCGGGCCGGACTGCCCTACCTGAAGAAGCTCGGCGTGGACGGGATCTGGCTGAGCCCCTTCTATCCCTCGCCGCAGCACGACCACGGCTACGACGTGGCCGACTACTGCGACGTCGACCCGCTCTTCGGTGACCTCGACGAGTTCGACCTGCTGGTCGGGGCCGCGCGGCGGCTCGGCATCAAGGTGCTGCTCGACATCGTCCCGAACCACTGCTCCAGCGAGCACCCCTGGTTCCGCGCGGCGCTCGCGGCCCCGCCCGGCAGCCCGGCCCGCGCCCGCTTCCACTTCGCCGACGGCCGAGGCCCGGACGGCTCCGAGCCGCCCAACAACTGGCACTCCATGTTCGGCGGCCCCGCCTGGAGCCGTGTGACCGAGCCGGACGGGCGGCCCGGCCAGTGGTACCTGCACATGTTCGCGCCCGAGCAGCCCGACTGGAACTGGCGCAACCCCGAGATCGCCGCCGAGTTCGACCGGATCCTCCGCTTCTGGCTGGACCGGGGCATCGACGGCTTCCGCATCGACGTCGCCGCCGGGCTCTTCAAGCACCCGGAACTGCCCGACTCGGACGACCCGGAGGCCGACGCCCGCACCCGCGACTCGGTCAACCCGCTCGCCTGGAACCAGCCCGAGGTGCACGACGTGTGGCGCCGCTGGCGCGCCCTGTGCGAGGAGTACACCGAGCGCGACGGCTGCGAACGCCTCCTCGTCGGCGAGGTCTCCGTCCCGACCGCCCGCGAGCACGCCCAGTACGTCCGCCCCGACGAACTCCACCAGGCCTTCTTCTTCGACCTGCTCAGCGCCCCCTGGGACCCGGACGCCTTCCAGAAGGTCATCTCCGAGGCCATGCAGGACATCGCCGGCACCGGCTCGACCGTCACCTGGGTCCTCAACAACCACGACCAGGTCCGCACCGTCACCCGCTACGGCGAACCCGCCACCGAGGGCAGCGGCCTCGGCGCCGCCCGCGCCCGGGCCGCCGCCCTGCTGATGCTGGCCCTGCCCGGCGCCGCGTACATCTACCAGGGCGAGGAGCTCGGCCTCCCCGAGGTCGTGGACCTGCCCGACGACGTGCTCACCGACCCGATCTTCCGCCGCACCGGCAGCCGGGCCCGCATCCGCGACGGTTGCCGGGTACCGCTGCCCTGGTCGGGGCAGGCCTCGCCGTTCGGCTTCACCTCCGGCGAGGAGAGCGCCAAGCCGTGGCTGCCGCAGCCGGAGTACTTCGCCGAGTACGCCACCGACCGGGCCCTCGCCGACACCCGCTCCTTCTGGCACCTGTACCGCGACGGCCTCCAACTGCGGGCCGCGCTGCCCCAGTTGGGCGAGGGCACGCTGCGCTGGCTGGAGGCCCCGCCCGGGGTGCTGGCCTTCACCCGGGGCG
>NZ_MUKA01000682.1 GCF_002150735.1 Streptomyces africanus
CCACATCACACCGAAGCCCCCAGCCGATTCGTACGGCCGGGGGCTTCGGTGTGATGTGGACGATACTGGGATTGAACCAGTGACCTCTTCCGTGTCAGGGAAGCGCTCTCCCGCTGAGCTAATCGTCCTCGGGACCATGACCACACCGTGCAGCGGATCATGGGCACTGCGTGCGCGATACTGGGATTGAACCAGTGACCTCTTCCGTGTCAGGGAAGCGCTCTCCCGCTGAGCTAATCGCGCGAGGTGGAGACGGGAATCGAACCCGTGTGCACGGCTTTGCAGGCCGTTGCCTCACCACTCGGCCACTCCACCGCGCAAAGGGGGAAGGCATTCTATGCGCCTGGCCCTACCTCTCGAGCGGATGACGGGATTCGAACCCGCGACCCTCACCTTGGCAAGGTGATGCGCTACCAGCTGCGCTACATCCGCATTCTGCATCCCCGGTGGTCGTTTCCGTCCTCCGTGGTGCGAGACAGAACATTAGCCGACGTTCGGCGAAACCTACAAATCGCCTGGTAGACGCCGGTAAATCACAAGCTTGTCATTTCCGCCGGTACCGGTGCGGGTCGCGCCGTCCGTTCGTAACGGCTGCGCCCGACTCTTGCGGCGGTAGGTGGGCGTGGCGCGACGGCCGACCCCGGTGAACTGATGACAACCGGGTGATTTGGTGGCGAACGGGTGGTGCGTGTTAAAGTTCGTACTCGTTCGGCGGGCATCGAAATTCCCCCCGAGCGGTTCATCCCGGTCTCATAGCTCAGCGGGAGAGCGTCCGCCTCACACGCGGAAGGTCGCTGGTTCGATCCCAGCTGGGACCACAGTAAGCAATCGCCTCCTA
>NZ_MUKA01000683.1 GCF_002150735.1 Streptomyces africanus
GGGGTGCGGGCGGGGTCGGCAGGGCTGTGCCTGTGCGGCGAGTCGGGCATGCCGTGGGGCGAACGCTCCTGGGTGGTTTCGTCAGAGCCCTCGGGCGCCGCGTCCGACTCGTCCGTGTCCGCGGGCATCCGGAAGGCGTCCGCCAGCAACTTCCGTACGTCACGCACTCCCCCGCCGGCAGCGTGCCCGCCCGCCTGCCGACCGGCCCTGGGCCGCGTGTCCCCACGGCTGTGCCGCGACCGGCGCCTCGCACTCTCAGCCTCTTCCCGGGCCCGCCGCGCGTCCTGCCGTGCCGCACGCAGCGCCTCGCGCGCGATGTCCGCGGCGCGAGGACCCGGGCCCTCGTCGTCGCCTACGGCCGGCGTGTCCGCCGGTGCGGCGGCGGGCTGGTCCTGCGCGGGGGCAGGAGCACCGGCCGAGGGCGTCCGGGCCGGGGACTCGCCCGGGGCACGGGAACGGTCCGGCCCGTCGGGGGCGCTGGATCCGTCCGGCCGGGCCGGGGCATCGGAAGCGTCCGGCCCACCCGGGGCGCCGGAAGCCTCAGACTCACCCGGCGCGCCGGACTCCTCCGACGAGCCCGGGGCACCGGAACCCTCCAATCCACCCAGGGCGCGGGCACCGCCCGGCCGGCCCGGGGCACCGGAACCGTCCGACGCGATCGAGGCGCCGGAACCCTCCGGCCAGCCCCGAGCAAGGGAACCGTCAGGCCCACCCGAGGCGCCGGAACCCTCGGGCCCACCCGGGTCGGCGACACCGTCCGGCCCGGTCGAAGCGTCGCCTGAACTCTCAGGCCGGCCCGGAGCGCCGGAACCCGCGGGCCCAGCCGGGGGGCCGGAAGCGTCCGGCCCGGCCGAGACGCCAGAGACGACAGATCCACCGGGGGCACCGGAACGGTCAGACCCACCAGGGACGCCAGACCCCTCAGCCCCACCCAGCTCGGCGACACCCTCCACCCCGGTCGGCCCCACCCTGCCCTCCGAGGCGCCACCCGGCATCTCGCCGTCACCCGGCG
>NZ_MUKA01000684.1 GCF_002150735.1 Streptomyces africanus
CACGATCATCGCGGCGATGATGGTGAGTTCGGTCAACGCGAAGTGCTTGCCGATGCACACCCGGAGCCCGGCGCCGAACGGGATGTACGCGTTCTTCGGCCGGCCGGCCACGGCTTCCGGGGCGAACCGCTCGGGATCGAACCGTTCCGGGTCGGTCCAGAATTCCCGGTGGCGGTGCAGGGTGAAGAAATTGATGTAGATGCCGGTGTTCGCCGCGATGTCAAAACCGCCGACCTCGTCCGGGCCCACGGCCCGGCNNGCCGGGCCGCGCAGCCGCAGCGTTTCGTCCACCACCATGCGCGTGTACTTGAGTTTGCTCACCGCGGTGAAGTCGGGTGTCCGGCCGTCCAGCACCTCGACCAGCTCGTCGTGCATCCGCTCCTGCACATCGGGGTGCTTGGCGAGCAGATGCAGCAGGAAGGACGCCGCGCCGGTCGTGGTCTCATAGCCACCGACCATGATGTTGACCACTTCTTGCTGCAGTTGCACGGCGTCCATCCGGTGGCCGGTCTCCTCGTCGACCGCGTCCGCGAGGATGGACAGCAAGGTGGGGCTGCCGTCCGTCCGCGTATTGCGCTGCTCGATCATCTCCGCGACGAAATGGTCCAGATTCGAGATCAGCTTGCGCAGCCGCAGATGACTCGGGGTCGGCCAGTGCAACGGCGGGAACGGGAAGCGGAAGAAGTCACCCATGATCTTGTTGGCATAGGTGAAGTCGTTCTCGATGGCTTCGGTGGTGGGGCCGACGTCC
>NZ_MUKA01000146.1:0-853 GCF_002150735.1 Streptomyces africanus
CCGGCGGCAAGTTCGGCGGCGTGCAGCTTGGTCATGACGACCTCGACACCGGAGAGGCCGGTCTTGGGCTCGACGTCGACCGGGATGCCCCGGCCGTTGTCCCGGACCTCGACGGAGCCGTCGTCCTGGAGGATGACCTCGATGTGGTCGCAGTAGCCACCCAGGGCCTCGTCGACGGAGTTGTCGATGATCTCCCAGAGGCAGTGCATCAGGCCACGGCTGTCGGTCGACCCGATGTACATACCGGGGCGCTTCCGCACGGCCTCGAGCCCCTCGAGGACGAGCAGGTGCCGCGCGGTGTAGTTGGAACCGTCCCGGTCTGCTCCTGCCAGCAGAGCTGTGGACGGCACGGACGTCTCGGCGGTCACGCGGTTCGCTCCTCGCTGAATTTCAGATGGGGCCCTCATGGGTAAGGGCGCGGCTTCAGTCACCGGTGAGAGGGTACCGAGGCCTGGTAGAGCCGTTGTAACGCCACCCTCGTCGGAAACTCACCCTAGTCCAGACTCGCATGCCTGTTCGATCCCTCGTTGGAGTGAAGCACACATCACGTTCCCTTCCAGGCATGAACCATTTAGGCTCCGGGCACGTCCTCATGAACAACCGGCAACCCAGCCGGGAGGACCGACCACCGATACAACGCGAAGCTCCGTAAGACACATAGACACGCAATACGGCACATTCGCCGCCAACCGGCAGCAGACAGCCGCCTCGCAAAGATTTTTCGAGGAAAAGCCACGAGCGGGAACGTTTTGGGGCTGGTTGGATGTTGACCCTGGTACGACAGCTCGTCGAGCTAGAGAAGAGGCGACGTGACTACTGTTCTGACCCCTGCGAGCCAGTTGACGGCCGCTGA
>NZ_MUKA01000146.1:911-1249 GCF_002150735.1 Streptomyces africanus
GAGGCAGCCGCCCGTCCTCGTCCCCGCGAGTCCTCTGATTGCCCCTTGGGCACGCGGCACGTTTTCTTCACAGTCGCGTTCAGTCGAACGTGCACATGACCTTCACACCAGTGTCCGGCTTCAGGACCGTGCCCAGTGGAGCGTGCGCATGATGTCGGACACACGCATGTACACCCCGGGGCTGCCGGCGCGACCACAGCCGATCCCCCACGACACGAGCCCGATCAACCGCCCCTGGGCCACCAGCGGCCCCCCGCTGTCGCCCTGGCAGGCATCCCGGCCTCCCTTCGCTTCTCCGGCGCACAGCATGCTCCTGGCGTCGTAGACGCCGTCCACGT
>NZ_MUKA01000685.1 GCF_002150735.1 Streptomyces africanus
GTCGGGGCCTGGGTCGGCGGGCAGGAAGTCGTACGGCTCGAACGGGGAGTCGTCGTGGTCGTCGTGGTCGTCGTGGTCTTGGCGGCCGTAGCGGGTGTCGTGATCGAGGGGCGCGAAGGGGGCGTAGGAGGCGTCCGGAGCGGGGGGTGAGGTCCTCGGCTTCGCAGACCCGGTGTTTCCCGTCCCACTGGCGGGCCCGTCGGCCCCGCCGCGGCCCGCGCCCCCGGCGACTCCGGCGATCCCGGCGATTCCGGTGCGCGTGAACCAACCCCGGGCAGGGCGCGAGTCCTTCCGTCGGCGCATGCCCTGGTGGGTGCCGTCGGCCGGTTCTTCCCGCTGTCTGCCGATACCCGGGCCGTCCGTCCGGGGCGTCCGGCAGCGCCAGGCCCGTAGGGTCATCGCCGTCGGGACGGCCACCAGCAACAGCCACGCCAGTGTGGCCGTACCCACCTGCCACCACACCGGCCCGAACCGGGCCAGGACGGTGCCCCCGAGCGGCCCGCCCGCCAGCGCGGCGAGCCCCGCGAGGACGGCCGCGCACAGCACGGCCGCGAGGGCGGCGGCACGGGCGGTGCGCCCCGGCGACCCGACGGCACCGCCCCCGCCGCCCGGCCGCGTCCCACCGCGCTCCCCGGAATCCGCCTCCCGCGCCGCGACCCAGCCGACGACCACCCCGGCGACCACCGGCACGGCCCCGGC
>NZ_MUKA01000686.1 GCF_002150735.1 Streptomyces africanus
GGTCCGGGCCGCCGCGGCCATGTGCCGCATCTGCAGCGCCTCGCCCTCCTCGGCGGCCAGGAACGCCCCGGACAGGGCGATGTTGCGGATCGAGCCGCCCGCCACGGTGAGCTGGGCGAGCAGCCGCGGGTCGAGGTCCTTGACCGGCGCCTGCGGCGGCAGCACGCGGCGCCAGATCTCGGCGCGTTCGTGCTCGGCCGGGAAGGGGAAGTCGACGACGAAGCGGATGCGCCGCAGGAAGGCGTTGTCCAGGGCCTTCTTCATGTTGGTGGTGAGGATGGCGAGCCCGCGGTAGGCCTCCATCCGCATGAGCAGATAGCTGACTTCGAGGTTGGCGTACCGGTCGTGGCTGTCCTTGACCTCGCTGCGCTTGCCGAACAGGGCGTCGGCCTCGTCGAACAGCAGCAGCGCGCCGCCCGCCTCGGCGGCGTCGAANNGCACCAGGTCGTCCCAGCCGGCCCGCGGTCCGATACGGCGGCCCAGCTCGTCCATGCCCATACGGGCCTCGTCCAGACCGGCCCGCCAGGCCAGCTGTACGGCGTCCAGCTCGTCCTCGTGGGGCAGTTCGCGCCGTACGGTGGCGGCGGCGGAGCGTACGACGTGCGGGGGCAGCTGGAACTGCGCGACCAGCGACCGCAGTTCGCCGTCGTCGAGGTCGGCCACGTCCCGGAAGGCGTCGGCCCACAGATCGAACTGCTCGTCGTCGTCCAGGGGCGGCACGGACACGCGGGTGCCGTGCCGCCCCTGGACGACGACGAGCAGTTC
>NZ_MUKA01000687.1 GCF_002150735.1 Streptomyces africanus
CGCTGCCGCCCGGCCGCCTGCGACGCCCGTACCGTCGTCAGCGCGCTCAGCCCGCGCGCGTGGTCGACGCGCGGTTCCCGCGCCAGCCCGGAGTCGACGACCACACGCACACCGGGAACCGTCAGCGACGACTCCGCCACCGACGTGGCCAGCACCACCCGGCGCCGCTCCCCGCCGGCCAGCACGGCGTCCTGGACGGCCGCGGGCGCCCGCCCGTGCACCTGGAGCACCTCGACGTCCCCGAGCTCACCGAGCTGCCCGGCGACCCGGGCGATCTCGCCCACGCCCGGCAGGAAACACAGCACGTCCCCGTCCCGCTCGGCCAGTGCCCGCCGCACCACCGACGCCACATGCGCCAGCAGCGCCGGATCGACACGCATCCCGTGCGGCGGACGTACGGGCCGCACCGGCGGCGCCCACACGACCTCCACGGGATACGCCGCTCCCCGCGCCTCGACCACCGGAGCCCCGCCCAGCAGCCCGGCCCACCCCTGCGCGTCGGTCGTCGCCGAGGCGGCCACGAGCCGCAGTTCCGGACGGAGCGTCTGCCGTACGTCCCACAGGAACGCCGCCGCCGTGTCCGCGTCCAGATGCCGCTCGTGGCACTCGTCGAGGACCACCACATCGGCACCGGCCAGCTCCTGGTCCCGCTGCAGTCGCTGCACCAGCACCCCGGTCGTGACGACCTCCACGCGCGTGTGCCGCCCGACGACGCGTTCGCCGCGCACCGTGTAGCCGACGCTTTCGCCCACCTTCTCGCCCAGCAGCCATGCCATCCGCCGCGCCGCCGCCCGTGCCGCGATCCGCCGCGGCTCGGCGACGATCACCCGCCGCCGGGGCCCCTCCCCGAGCAGCCCCGCCAGAGCCAGCGGCACC
>NZ_MUKA01000688.1:0-359 GCF_002150735.1 Streptomyces africanus
CACGACTGACGCCGCCCCGGTCCCAGCCGGCTCTGGCCAGGCCCGCCGGCGGGTGGCCAACTCACCCCGCCTCGTCGCCCAGGTCCGCGCCCGAGCCGCCGCTTCGGACGCGGCCACCCCGTCGAGCCCCCCGAGACCGAGTTCGCCGATCCGGGTACGCGACGATTCTCAGCTACGGGCCCGGGGGCGGCGTCCTGCCGGTATGGGTGCTCGCCGGCTTCGTCAGGATCGCGCTCGCGACGACGTCGAAGAGGTGGTCGGCGCGTGGGGCGAGCGAGGGTTGATCGCCGAGCCACGCGAGCGCCGCGATCAGCGCGAACAGATCGGTACCGTCGATGTCGGTCCGGGCCATGCCCGCG
>NZ_MUKA01000688.1:391-1445 GCF_002150735.1 Streptomyces africanus
CGAGTCCGACGTCGGCCCTGCGCGCGATGTCGCGCAGTGACACGTCGACGCCTTGCTCGGCGATGGCGGTGCCCGCTACGGCGAGCAGGTGGTCGCGGTTCTTCCTGGCGTCGGCCCGCATCTGCCCCTCTTGACTATCCGGATCAGTGGTCCATATATTCGGATCAGCGATCCACTTATGTGGAGCGCTGATCCGAATAAGCCTATCCCGCAGCGCGGGCAGGAGAGAACGATGCCGACACACACGATGAGGGCGGTCCGGCTCCATGAGCACGGCGGTCCTGAAGTTCTGCGTTACGACGAGGTGCCGATTCCCGAGCCGGGACCGGGTGAGGTGCTCGTGCGTGTGCACGCGGTCGGCGTCAACCCACCGGACTGGTACCTGCGCGGCGGGCTGACCAGCGTGCCCGGGTCAGGATCGACGGTCAGCCTGCCGGTGATTCCGGGGACGGACGTGTCGGGCGTCGTCGAGGCCGTCGNNCGCCGGGGCACCCATGGCCGGGCTGACGGTGTGGCAGTACCTGATCGAGGTCGGACACGATCACCCCTCGCCCTTCCAGGAGGCGAAGCACCGTCCGGTGCCGCTCGACTCCGACACGACGGTGCTGGTCAACGGCGCCGCGGGCGGTGTGGGCCACTTCGCGGTCCAGCTGGCGAAATGGAAGGGCGCACGCGTCATCGCGGTGGCGTCAGGCGCGCATGAATCGTTCCTGAGCGAGCTCGGCGCCGACCAGTTCATCGACTACACCAGGAGTCGTCCCGAGGAACTCGTGCACGACATCGACCTGGTCCTCGACACCGTCGGCGGCCCCCACAGCAGCCGCTTCCTGCACACGCTCAAGCACGGCGGCGCCATTTTCCCGGTGTTCCCCGGCGAATACGACGACGAGGAGACCGCGAAGCTGGGCGTCACGGTCTCGATCGCCCAGGTCCGCTCGAACGGCGCGCAGCTCGCCGAACTGGGACGCCTGCTCGACGCGGGCACGGTCCGCGTCGCGATCGACAGCACGTTTCCGCTCGCGGACGCCCGGGCGGCGCACGAACGCGCGGCCCG
>NZ_MUKA01000147.1 GCF_002150735.1 Streptomyces africanus
GGGCCGCGAGGCGGAGGACCTGCCCGCGGCCCTGCGCTCCCTCCTCCCGCCGGAGGGGATCGTGGAGTACCCGTCCTGGGAGACGCTCCCGCACGAGCGGCTCAGCCCCCGCAGCGACACCGTCGGCCGCCGCCTGGCCGTGCTGCGCCGCCTGGCCCACCCCCGCCCCGACGACCCCGAGACCGGCCCGGTCTCCGTCGTCGTGGCGCCCGTCCGGTCCGTGCTCCAGCCGCAGGTCAAGGGCCTCGGCGACCTGGAGCCGGTCGCCCTGAGGACGGGGCAGACCGCCGATCTGAACGAGATCGTCGACGCCCTCGCGGCCGCCGCCTACGCGCGCGTGGAGCTCGTGGAGAAGCGCGGCGAGTTCGCCGTCCGCGGCGGCATCCTCGACGTGTTCCCGCCCACCGAGGAACACCCCCTGCGCATCGAGTTCTGGGGCGACGACGTCGAGGAGATCCGCTACTTCAAGGTCGCCGACCAGCGCTCCCTCGAAGTCGCCGAGCACGGCCTGTGGGCGCCGCCGTGCCGCGAGCTGCTGCTCACCGAGGACGTCCGCGCCCGGGCGCGTGCCCTGGCCGAGGAGCACCCCGAGCTAGGCGAACTGCTCGGCAAGATCGCGGAGGGGATCGCGGTGGAGGGCATGGAGTCCCTCGCGCCGGTCCTGGTCGACGAGATGGAGCTGCTGCTCGACGTGCTGCCCAAGGGGTCCATGGCCGTCGTGTGCGATCCGGAGCGGGTCCGCACGCGCGCGTCGGACCTGGTGGCCACGTCGCAGGAGTTCCTCCAGGCCTCCTGGGCGGCCACCGCCGGCGGCGGCGAGGCGCCCATCGACGTCGGCGCGGCCTCCCTGTGGTCCATCGCCGACGTCCGGGACCGGGCCCGCGAGCTGGACATGATGTGGTGGTCGGTGTCGCCGTTCGCCGCGGACGAAGAGCTCGACGCGGACACCCTGAAGCTGGGGATGCACGCCCCGGAGACCTACCGCGGCGACACGGCCAAGGCCCTCGCCGACACCAAGGGCTGGCTCGCCGACGGCTGGCGCGCGGTGTTCGTCACCGAGGCGCACGGCCCGGCGGCCCGTACGGTCGAGGTACTGGGCGGCGAGGGCATCGCCGCCCGCCTCGACACGGACCTCGCCGACATCTCCCCGTCGGTCGTGCACGTGGCGTGCGGCTCGATCGAGCACGGCTTCGTCGACCCGGCCCTCCGACTCACCGTCCTGACCGAGACGGACCTGACGGGCCAGAAGGCGGCGGGCCGGGACGGCGCCCGGATGCCGGCCCGCCGCCGCAAGACCATCGACCCGCTCACCCTGGAGCCGGGCGACTACATCGTCCACGAGCAGCACGGCGTGGGCCGCTACATCGAGATGGTGCAGCGCACCGTGCAGGGCGCGACTCGCGAGTACCTGGTCGTCGAGTACGCGCCCGCCAAGCGCGGCCAGCCCGGCGACCGCCTCTACATCCCCACCGACCAGCTGGAGCAGATCACCAAGTACGTCGGCGGCGAGGCCCCCACCCTGCACCGCCTCGGCGGCGCCGACTGGACGAAGACGAAGGCCCGCGCGAAGAAGGCCGTCAAGGAGATCGCGGCCGACCTCATCAAGCTCTACAGCGCCCGCATGGCCGCCCCCGGCCACTCCTTCGGCACGGACACCCCCTGGCAGCGCGAACTGGAGGACGCCTTCCCCTACGCGGAGACGCCCGACCAGCTCACCACCATCGCCGAGGTCAAGGAGGACATGGAGAAGTCGGTCCCGATGGACCGGCTGATCTGCGGCGACGTCGGCTACGGCAAGACCGAGATCGCGGTCAGGGCCGCCTTCAAGGCCGTCCAGGACGGCAAGCAGGTCGCCGTCCTGGTGCCCACGACGCTGCTGGTGCAGCAGCACTTCGGGACGTTCAGCGAGCGGTACGCGCAGTTCCCGGTGAACGTGAAGGCGCTGTCCCGCTTCCAGACCGACACGGAGGCCAAGGCGGTCCTGGAAGGCCTGCGCGAGGGCTCGGTGGACATCGTCATCGGCACCCACCGCCTGTTCTCCTCCGAGACCAAGTTCAAGGACCTGGGCCTGGTCATCGTCGACGAGGAGCAGCGCTTCGGCGTGGAGCACAAGGAGCAGCTGAAGAAGCTCCGGGCGAACGTGGATGTGCTGACCATGTCCGCCACCCCGATCCCCAGGACGCTGGAGATGGCGGTGACCGGCATCCGCGAGATGTCCACGATCACGACCCCTCCGGAGGAACGGCACCCGGTGCTGACCTTCGTCGGCCCCTACGAGGAGAAGCAGATCGGCGCCGCCATCCGCCGCGAGCTGCTGCGTGAGGGCCAGGTCTTCTACATCCACAACCGCGTCGAGTCGATCGACCGGGCCGCGGCCCGGCTGCGCGAGATCGTCCCCGAGGCGCGCATCGCCACCGCCCACGGCCAGATGTCCGAGCAGGCGCTGGAACAGGTCGTCGTCGACTTCTGGGAGAAGAAGTTCGACGTGCTGGTGTCCACGACGATCGTGGAGTCCGGCATCGACATCTCCAACGCCAACACCCTGATCGTGGAGCGCGGCGACACCTTCGGCCTGTCCCAGCTGCACCAGCTGCGCGGCCGGGTGGGCCGGGGCCGCGAGCGCGGGTACGCGTACTTCCTCTACCCGCCGGAGAAGCCGCTCACCGAGACCGCGCACGAGCGGCTCGCGACCATCGCCCAGCACACCGAGATGGGCGCCGGTATGTACGTGGCGATGAAGGACCTGGAGATCCGCGGCGCGGGCAACCTGCTCGGCGGCGAGCAGTCCGGCCACATCGCGGGCGTCGGCTTCGACCTGTACGTCCGGATGGTCGGCGAGGCCGTCGCCGACTACCGCCGCCAGCTGGAGACCGGCGAGATCGAGGAGGAGCCGCCGCTCGAGGTCAAGATCGAGCTGCCCGTCGACGCGCACGTCCCGCACGACTACGCGCCCGGCGAGCGCCTCCGGCTCCAGGCGTACCGGGCCATCGCCTCCGCCAACACGGAGGAGGATGTCAAGGCCGTACGCGAGGAACTCGTCGACCGCTACGGCAAGCTGCCCGAGCCGGTGGAGAACCTGCTGCTCGTGGCCGGGCTGCGGATGCTCGCGCGGGCCTGCGGCGTCGGCGAGATCGTGCTCCAGGGCACCAACATCCGGTTCGCGCCCGTGGAGTTGCGCGAGTCGCAGGAGCTGCGGGTCAAGCGGCTGTACCCCGGGGTCGTCATCAAGCCGGCGACGCACCAGGTGCTGGTGCCGCGTCCGAAGACCGCGAAGGTCGGCGGGAAGCCGCTGGTCGGGCGCGATCTGCTGGCGTGGGTCGGGGAGTTCCTGACGTCGGTGCTGGGCTCCTGACGCCGGCGTTCCCTCAGGCCACCGGTCGTACGCGTGCGCCGGTGGCCTCGCGCAGGGCCGCCGCCAGCCGGTCGCGGACCGCGGCCTGCGCGGCGATGCGCGCGTCCAGCACCGCGAGCCGGCCGGTGGCGATCCGCAGGGCCTCCTCGGAGGCGGGCCCGGCCGTGACGTCGCCGTCCAGGCAGGGCAGGAACGCCCGTACGTCGTCGAGCGTCAGGCCCACGTCCAGCAGCCGGCGGACGTTGCGGACGCGGACGGCCGTACCGGCGTCGTACAGACGGTAGCCGTTCGCGGCGCGTTCGGAGGTGATGAGCCCCGCCTGTTCGTAGTGGCGCAGGGCGCGCGGCGTCGTGCCGGTCGCCTCGGCGAGTTCGCCGATCCGCATACGAGGTTCCGCCATGCGCGTCAGTCTCATGTGACGACCGCGCCGCCGTCCACCGGAAGGACCACGCCGGTGACGAACGAGGCCTGCGGCGAGGCCAGTTGCGTGATCGCCCACGCCACCTCCTCGGGGCGTCCGACCCGGCCGAGCGGTGTGTGCGCGAGCTGCCAGGCGCGGATCGCGGCCCGCTGCTCGGGCGTGTAGCCCGCGTGGTCGGCGATCGGCGTGCCGATCGCGCCCGGCGCCACGGCGGCGACCCGGATGCCCAGCGGGGCGAGCTCGACCGCCCAGCTCCGCGTGAGCACCTCCAGGGCCGCCTTCCCCGCCGCGTACAGGGAGTTGCCCGGCCAGCCGCGCTGCCCGACGGCCGTCGTCACGTTCACGATCACGCCCCGGCCGGCCTCCAGAGCCGGGAGGGCGGCCTGCACGAGCAGGACGGGGGCGAGGAGGTTCGTCGCGATCTGGGGCTCGACGGCGGCCCGCGTGTAGGTGCGCAGGGACTGGGCGTTGACGATGGCCGCGTTGTTCACTAGCACGTCGATGCGGCCGTGCCGGTCGAGTGCCGTACGGACGATGGTTTCGGGGCCGTCGTCGGCGGTGATGTCGGCGACGAGCGGGCTGATGCGGGCCGGCTCGTGGGCCGCGGTCTCGGCGAGGGGCGCCGCGCGGCGGCCCACCGCCACGACGTGTGCGCCCGCGTCGGCGAAGGCGTGGGCGGTGGCCCGGCCGATGCCGGTACCGGCGCCGGTGACGAGCACGGTGCGCGAGGTTTTCGTGTCCGGGGATGCCATGCGGGGATCGTCGGACCCTGACGCCAGTGTCAAGGTCAAGTGAAGCCGCCCGCAGGAGCTGTCTCTCCGCGGACGGCCTGTCGAGGGGGGAGGCCTTACTGCTGGTCGGGCCGTTCGCGGTCGCGGTCGCGGTCCATGCCGAGCGTTCCCTCGACCCGCTGCTGCCCGGCGTCGATCTGGTCCTCGTACCTGCCGCCGGTCCTCTCGTTCATCTTCTGTTCCTCGGAGTCGGAGCGATGCTTGCCCTTGCTCCGTGCCTGGCTCTTGAACTTGTCGAAGATGCCCATTCGGAAAACTCCCTCCGGAGGTCGCTCAGAACCGACGATACGCGGGGCATGCGAGGAATGCCCGTTTGGGGCCGATGTGGTCTGGACCTCTCCCTCGCTACCGTGGGGGCCTGGCACACGCCGCCCGTGCGGAGGCGGAACAGGCAAGCAGTGGAACAGGCAAGCAGGGGAGGGGCGCACGGTGAGGCGTCTGAGGCGCGGGGCGGCACTGGCCGTCGCGATGATGTTCGCCGGTTCGGCACTGGCCGGCTGTGAAGGCCTGACCCCGCCCGCGGACAGCGGCGGACCCTCGGGCTCCGGCGTTCCGGCCGGGGACGGACGGGCCGTGAACCCGCTGGACAACCCGGACGGCACGAAGCCGGGCCTGGCGGCGATCACGTCCGCCGGGGACAGGGAGAAGGCCCGTGCCCTGATCGGGAAGGTGGAGACGAAGGGCCGCGGCCCCAGGACCGGCTATGAAAGGGACAAGTTCGGCTACGCCTGGATGGACTCGGCACCGGCCGACGTCCCCTTCGCCCGCAACGGCTGCGACTCGCGCAACGACCTCCTCAAACGCGACGGGGAGGACCTCCGCTTCCGGTCGGGCTCCGACTGCGTCGTCATGGCACTGACGCTGCACGACCCGTACACCGGCAAGGTCATCGAGTGGACCAAGTCCCGTGCGACGAAGGTCCAGATAGACCACGTCATGCCGCTGTCCTACGACTGGCAGATGGGCGCCTCGCGCTGGACGAAGGACAAGCGGGAGGCCATCGCGAACGACCCGCTCAACCTCGTCCCGGTGGACGGGCCGACCAACGGCTCCAAGGGCGACTCCGGTCCGGCGTCCTGGCTCCCCCCGAACAAGCGGATCCGCTGCGCCTACGCGGTGCGCTTCGCCCAGGTGTCGCTGAAGTACGAGCTTCCCGTCACGGCGGCGGACAAGCGGATGATGCTGAAGCAGTGCGGAGGCTGAAGCCGGGTGAGGTGAGCCCGAGCGGGGTGAGCTCCGTCGGGGCGTCCCGGATGCCGAGCGGACTGGTCGCGCTGGCGCTCGGCGGGTTCGGCATCGGTCTGACCGAGTTCCTCATCGCCGGGCTGCTGCCCCAGGTGGCGTCGAGCTTCACGGTGTCCGAGGCGGCCGCGGGCCGGCTGATCTCCGGGTACGCGCTGAGTGTCGCGGTGGGAGCGATCGCGCTGACCGCGGCGACGGCACGGCTGCCCCGCAAGCAGGTCCTGATCGGCCTGGTGGCCCTGTTCGTCGTCGGCAACCTGCTCTCCGCCGTCGCGCCGGACTACCCGGTGATGCTGCTCGGGCGGATCGTCGCGGCGTTGTGCCACGGTTCGTTCTTCGGCATCGGCTCGCTGGTCGCGCGCAGTCTGGTCGCGCCGGAGAAGAAGTCCCAGGCCGTGGCGGTCATGTTCGCCGGGCTGACGGTCGCCAACGTGCTGGGCGTGCCGTTCGGCGCGCTGGTCGGTGAGCGCTGGGGCTGGCGGGCGGCGTTCTGGGCGGTCACCGCGATCGGCGTCCTCGCCCTGGCGGCAATCGCCGCGCTGGTACCGGCGTGGGCGGGCCGGACGCCGCCGGCCACAGGGACAGGCGGGCCGGGCCCGATTCCGCCCCCGCCGGCCTCCGGGACAGGCGAGCCGGACCCGGTGCCGGCCGGCGGCCTGCGGGCGCAGCTGCGGGCCTTCCGCTCCTGGCAGGTCTGGCTGACGCTGACGGCCACCGCCCTCGGCTACGGCGGGATGTTCGGTGCCTTCACCTACATCGCCTACACCTTCACCGAGGTCAGTGGCTTCGCCTCGGCGGATGTCGCCTGGCTGCTGATGGTCTACGGCGTCGGACTGGTCGTCGGGAACCTGCTCGGCGGGCGCGCGGCCGACCGCGACCGTGACCGTGCCCTGGTCCTCGCCCTGTTCGGCCTCACCCTGACCCTGGCCCTGTTCGGGCTGCTCGCCGGCAGCGCGACCGCCTCGGTCGTCCTGGTGTTCGTGATGGGGGTGACGGGGTTCGCCAGTGTGCCCGGGATGATCACGCGTGTCACCGACTTCGCGCACGGGGCGGCCCTGGCCGCCAGCGCCAACGTGTCCGCGTCCAACGTCGGCAACGCCCTCGGCGCCTGGCTCGGAGGCCTGGCCATCACCGCGGGCCTGGGCTACACCTCACCGCTCTACGTCGGCGCCGGCATCGCCCTGCTGTCCACGGTCGTCATGGTCATCGCCGCCCGGCAGGCCAGGACCGGCCAGGTGGCGGACCGGGCCCCCGCACGATAATCCGGTGCGGGCCGTGCGCCCGCACGCCTACCGTGACCGCATGCAGCCGAAGATATCGAGCCTCGCCGACCGCCCGGAGATGCGGGAGCGGGTCGTCGGGATGGCGGACAGCTACGCGGAGTTCACGACCCAGGATCTCGTCGGCGCCGCGCACTTCCCGCGGATCGCCGCCGAACTCCCGGAGTACGTCCTGTTCGCCGAGGACGAGCAGGGCGAGGTCGTGGCGAACGGGTTCAGCGTGCCCTTCGCCCTGAATGCCGGAGGCCGTGGCCGGCTGCCCGGGAACGGCTGGGACACGGTCCTCGTGTGGGCTTTCTCCGACCTGCGCCGCGGGGTGAGCCCCGACACCGTCAGCGCGATCTCGATCTCCGTCACCCCGCACGCCCAGGGCCGAGGCCTGTCCGCGCTGATGCTCTCGGCCATGCGCGACAACGCCCGGGCGCGCGGCTTCCGGGAGGTCGTCGCCCCGGTCCGCCCCAACGCCAAGCACCTGGAACCGCACACGCCCATCGAGGAGTACGCGCACCGGGTCCGCCCCGACGGCCTGCCCCAGGACCCGTGGCTGCGGGTCCACGCCCGGGCCGGTGCCACCATCGACTCCGTGGCACCGGCGTCCATGACGGTGGCCGCCTCACTGGCGGACTGGCGCCGCTGGACGGGGCTGCCCTTCGACACCCGGGGCGACATCGAGGTGCCCGGCGCCCTGGTGCCGGTGCGCTGCGAGCCGGAGCGCGGGTACGCGGTGTACGTCGAGCCCAACGTGTGGATGCGGCACCCCCTGTGACCACGCCGCGGGCGCATTTCGCCGGGGGCCTCACGGACCCGTCCGCGCGGCGGTGCCGGAAGTCCCGATGAATCGTTGGTCGAATGGGTTGGCCAGAGCGTGGCCACTGCCTACCATCGATCACCGCAAGACCTTGTGCACCGTCGCACAATCTCCTCGGGAGGTCCCCTTGCACCGCCGCCGCACCGCGCTCGTCCTCACCGCCGCGATCGCCGCCGCGGCGCCCCTTCTCACCGCCTGCGGCAACGACGCGCATCCCGGCGCGGCGGCCGTGGTGGGCGGGCAGCGGATCACCGTCTCCCAGCTGGAGGACCGGGTCGGCGAGGTGCGCGCGGCCCAGCGGGCGGCCGTGCGGGACGACGCCCAGTACCAGCAGGCCATCGCCGGGACGGGCACGCTCACCCGCGACACCCTGCACACCATGGTCCTCGACCGGGTGCTGCACCGCGCCGCCCAGGACGCCGGTGTGACCGTCACCCGCAGGGAGATCCAGGAGATGCGGTCCGGCCTCGAGGAGCAGGCCGGCGGCGCCAAGGCGCTGGAGACCACCTGGCTCCAGCAGTACGGCATCCCGCCGCAGCGCCTGGAGGAGAACCTCCGCCTCCAGCTGGAGGCCCAGAAGCTCGCTCAGAAGCTCGGCACGGACACCAACCGTCCCGAGTTCTGGAAGGCCCTGTCCGAGGCCTCCAAGGACCTGAACGTCGACCTCAACCCGCGCTACGGCACCTGGGACGTGCAGAAGAGCAGCCGAGCCGACGCGAAGACACCGTGGGTGCGGGACGTGTCGGCGGCGCAGGCACAGCAGAACATGTAGGGCACCTGCGCCTGGGGCCTGTGGATAACTTCCGGGGCTGTCGGCGGCGTGGGATAGCTTCGAATCGTGAACGCCAACAGCCCCGAAGCCACCCGCCCCGGGCAGGCCGGCCCCGGCCGCATCGTCCTGCTCACCACCAGCCACCGCGTCGCCCCCGGCCTGCTGTCCTGGCCCGCCTGGCAGGCGCTGCACGCGGCCGGCCAGGTGCTGTGCGCGGACGGCGCGCACCCGCAGCTGCCGTATCTGCGCGAGGCGGGGATCACCGTCGACGAGGCGTCCCCGACGGCCGAGGAGCTGGTCGACGCCTGCGCCGGCGGCAGCACGGTGGTCGTCGTGGCGACGGGCGAGGGCGAGCCGGCCCTGACGGACGGCCTGGCCCGTCTCGCCGGCACCGGCCGCGTCGCCATGCCCGAGCTGGAGCTGCTCCCCGCCTCCTACGACCTGCCGGGCGCCCGCCTGCTCGATCTCGTCCAGGTCATGGACCGCATCCGCGCCGAGTGCCCGTGGTCGTCCCAGCAGACGCACAAGGGCCTGGCCAAGTACGGCATCGAGGAGGCGTACGAACTCGTCGAGGCGATCGAGGAGGGCGACCGCGACGAACTGCGCGAGGAGCTCGGTGACGTCCTCCTCCAGGTCGTCTTCCACGCCCGGATCGCCGAGGAGGACCTGGAGGCTCCCTTCTCCGTCGACGACGTCGCCGCCGGCATCGTCGCCNNCGTCCCGCGCCCGCACGGCCGGCCTGGACATACCGCTCCCGCATGTGGAGGGCATCGGCTACGACCTGCTGGCCCTGGCGGTCCGCGCGGAGTCGGAGGGCGTCGACCCGGAGGCGGCCCTGAGAGCGGCGGCCCGCGCGTACCGGGACGCGATCAGGGAGGCGGAGCAGGGCTGAGACCGGCCGGGGGAGGGGAGGGG
>NZ_MUKA01000689.1 GCF_002150735.1 Streptomyces africanus
CTTCCTGCCGATGTCGAGGTAGGAGAGGATCTTCTCGTACTGGTCGTTGCTCGCCTGCGCGCCGAGCATGGTGTCCGGGTCCAGCGGGTCGCCGCCGCGGATGGCCCGGGTGCGCTCGACGCAGCGGGCCATGAAGTCGTCGTAGATCGACGAGGGGATCAGGGCGCGGGACGGGCACGTGCAGACCTCGCCCTGGTTGAGAGCGAACATCACGAAGCCCTCGACCGCCTTGTCCAGGAAGTCGTCGTCGCCGGCCATGACGTCGGGCAGGAAGATGTTCGGGCTCNNGGTGAACGCCACCTTCGCCACGCGCGGGCTGGAGGCCAGGGGCTTGCCCGCCTCCACGCCGAAGCCGTTGACCACGTTGACCACGCCCGGCGGGAGCAGGTCGGCGATCAGCTCCATGACGTAGAGGAGGCTGGCCGGGGTCTGCTCGGCCGGCTTGATGACCACGCAGTTGCCGGCGGCCAGCGCGGGGGCCAGCTTCCACGTGGCCATGAGGATCGGGAAGTTCCACGGAATGATCTGGCCGACCACGCCCAGCGGTTCGTGGAAGTGGTACGCGACGGTGTCGGCGTCGATCTCCGCGATGCTGCCCTCCTGCGCGCGCACGACGCCGGCGAAGTACCGGAAGTGGTCCACGGCCAGCGGGATGTCGGCGGCCAGCGTCTCGCGGACCGGCTTGCCGTTCT
>NZ_MUKA01000690.1:0-121 GCF_002150735.1 Streptomyces africanus
CTCGTGCGCCGGGTGGTCGGGCTTCGGGTGCTGGGGCAACGGCTCCAGAAGGTACCCGCCGACCGGCCGCGAGCCGCCGACCTGATGACCGACGACGCGGGCCGGGGCACCTTCGCCGACA
>NZ_MUKA01000690.1:141-574 GCF_002150735.1 Streptomyces africanus
GTGGTCGTCCTGGTGTCGGCGGCGACGTACCTGGCCGGCAAGTACGCGGAGGGGGGCCGCCCGGTCATCCTCTCCGTCGTGCGGTCGCGGGAGGCGGGGGACCTGGACGGGCCGATCCGCACGGGCGACGACATCGAGATCCGGGGCGCCGGTTTCGTGCCTCCGGGTGCGCAGGGGGCGGACCGGCTGGCCAGGATGGTCGTCCGCGTCGGCGCCGTGCACGTCCACGTCCCGTTGGTGCCAGTGCCGGGGGGTTTCAACAACCCGACGGACACGCTGCTGACCGTGCCGGTACCGGCGGATGTGGAGCCGGGGCGGGTGGAGGTACAGGTGGTCACGGCGGCGGGGGTGGAGACGAACCGGTATGCGGTCGACGTGATGGAATGAGGGTTGCACACCTGCTCCAGCGCCTGCGCGGCGGTTGTGGGTCGGG